>DASSMI010000118.1:0-9509 GCA_035688935.1 Candidatus Limnocylindrales bacterium | reverse complement strand
GACACGATCGTCGCGCCGGCCTCCTGGTACGCCGAGTCGGGGATCGCAGCGCCGTCGCCGGCACCTTTCTCGACGAGGACGTCGAGCCCTGCGGCCGTGAGCTTGCCGAGGGCCTCGGGGACCAGGGCCACGCGCCGCTCGCCGGCGGCGGACTCCCTGGCGACGCCGACCTTCATGGGCACCACCTGATGTCGTGGGTCGTGGACGGGGTTCGCATGGAACGGTGCGAAGGATACCGAGCGGCGCTCGCCCGCGCGGGCGGCGGTGGGTTGCGGTTCGGTGGCGGCGCGTGGTCCGTCCCGACGGGCCGGGTCGAGGTGCCCCCGGGCGAGGGCCCACCGACGCCTGGGCCGGACCCCGGACCCACCGGCAGGACCGCCGGATCCCGGGGGCGCGTCAGTCGTGCGGCTCGCCGTGGCGGGTCAGCCGGATGATCAGCATCCGCCCCGGTTCGTCGGAGATCACCTCGGCGTCGTGCGGGACCAGCCCGTCCCAACGCAGGTAATCGCCCGGCCCCAGCTCCTCGACATGCTGGCCCTGGGTCATCCGATATCGGCCGGCGAGGATCAGGTGGTGCTCGTCGCCGGGGTGCGTGTGGAGCCCGGCCGAGCTGCCGGGCGCCGCCTCGACCTCGACGATCGAGATGTCACTCGCGCCGCGCGCGTCGACGCGGCTCGCGCGCCCGTTGGCCGCCTCGCGCCAGCGCCGATCGGCCGCGCGCATGACCTCCGGCGCCCGGTGCTCGTCGACGAGGAACCACGCGATCGGCACGTCGAGGGCCGACGACAGCGCGGACAGGCAGGCGAGCGACGGCGACGCCTTGTCGTTCTCGATCTGGGACAGGTAGCCGACGTTCAGTCCGGCGGCCGCGGCGACCTTCGCGAGCGTCAGGCCACGCTCGGCCCGCCAGCGCCGGACCTGGGCGCCCACGGCGGGCGGCCGGCGGCCGGGCAGATCGACGGGGGCATCCATGGACACGAAGTTTGCTCTCCTCAAAACGCTCTTGACAACGGCGTATGACCGTCGTACGGTTTGGCTATCAACAAATCTTGCTTGACAGCAGCCAAACGGTCAAGCATCGCGACGGCGACATTGCCGGAGGATCCAACCATGCAGATTGCCATCATCGGTGCCGGGAACGTCGGCAAGGCGCTCGCGTCGACGCTGACCAAGGCCGGCCACGAGGTCACGATCTCGGCGGCGCACGCCGACCACGCCCGCGACGCGGCCGCGCAGACCGGTGCAAGTGCCGCAGCCTCGAACGCCGAGGCCGCCAGGTCCGCGCAGCTCGTCGTCCTCGCCGTCCCCGCGACCGCGATCAACGACGTCGCCGGTGAGCTCGGCGGCGATCTCGACGGCAAGGTCGTGATCGACGTCGCGAACCGGCCCACGCCGAGCCCCGAGGGCAAGTCCACCTCGATCGCCGAGGAGCTCCAGCAGACCGTTCCGAACGCGAAGGTCGTCAAGGCGTTCAACACGCTCTTCGCCTCGCGCCAGGCGGACCCGACGGTCAGCGGCATCGCCGCCGACGCGTTCGTTGCCGGCGACGACGAGACCGCGAAGCAGGCGGTCCTGCAGGTCGCGGAGTCGGCGGGCTTCCGCCCCGTGGACGCCGGCTCGCTCGCGACGGCGCGGACGCTCGAGGGCATGGCCTGGCTGAACAT
Source organism: Candidatus Limnocylindrales bacterium (assembly GCA_035688935.1). Classification (GTDB taxonomy): domain Bacteria; phylum Chloroflexota; class Limnocylindria; order Limnocylindrales; family CSP1-4; genus CF-46. The sequence goes on along the minus strand of DASSMI010000118.1, from coordinate 7,845 downwards.
CCAGCGCAACATGGCCGGCGGCTCCTGGCAGGATGCGTGGGTCCTCGTCGGACCCGAGACGACGTCCCGGACCGCCGACGAGCGCAACTAGCCCACTCCAGCTCGACCGTCGGAGACGCTCGATGTCGATCCCCGTTGCTCGCCTGAACCACGCGGTCCTGTTCGTCCGCGATGCCGAGCGAGCAGCGGCGTTCTACACGAGCGTCTTCGGCTTCGAGGTCGTCGGGAAGGAGCTCGGCGGTCAGGCGATCTTCCTGCGCAGCCCGCTCGAGGGCAACCACCACGACCTCGGCCTCTTCTCGGTCGGGCCGGGGGCGCAGAACGCGCCTCGCGGCTCGGTCGGGCTCTACCACCTGGCCTGGGAGGTCCCGACGATCGGGGACCTCGCGGCTGCCCGGGACGTCCTGGCCGACGCCGGCGCGCTCGGTGGCGCGAGCGACCATGGCGTCTCGAAGTCGCTCTACGGCCGTGATCCCGACGGCAACGAGTTCGAGATCATGTGGCGCGTTCCCCGGGAGAGCTGGGGCGAGGACGAGCACCGCGGGGTCATCCGCCCGCTCGATCTCGACCGTGAGATCGCCCGCTTCGGCGGAGCGAACGCCGCGCCCCGATGATCGCGGCGCGACCGCGCCGCTACCCTTCCGCCTGACCGCGCGGATCCGCCGGAGCGGGTGAACCCGTTCGCTCCCGTGCGGTGTATTCAGGATGTTCACGCCTGACCGGAGCGGGAGAACGTACCGGACGTGGCCAACGGGACCGGGCTTCCGGGTGCGGTCGTGCAGCGCAGCCTCGCCGACTGGCCCGTCGTCTCGGCAGCCTGGCTGCTCCTCGTCTGCGCGACCACGCTCCTCGCCACCGGCGTGGTCTACGGCGACGCCGTCGCGGCCGGTGGGCTCCATCGGGCGCTCCTCGCGTCGCCGCCCGCGACGCGAGCGATCGACGTCACGCTCTCGACCGATCCGAACGGGATCGACGGGCTCGATGCCGCCATCCGGCCCGCCCTGACGGCCGCGATCGCGGCGACCGGCGGCGACGTCGTCCGCACCGCCCGCTCGGGTTCGTTCGCCGACTCGGCGACACCCGAGGCCGACGTCCATGACCTCACGCTGTTCGCCAGCGTCGAGGACCTCGACGGCCGTGCCCGGCTGACGGACGGCGCGTGGCCGATCGCCGGCCAGGAGCCGCTCCAGGCGAGCATCTCGGACGTCGCGGCGCGCCGGCTCGACGTGGCGGTCGGGACGACGCTCGATCTCGTCAGCCGGCTCGATGACGACCGGAAGGTGAGCGTCGTCATCAGCGGGATCTGGGCCATGGACGCCCGCGACGCCCTGTGGCTCGGCGACGAGCTCGACACGACCGGCACGACCAGTGGCGGGACCTTCACGACGCGCGGTCCGCTGTTCGTCCGCGAGGCGGACATCGTGGGACTGGGCGGCGGGCCGACCCGGCTCCAGATGTCGTGGCGCGCCCTGCCGAACATCGCCAATCTCCGGGTCGACCGCGTCGACGACCTGCGCGACGGCGCGAACGGCCTCGCCGATCGCCTCCGCGGCGTCGTTCCGGCCGGGACGAGCCCGCGGGTGACGACGACCCTGCCCGCGGTCCTCGACGACGTCGGTCGATCGGTGCTCGTCAGTCGCAGCGGCGTGATCCTCCTGACGATCCAGTTCGCGATTCTCGCCGGCTACGCCGTCGTCCTCGTTGCCGGGATGCTCGTCGAGCGGCGACGGGCCGAGATCGCGCTGATGCGCTCGCGGGGCGCGAGCGCCGGCCACCTGATCGCGATGGCGGTGCTCGAAGCGGCGTTCCTCGCGGTCCCGGCGGCCGCTCTCGCCCCGTTCCTCGCCCTCGGCGTCGTCGCGCTCCTCGGGGCCGTCGGACCCACGGCGGGCCTCGGGCTCCTGGACACCGCGTCGATCGGGCAGAACGCAATCCTCGTCTCGGCCCTCGCCGGGCTCGCGTGCGTCGTCGCGTTGACCCTGCCCACGCTGTCGGTCTCGGCCAGCCCGGCCGGCGCCCGTGCCGCAACCGGCCGCGGAGCGCGCACGACGATCGCCCAGCGCCTCGGGCTCGACCTCGCACTCGTGGCTCTGGCCGGCGTCGCGCTCTGGCAGCTCCGGCTGTACGGCGCGCCGCTCACCCGGAACGCTCGCGGAACCCTCGGGCTCGACCCGCTCCTCGTCGCCGCGCCGGCGATCGGGCTCGTGGGAGGGGCGGTGCTGGCGCTGCGCGTCGTGCCCCGCGTCGCCGAGCTCGGCGAGCAGCTCCTCGTCCGCGGCCGCGGACTCGTGGGCTCGCTCGGCGGCCGGCAGCTCGCTCGCCGGCCGCTCCGGTACACGCGCGCCGCGCTGCTGCTGATGCTCGCGGCCGCGCTCGGGACGCTCGGCGCGGCCCATGCCGCGACGTGGATGCGCTCCCAGGACGACCAGGCCGCGTACCAGGCGGCGGCCGATGTCCGCGCCGTCGCGGCCGACTACTCCGGCCTGCCGACCTGGGCGGCCGGGCCGAAGATCCGATCGATCGACGGCGTGACCGCGGCGACCCCGATCGATCGCGCGCCGGTCAACCTCGGCCGGACGATCCGTGACGGCGCCCTCGTCGCGCTCGACCCGACGACGGCCGGGCCGATCGTCGCCGCGGCCGACGCCCGGTCGCCCGGCCCCGGGTCGACGGCACCGGACCGTGCCGGCCTCCTCGCGGCGCTCGCCGACCACCGGCTCGAACTGCCCACCGTCCCGATCCCGGGATCGCCGCGGCGGCTCGCCGTGACCGTCGACGCCGCCTTCGAGGCCGACCCGGAGGTCGGCTCCGGCACGATCGAGCCCGGCTCCGGCGCGCTCTCCGTGAGCGCCGTCCTGCGCGACGCGGACGGCCGCCTGTTCCGCACGAGCGGGGCAACCGGCGAGCTCACCCTCGCCGGCCAGAAGCTGATCCTCGACGTCCTCGACGCCGATCCCGAGGCCGCGCCGTCCGGGAGCGCGTCGGTCGATGCGGCGCTGCGCCCGAGCGGACCGCTCTCGCTCGAGGCGATCGACCTGACGATCCTCCCGGCCGGCGAGGTCTCGATCAACGGACGGGCCACGATCACGGGCGTCGCTGCCAGCGAGACCGCCGCGGGGGACGCGGGCTGGCGGCCGGTTCCCGTCGCCGGCGACGCGCCGGGCTGGTCGTGGCAGACGATCGACGTGGAGCGACACCAGCCGTACACGCCGCCGTCGGACAGCCCGGAGACCGTCGTGGTCCCGAGGCAGGACGCCCTGTTCGGCGGCTTCGGCGGCACGGGACGAACGTTCCGGCTCGCGGCCGCGCCGAGCGACGACGAGCGTGTCGCAGCGGTGGTGTCGGACGAGTTCCTCGACCGCTCCGGGGCCGCGGTCGGCGACGATCTCGACCTCTCGGTCCTCGGCCAGCAGATCGGGATCACGATCGTCGGTCGGACGGCGCTCTTCGCGCCACTCGATCCGGCCGTCCCGTTCGCCCTCGTCGACCTGGGCACCTACGACACCCTCCGGTTCCTGATCGACGGCAGCACGCGGCCGGCCGAGGAGTGGTGGCTGAACGTTCGGCCGGGGAGCGAGCCGGCGGTGCTGGCGGCGCTCCGCGCCCGGGACGCCGGGATGGGCATGGTGATCGGTCGGACGGAGCTGGGCCACGAGCTGGCCAGCGATCCGGTGCCGCTCGGCCTGATCGGCGTGCTCGGGCTCGGGTCGGTCGCGGCGATGCTGTTCGCCGGGATCGGCTTCCTCGTCAGCTCGACGATCTCGACGAGCGAGCGGATCGGGGAGTTCGCCCTCCTGCGGGCCCTGGGGCTGTCGACGACCCAGCTCTCGCTCTGGCTCTCGATCGAGAGCGTCTTCCTCCTCGTCGTCGGGCTCGTCGCGGGGACGTTCCTCGGCTTGCTCCTCGCCTGGCTCGTGCTCCCATTCGCGACGCTGACCCAGACCGGGATCGCGCCCGTCCCCGCGCCCGAGGTCGTCGTGCCGTGGGGGGCGCTCCTGCCGCCGTACGTCGCCGCGGCCGTCCTCTTCGTCCTGTCGCTCTGGCTCGTCCGCCGGCAGCTGCCCGACATCCGGATCAGCGGCGTCCTTCGGGCGCGGGAGAGCTGAGGTGTCGTCGGTGCTCGTCGCCCTCCGGCGGCTCCGCGACGACCGCGCGCCGGCGCTGGGGCTGGGGGTGCTGGTCCTCGTGACCGCGACCGTGTTCGGGATCGCACCGCGGTTGATCGACCGCGTCGGCGACGACGCGCTCCACGGCACGGTCGCCGCCGCAACGGCCTTCCAGCGGAACATCGCGCTGTTCGAGGAGGACATCATCCCGGCCGATCCGACCGACCCGCTCAAGGGCGTCGAGGCGGAGGGCGACCGCCTGGCGAAGCGGATCCCGCCCGCGATCCGGAACCTCGTCGGATCGCGCCAGACCGTCGTCGACAGCATCCGGTTCGCGATCCAGGCGGCGACGCCCGACCCGTCGTACGTCCGGTTCCGGATCCAGCCGGGCTCCGAGGATCGCATCCGCTATGTCACCGGCACTGCGCCGACCGCGGCGACCGAGTCCGTGGACCTGCCCGAGGACCTCCGGAGGTACCTCCCGCCGGACGACACGGCGAGCCCCGCGGAACCGGTGACGATCAACGTCCTCGGGGCGTCGATCTCGACGGACGCGGCCGCGGCGATCGTGAAACGGGTCGGCGACCTGATCTTCCTGACCGCCGATCCGCGCGATCCGCTCAGCGGCCGCCAGCCCAGCGTCGTCGCGATGCGGATCACGGGGATCTACGAGATCCGCGACCCGGCCGATCCGTTCTGGTACGAGGACCAGTCGCTCAACCACGTCTCCGTGCGCTCGCTCGGTGGCGACTCGAAGCTCATCGACATCGGGGCGTTCCTCGCGACCGCCGAATACGACAACCTCCTCCACTCCGGCCAGCTGTTCGGGATCCCGATCCGGACGACGTGGCGGTTCTTCATCGACCCGTCGCGGCTCTCGTCGGCCCGCCTCGACGCGACGATCGCCGACATGCGCCGGCTGGAGACGGCGTTCCCGCAGACGCAGGTCACGAGCGCGGGCACCGGGGCGGGGACCGCGATGCGGAGCGGGTTGCTGCCGCTCCTCGTGGGGCATCAGACGCGCTGGGCGTCGGCGTCGGCGATCCTCACGGTCGTCGCGATCGGGCCGGCCGCGGTCGCGCTCGCCGCTCTCGGGCTCGTGGCCACGATCGCCGCCCGCCGGCGGCGTCCGGCCCTCGCCCTCGTCCGCGGCCGCGGCGGGACGCTCGGCCAGATGATCCGGGCGGTGTTCCTCGAGGGGTGCGTGATCGCGATCCCATCGCTCGCGGTCGCGATCCTCCTCGCGATCACCCTCGTGCCGGCCGGCAGCAACCGACCCACGATCGTCGCCGCGACGGTCGTCGCCGCGGCGGCCGTGGCCCTGCTCATCGCCACCGCGATGCCCGGGACGACCGCCGCAGCGCGCGGCGGGCGCGAGGACGAGACCGCGGGGCGCGGCGTCTCGTCCCGTCGTCTGATGTTCGATCTCCTCGTGATCGTCCTCGCGGCCGGCGGCGCGTACCTCCTTCGCGAGCGCGGTGTCCGCGGCTCGAGCAGCACCGGCACGCTGACCGGGGCCGATCCGCTCATCGCGGCCGTGCCGGCGCTCGCCGGGATCGCTGCGGGGCTGACCGCGATCCGCCTCGTCCCGATCCCGCTCCGCGCGATCGGTGCGCTCGCGCGCCGGGGCCGCGGGCTCATCCCGATGCTCGCGCTGCGCCGGGCGACCCAGGGCGGGACCACGGCCGCGGTCCTCGTCGTCCTCCTCGCCGCCGCATCGATCGGCGCGTTCTCCTCGGCCGCGCTCGTCCATCTCGATCGCGCGAGCAACGCCGCGGCCTGGCACGCGATCGGCGCCCCGATCCGGGTCACCTCGGCGGTCGGCTCGCTGCCGACGAGCATCGATCCGGCGAAGCTGCCCGGTGTCCGGACGGCGTCGGCCCTGTTCAGCGCGTTCATCCAGGTCGGGCCGCGCAACGTGCGGGTCCAGCTCGTCGCCGTCGACCTGCCGGAGTACGAGGCGATCACGACGGGCACGCCCGCGGACCCCGCTGCGCCGCCCGAGATGCTCGCCGCCGCGCCGCCGGGCGGCGTCGTGCCCGTCCTCGCCTCCGCCTCGATCGTCGGGCGATCGGACGGCGTCCAGATCGGCCAGCAGCTCGAGATCATCGCCGAGGGCTACCACTACCCGATCAAGGTCGTGGCGGCGCGCGACACGTTCCCGACGTACGGGGCCGATGCGCTCTTCCTGCTCGCGTCCCGCGCGCAGCTGAAGGCGCTCCACCCGGACGCCCCGCTCGCCCCGACGACGATGTTCCTCGACGCGCCCGACGACCAGGCAGCGGCGATCACGACCGCCGTGACGCGGCGAGCGACCTCGGCGACCGTCGCGACCCGGACGGCGTTCGCGTCGGCGTTCACCGACTCCCCGGTGACGGCGGCGATCGTCGTCGGGATCGCCGTGGCGGCGATCGTCGCGGCCGTCTACGCGGCCCTCGCGGTCACGGCCGCGCTCGCGCTCGCGGGGGCGTCCCGGGCGACCGAGTCCGCCCACCTCCGGATGATCGGCCTGTCGCGCCGGGACGCGCTCGGTCTCGCGCTCATCGAGCACGGCCCCACCGTGCTGCTCGCGTTCGGGGCCGGGGTCGCGCTGGGTCTGGGGCTGTTCGCGCTGCTCGAACCCGGCCTCGGGATCGACGCGATCGTCGGTTCGACCTTCGACGTCCCGCTGACCGCCGATCCGCAGCAGCTGGGGCTGACCTTCGTCGTGGTCCTCGCGATCGCGATCGTCGGGATCGGGCTCGCGGCGTGGATGCAGCGACGAGGCTCCGCGGTGCTGGCGCTCCGACGGGGGTTCGAGTGACGATGTCGACGATGGAGGGGACCTGATGACGGACCGCGAGCGGACACCCGAGCCGGAGATCGTGGATCTGCCGGTGGGCGGCGCTGCGCATGGCGCCGCCGGGACCGCGGTCGGCGAACGTCCGTCGTCCGATCGGACCTTCGGCGCGCCGGTCGATCCGGCGTTCGCGCTCGATCTCCCCGCCCGCCACCGGCGGATCATCGCCCGAGCCGGCGACGGCCGCCAGATCGTGTGCGAAGGGCTCGTCCGGATCTACAAGGTCGCCGATCTCGAGGTCGTCGCGCTCCAGGGCCTCGATCTCGTCGTGGGCGTCGGCGAGATGATCGCGATCGTCGGCGCGTCGGGCTCGGGCAAGTCGACGCTCCTGAACATCCTCGGCGGCCTCGACACGCCGTCGGCGGGCCGGGCCGTCGTCGCGGGGCACGACCTGGGGCAGATGGGCCGCCGCGAGCGGACCCGGTACCGGCGCCGGGTCGTCGGGATGATCTGGCAGCAGACGGCTCGCAACCTGTTGCCGTATCTCACGGCGCAGGAGAACGTCGAGCTGCCGATGACGCTCGACGGGAAGAAGGACCGGCACGCCCGCGCGAAGCGGCTTCTGGAGCTGGTCGGACTCGGCGAGCGGCGCGACCACCGTCCGGAGCGCCTGTCGGGCGGCGAGCAGCAGCGGGTCGCGATCGCGGTCGCCCTCGCGAACGAGCCCGAGGTCCTCTTCGCGGACGAGCCGACGGGCGAGCTCGACACGACCACCTCGTCGGAGATCTTCGGGCTGCTCCGCCGGGTGAACGAGGAGCTCGGGACGACGATCGTCATCGTCACCCACGACGCGCTCGTGTCCGAGCAGGTCCAGCGCACGGTGGCGATCCGCGACGGGCGGACGTCGACCGAGACCGTCCGTCGCCGCCAGCTGTCGGAGACGGGCGAGCACACGCTCGT
>DASSMI010000117.1:0-5185 GCA_035688935.1 Candidatus Limnocylindrales bacterium | reverse complement strand
TCGTGGCGTTGCCCGGCAGCAGGCGGATGAGCGACAGCGCGGTGGTCGTCTTGCCACACCCGGATTCGCCCGCGATCCCGAGCGCCTCGCCCTGCTCGAGCCGGAAGCTCACGCCGTCCACCGCGTGAACGGTCGCGCCGTCGAGCCGGAAGTACGTCCGGAGATCCTGAACCTCCAGGAGCGGCCGGTTCGGATCCGCCTGCTTGGGCAGCGTCCGGCCGCGCGCGTCGACCGGCGCCACAGCCGGCGCCGCGCGCTCCGGACCGCCCCGGCCGCGGATCACCGGCGACCGCCGCGCTTGGGATTGAGGATGTCGTCGAGCGCCGAGCCGACGAGGGTGAACGCCAGCACGACCAGCACGATCGAGATCCCGGGCGGCGCGAAGTACCACCACGCCCCCAGGCCCGGCGCGCCGACCGCCCGGGCCGACTCCAGGAGCTGCCCCCACGACGGTTGGAGCGGGTCGCCCAGGCCGACGAACGAGAGGAACGTCTCGGTCAGGACCGCCCCGGCGAACGTCAGCACCGCGTTCGCGACGATCAGGTTCACGACGTTCGGGAGGATGTGCCGGCGCATGATGTGGCCGCTGCCCGCGCCGATGACGCGGGCTCGATCGACGAACGCCCGCTCGCGCAGCGACAGCGTCTGCGATCGGATGATCCGCGCACTCGACGACCAGCTCGTGATCCCGATCACGATGACGATGACGATCAGCGTCATCCGGATCCCGAAGACCTCGGTGGCGGCCGACCCGACGAGGTCCTGGATGATCGGCGTGAGGATCAGGGCGAGGACGAACGTCGGGATCACGAGGAAGAAGTCGGTGATCCGCATCAGGAGCGAGTCGACGGCCCCGCCGACGAACCCGGCGACGATCCCGATCACCGCCCCGATCGCGACCGTGACGATCGTCGCGAGGAACCCGATCACCATCGAGATCCGCGCGCCGTAGGCGGTCTGGTTCAGCATGTCCCGGCCGAGCTCGTCGGTCCCCAGGACGTGCGCCAGGGTGGGCGCCTCCAGCCGGTGGCCGGTCGCCGTGACGGCGGTCTGGAGTGGCCCGACGAACACCTGCGGGACGATCGCGACGGCGACGAACCCGATGAGGATCACCAGGCCCACGAGCCCGTCCGGACGCCGGATGAGCCGGGCGACGACCGAGCCGCCGCCGAGCGCGCGGCCGATCCGGCCCGGACCGGTGCCCTGGACGACGGCGGCGGTCACGTTCGCACGCGAGGATCGAGGGCCGCGTAGACGAGGTCGGCGACGAGGTTGGCGAGGACCACCGAGATCCCCAGGAGCAGGAACACGCCCTGGAGGACGGGGTAGTCGCGGGCGGTGAGCGCCTCGACGGTCAGGGTCCCGAGACCTGGCCAGTTGAAGACGACCTCGAGCGTGATCGCTCCGGCGACGACGTAGCCGAGGTTGATCGCGATCAGCGAGACCGTCGGCAGGAGCGCGTTCGGCAGGGCGTGGTGGCGGAGGATGCGCCCGTCACGGAGACCCATGCCGCGGGCGGTCGTCACGTAGTCCTCGGCGAGCGTCTCCACGATCGACGAGCGCATCACGATCGCGTACTGGCCCACGAGGCCGATCGCGACGGTGACCAGCGGCAGCGTCAGGTGGGCGAGGAAGTCCACGAATCGCTCCCACAGACCCGGGTACGTCGCGCCGGCGGTCAACATCCCGAACGTCGGGAACCAGCGCAGCGTCGTCGCGAAGATCAACAGGAACGCCATGCCGAGGATGAAGTACGGCGCCGAGTACAGGACGAGCGAGACCCCGTTGCCGACGTAGTCGATCAGGCCGCCGCGTCTCCAGCCCGAATACGCGCCGAGGACGAGCCCGATGACGATCGCCACGAGCTCGCCGAGCCCGAACAGGATGAGCGTGGGCCAGATCCGCTGGGCCAGGACGTCCGTGACGGTCTGGCCGCGGGCGATGAACGAATAGCCCAGATCGCCGCGGAGCGTCGCGCCGACGTACGAGACGAACTGATCGGGGAACACCGGCTTGTCGAGGCCCCAGCGCTGCTTGGCGGCGTCGAGCTGGGCCTGCGTGACGTTGGGGGTCCCGCGCAGGATGACCCGCTCCGGCGACCCGGGCATCGCCCGGAAGAGCACGAAGTTGATCAGCGCGATGAGAACGATCGTGAACAGCGCGGACGTCAGGCGGCGACCGACATAGCCGAGCCTCATCGTCCGTCAGGCACGCCCGGGACGGGGGGCAGGCGATCCCGCTCCCCGTCCCGGACCGGCGAACCCATGGGTGCGCGAGGTCCGCCGGGACTCACTCCTCCTCGACGGCTCCCCGCCGGCCGCGCATGACGACCAGGCCCACCGCGAGGATCACGATCAGGACGATCACGCCCAGGATCAACGGGAGGCTCGAGCTCGACGACGACGCCGGGCTCTCGGCCGGCGGCGTCGATGCGGCCGGCGCCGCGCTCGATCCGCCGGACGCCGCCGCCGGCGGCTCCGAGGGTGGAGCGGACGGCTGGGCCTTGGCGTCCTTGAGGACCGTGTAGCCGATGGAGCCGTACCCGAAGAGCGGCGTCCCGCCCTGCGGGGGCTGGTTGGTCCAGCCGCTGAACTTGTCGGTTCGGTAGGCGTGGAGCTCCGAGTCGTAGTACAGGATGATGTACGGCGCCTCGTTGTAGACGAGCTGCTGCATCTCGGCGAGCTTCGCCTTGCGGGTCGCCTCGTCGGTCGCGGACTTCTGGTCCTTGAACAGCTGGTCGTACGTCGGGTTCGAGTAGTAGCTGTCGCTCGACCCGCCGATCTCGTCCGTCGTGAAGAACGTCAGGAGCGAGTTCGGATCCGGGTCACCCACCCAGCCCCACATGTAGATGTCGTAGTTCGCCGGGCCGTTCGGCGGCCCGGTGACATCGTCGATGAGCTTGCCCTCCTCGGTCACGGCGGCCGTCACCGTGATCCCGAGCTGGCCGAACCACTCCACGATGAACTGGGCGTTCGTGGCGTTCTCGGCTTCGGAGTCCGGCCAGGTCAGGCGGAGGTTGATGACCTTGCCGTCCTTGTCCAGGCGCTTGTTGTTCGCATCGAGCTTGTAGCCGGCCGCGTCGAGGCGTTTCTTGGCCTCCTCGATGTCGAAGCGGCGGGGGGTATCGGGCTCGACGTGCCAGCGGGTCTGGTACGGCGGGATGATCGTCGTGCCCGGCGTGCCGTAGCCGCCGAGCGTCGCCTCGACGAGCTTCTGCTGGTCGACCGCGTAGCCGAGCGCGTCCCGGAAGGCCGGATCCGACAGGGCGGTCGTCGAGCCGCCGTAGCCCTTCTTCTTGCCGCCGGTGTTGAACGAGAGCTCGGTGTAGCCGTTGGCGAAGCCTTCGACCGTCTGGATGTTCGGCTCGTTCTTCAGCGCGTTGTACTGGTCGGCGAGCACGCCACGGACGTAGTCGATCTCACCGGTCTTGAGCGCCTGGACCATCGTGTCGCCGCTCGCGAAGTGCTGGATGATCACCTCGTCGGCGGCGCCCTTCGAGCCCCAGTAGTTGTCGTTCCGCTTGAAGCGGATGAACTCGCCCGACTTCCATTCGATCGCCTGGTAGGGCCCGGTGCCCACGACCGGCGGCTCGTTCAGGAACGGCTTGGCATCTGCCGCGTTCGCGATCTCGTCCATCTTGTACTTGGACCAGATGTGCTTGGGCAGGATCGGGACGTAGTTCTGGAGGAGGATCTGGTTCGGGAACTCCGTCTCGACGACGAGGGTCTGCGGATCCGGCGCGGACACGGCCTTCAAGCCCGCGTTCGTCAGGTACGGCTCGAGGTAGCCCTGGCCCAGGTAGTAGCCATCGTCCGAGGCGTCGCTCTTCTTGACCGCGTCGAGGATCAGCTGGTACGTCCAGCGGGCGTCCTCGGACGTCGCCGGCTCACCATCGGACCACTTCATCCCCGGCCGGATCTTGAACGTCCAGGTCTTGCCGTCCGCGGATGGGCTCCACGACTCGGCGAAGCCCGGCGACGGCTCGATGCTCGGCCCGAAGTTCACGAGCAGGTCGTAGTTGAGGGTGAACACCTCGAAGTCGGCGACCGTCACCGAGTTGAACGGATTCAGGACCTGGAGGTCCTGATCGGTCCCGACACGGAGCACGAGCGGGTCGGCGGCTGCCGCGGGGCTGGCGCTCGGGACGATCGCCGCGAGCACGAGCAGGGCCGCAGCGGCGATCCGGCCGAAGCGGGCGCGGGGAGACGGGTGCATGGGCTCCTCCTCCTCTGGGCCGGGGCCGTCCCACTTCTCGACGCCGGCCAGATGCCCTGAACGGGCCAGGGTCGGCGGCAGTGTACGCGCGCTCGAGCGGGCGCGACCAGCCGAACCGCACCGTGGGCCAGCCGCGGCGGCATGCCGCGGGTCAGTCGGACGTGACGACCTCGTCGACGGTCAGGGTGCCGGCGTCGGCGTCGAGGATCGCATGCGCCCCGAGGGGAACCGTGGCGTGGTGCTTGTTGTGACCGACGGGCAGGCCGTAGACCAGCGGCAGCCCCAGTGGCGCGAGGACCTCCTCGACGATGTCCTCGATCGAGAGCTCGGCGATCTGTCCGGACCACTTCGCCCGGACATCGCCGACGACGATGCCGACGGCGCCGTCGAAGAGGCCGGCGTTGCGGAGCTGGGTGAGGATCCCGTCGTGGATGTACGCCTCGTTGTCGATCTCCTCCAGGACGACGATCCGGCCGCGGAAGTCCGGCTGGAGCCGGGTGCCGATCGCACTGGACAGCAGGCCCGCGCAGCCGCCGGTCAGGCGCCCGTCCGCTCGGCCACCGACGATCGTCCGGACGTACGGGTCGTCCGGGTTCGGCCCGATCGGCCCGTACGGCTCGTCGCTGAAGAGCGCTCGGCGGAGGCCGGCCTTCGAGAACTCCGTGACATCGGGCGATCCGAGCCCCGTCACGCCGTTCGAGTAGAAGCTGATGACGTTGCCCCAGCGCTGCTGGGCGAGGTGCAGCGTCGTCAGGTCGCTGTAGCCGCACAGGGCCTTCGGGTGGTCGCGGAACGCGGCCTCGTCGAGAAGCGGGATCAGGCGCGGCGAGCCGTAGCCGCCCTGGAGGCAGACGATCGCGGCGACCTCGGGGTCGGTCAGCGCAGCGTGGAGATCCGCCGCGCGATCCTCGTCGCGTCCGGCCATGTAGCCGTGCCGGTCGTTGACGTGGTCGCCGATGCGGACTCGGAG
>DASSMI010000116.1:0-4041 GCA_035688935.1 Candidatus Limnocylindrales bacterium | reverse complement strand
GAAGCGGACGGTGCCGATCGCCTGGGTATAGGCCATTCGCGTGGGCCCGAGGACGCCGACGACGCCGACGGCCCGCCCCGGCTCGCCGTACGGCGCAAGGACGAGCGAGACGTCGCGCATCTCCTCCGGTGCGTTCTCGGCCCCGATGAAGACCTGGACCCGGTTCGTGCCGGCGACGCGGTCGAGGAGCTCGCCCAGGTAGGCGCGGTTCTCGAGTGCCGCGAAGACCCGGCGCAGCTTGTCGCTGCGCTCGAACTCCGGCGCTTCCATGACATGGAGCAGGCCGTCGCTGAAGACCTCCTCGATGACGGTCGCGTCGTAATCGCGAACCGCCGCGAGGACGCGCTCACCCACTCGGCGGACGAGGCTCTGGATCGGGCCGTCGCCGTCGATCCGGGCGAGCGCGCGCTCGGCGTCGGCTGCCGTTCGGCCGGCCATCAGCTCGTCGAGGATCACGGCGGCTCGGGTGAGATCGCCCTGCTCGACGGGCTCGGCCAGTGTCACGAGGACCTGCCGGAGGGCACCCTCGCGGAACACGATGATCAGGCTGGCGAGGCGGTCGCTGATCGACACCAGGTCGATCCGGCGGACGTGCGCGGCGCGCGGCTTGGCCGGCGTGGCCAGCCCGGCGATCCGGTTCGCCGAGGCGAGCGTCGTCGCGGCCAGCCGGAACCACTGCTCGGAGGCATGCTGCACCTGGCCGAACTGGTGCCGGATCATCAGCTGCTCGACCGCGGGCAGCTGGCTCGAGTCGACGATCGACTCGACGAAGTGCCGGTAGCCTGCATCGGTCGGGATCCGTCCCGCGCTCGTGTGCGGGTGGGTGAGCAGCCCGCTCGTCTCGAGCGCCGCGAGGATGTTCCGGACGGTCGCGCTCGACACCCCGAGGCCGTAGCGCTCGACGAGCGCCTGGGAGCCGACCGGGATGGCGGTCTGGACGTATTCATCGATGACGGCTCGGAGGATCGATTCGGAGCGGGGATCCAGGGAGCCGGCGGAGCGGGGAAGCGCCACGTCGGAGCCTCGTGGATGCGGCAACTGGGGCCGCACGGCCGGTTCTGGGGATTAGCACTCTCGTGTGCTGAGTGCTAAGGATCCTAGCAGTCAGAGGCCCTGAGTGTCAACGCTGCGCGCGGTCCGAACGCGTCAGACGAGCCGAGAGAACAGCTCGTTCGAGAGGAGCCGGCCGCGCGTCGTGAGCACGATCCGGTCGTCGTCGTTGATCGTCAGAAGCTCGGCGGCGAGCGCCCAGCCGTACACGTCGGCGAGGGGCGGCTCGAGCCCGGCGGATCGGGGCAATCCCCGGTCGAGGCGGAGCCCGAGGATCGCGGTCTCGGCCGCGATCGTCGCGTCGTCGAGCTCCTCCGCGCCACCGGGCGGCAGAGACGGGGCTTCTCCCGCTGGCGGCACGAGCGCGGCGATGTAACGCCCGAGGTGGGCCGCGTTCCAGCGGCGGCGCCGGCCATCGAACGCGTGGGCGCCCGGACCGACCGCCTCGTACGGCCGGCGCTCCCAGTAGGCGAGGTTGTGACGGCTCTCGTGGCCGCGCCGAGCCCAGTTGCTGATCTCGTAGCCGCGCCAACCGTCAGCGAGCCGGACGACGGCGTGGTGGTACATCGCCGCCGCGCGATCCTCGTCCTGGGCCGCGATCGCCCCGTCCCGCCAACAGCGCGCGCCGCGGGTCGTCGGAAGGTGGTCGCCGCCGGCGCCGGTCAGTCCTTCGGCATCGGGGTCGTCGAGCGTCAACGCGTAGAGCGACAGGTGGTCCGGCTCCAGGGCGAGGGCGCGCTCGAGGGTGTCGATCCAGGTGGCGATCGAGCCATCCGGGATGTCGTACAGCAGGTCGAGGTTGATCGACCGGATGCCCGACGCGCGCGCCCCGTCGACGGCGTCCTCGACATCGCGCGCACGATGGCGGCGCCCGATCCGCCGGAGCTCCCGGTCGTCCAGGCTCTGGGCGCCCAACGAGATCCGGGTGATTCCCGCGCCGACGAGGACGCGCGGATTGCCACGCTCGTCGGGACCGGGGTTCGCCTCGATCGTGATCTCGGCGCCGCGGACGACGCCGTACCGACGATGGATCGTGTCGAGGATCCGGTGGAGCAACGCCGGCGGCAGCAACGACGGCGTCCCGCCGCCGAGATAGACCGTCGCGAGACTCGGCCGCCGTCGGGTGCCTGGCCGGCCGAACGCCTCGTCGAGCGCGTCGGCTCGGAGCTCCAGCTCGGTGATCAGCGCCGCGCCGAATGAGTCGATCCGGTTCGTCGGGCCGCGCGTCGCCGACCCCGCTACGACGACGAAGTCGCAGTACGGGCAGATCGAGACGCAGAACGGGATGTGGACGTAGAGCCCGACCGGGGCGATCGCGCCGCCCGGGGTCGAGACTGGGACGTCGCTCACCGATCGCGCGTCGCGGACTCCCGCGAGCCGATCACCCGCCAGCCGGTCGGCGGCCGGCGGGTCGCCTCGATCTCCTCGACCTCGCGCCCCTTGGGCAGGAACTGGCCCGCATGGCCGGTCGTGAGGAACACCGCGAACCGCGTCGCGGCATGTCCGAAGAACGCGGCTGCGATGCCGCCCGTCACCGCCGTCACCCAGCCGCCGGCGAGCCCGATCCCGAGTGCCATCGCGAGGAGCCAGCGGTTCCGGCCCGGCGCCCCGAGCCGCGTCGCCAGGGCGTACAGGATCGCCTGGATCACGTTCGCGGCGGTCGGATCGAGCGTCGTGAGGAGCAACAGGCCGAGGATCGCGCCGCGGAACGTGACCTCGTCGACGATCGCGGTCACCACCGAGTTCAGCAGCGCCCCGGGGTACGACCAGACATCCGGGAAGCGCAGCCGGCGGTAGCGGTAGAACGCGACGCCGAGCGCGATCGCCGTCCCGATGCCCGCATAGAGCACGCCGTATGCGAACGACAGCGAGCGGTCGCCGGAGCTGAGGGCGAAATCGTCCTGAGGCGACGGATGGACGAGGAAGATCGCGGCAACGAGCCCCAGCCCGATCGCGTACCAGGCGACCCGCCGGCGGAGCGACGGCATCCGGCCGTCGACGGGATCGTCGTACTCGGCCGCGTTGAAATGGGCCGCCTCGAGGCGGAGCATGACGAGGAGGAGCGCGAGTCCGACCGCGATGAGCGTCCGGATCGTGGGGAGCCAGTCCTCCACGGTCGGGTTCTAGGCCTCGTCCATGCGGAGCATCGCCAGGAAGGCCTCCTGCGGGATCTCGACCGAGCCGACCCGCTTCATCCGCTGCTTTCCTTCCTTCTGCTTCTCGAGCAGCTTCCGCTTGCGGGTGATGTCGCCACCGTAACACTTGGCAAGGACGTTCTTGCGCATCGCCCGCACGGTTTCGCGGGCGATGACGTTGCTTCCGATCGCCGCCTGGATCGGGATCTCGAACATCTGGCGCGGGATGAGCTGCTTCAGGCGCTCGGCCAGCGCGCGACCGCTTGCCTGGGCCTTGTCGCGGTGGACGATCAGGCTCAGGGCGTCCACCGGCTCGCCGTTGACGAGGATGTCGACCTTCGCCAGGTTCGCCGCCCGGTAGCCGAGCTCCTCGTAGTCCATCGACGCGTAGCCCTGGCTCCGGCTCTTCAGCTGATCGAAGTAGTCGACGATCAGCTCCGCGAGCGGCATCTCGAAGTGGAGGACGACCCGGGTCGGGTCGAGGTACTCCATGTTCTGGAACAGGCCGCGGCGGTTCGTCGAGAGCTCCATGAGCGGCCCGATGTACTGCGCGGGCGTGACGACGCTCAGCTTGACCCACGGCTCCTCGAGCGTCTCGATCTCGGACGGGTTCGGGAGGAGCGCCGGGTTGTCGACCGCGACCTCGCCGCGGCCGTGAAGCAGCTGGACGTGGTACTCGACCGACGGCGCGCTCGCGATCAGGTCCAGTCCGAATTCCCGCTCGAGCCGTTCCTGGACGATCTCCATGTGGAGCAGGCCCAGGAAGCCGCAGCGGAACCCGAACCCGAGCGCGACCGAGCTCTCGGGCTCGTAGGTGAAGCTCGCATCGTTCAGATGGAGCTTCTCGAGCGCCTCG
>DASSMI010000115.1:0-3122 GCA_035688935.1 Candidatus Limnocylindrales bacterium | reverse complement strand
GTACAGGGCGATCACGAGCGAGACCGGCACGATCGCGAGCAGCACGAGCGGCGAGAGCGGCACGCCGATGAGGACTCCGACGACCAGGATCCCCAGGCCCGTCGGAAGCGCGACGAGCGCCTCGCCGATGATCTTCCCGGCGACGATCGAGTAGCGCGACACGGGAGAGACGAAGATCTCCTGGCTGAAGTCCTCCTCACGATCGGCGATCAGCGACACGAGCCCCAGCGTCGCCGATTGCCAGATCGTCTGGGCAAGGACGCCCGTGAAGACGAAGGCGGTCAGGTCGAGCCCGCCGGGCGCGCCGAACCCGGACTGGAGCGCGGGGCCCAGGAGGAGCACGAGGACGAGCGGGAACGCGAGCTCCGAGAACAGCCGGACCCGGTCGCGCAGGAGCTTCGTGATGTCGCGATGGGCGATGACCGCGACCGCGGACGCCTCCGCCCGCCAGCGGCGCCGCGCCGGCCGGCCGGTTCGCGTCGCCCCGGCCTCGCGCGGGAGACTCGTCTCAGCCATCGGCGGAGACCGGTTCCGGCGACTCGGCCGCATTGGGCTCCGTCGCCCGGCCGAGCGCCTCCTCGCCCAGCTCGGCGCGGCTCACGATCGCGAGATAGGCATCCTCGAGCGATGGCGCGTGCGTACGGACCAGGGTCAACGGGGTCTCGATCGCGCGGAGGAGGGCGTGCAGCTCGCGCGTCCCCGCGTCGAGCCGGTAGGGCCCGTCGCCGGACGCCCGGATGCCGCGCCGCCCCAGCTCGGCTCGGAGCGCGTCGCGGTCGTCCGCGTCGACGAGGACGTGCTCGCTCGCGAGGGCGGCCGTCAGCTCGGCCGGAGAGCCAGTGGCCACGATCCGGCCGGCGTCGATCACGCAGATCCGATCCGCCTGCTCCGCCTCCTCGAGGTAGTGCGACGTGAGGACGATCGTCGTCCCGTGCTCGGCGCGAACGTCGCGCAGGTAGCTCCACAACGCCCGCCGGCTCGGTGCGTCCAGGCCGGTCGTCGGCTCGTCGAGGAAGAGCACGGAGGGGCGGTGGACGAGACTGCGGACGATCTCGAGCTTGCGGAGCATCCCGCCCGAGTACGTCCGGACCGGCTTGAAGATCGCCCGCCCCAGGCCGAGCAACTCCGCCCAGTCCTCGACCTGGCGCCGATAGCCGGGCGCCATCAGCCGATACGCCGGTGCGTACGGGTAGAGCCCGTAGAGGATCGCGTGGAATCGCACGTTCTCCTCGCCGGTCAGGTTCCGATCGAGGCTGGGCCGCTGGAAGATGATCCCGACCCGGCCCCGGACGGCGGCCGCCTCGGCGACGACGTCGAGCCCCTCGATCATGGCCCGGCCGTCCGACGGGGCAAGGGTCGTGGTCAGGATCGACAGCGTCGTCGTCTTGCCGGCGCCGTTGGGACCGAGCAGCGCGAAGAACTCGCCAAGGCGGACGTGAAAGGAGATCCCGTCGACCGCGTTCCGCTCGGCCTTCCGGTAGCGCTTGACGAGGCCCTCGACCTCGATCGCGAGCGCAGCGGGCCGTCCCCGGGCCTCGTCGCCGGGCCGTGTCATCGGCACATCCATCCGCCGCGATCGTATCCCCTCGAGCGAGACGCTCGTCGGCGGACGCGATCCGCTACGGTGTCGGCGTGGAGGCAGCACCCGGCGCGTGACTGGATGCTGATCATCGCGCCGCCGTCGGAGACCAAGCGGCCGCCACCCGACGACGGGCCGGTCCTCGACCTCGCGGAGCTGTCGTTCCCGGAGCTGAACCCGACTCGCGAGCTCGTGCTGGAGGCGCTCGAGGCCACGAGCGCGCGGTCGGACGCCTTCAGCCGCCTCCACGTCCGGCCATCGCTCGCAGCCGAGGTCGCCAGGAACCTGCACCTCCGGGCGATCCCGACGCGGCCCGCAGTCGAGGTGTACTCGGGTCCACTCCACACGGGTCTCGCCGCCGACGCGCTGACCGAACCGGCTCGCGAGCGCGCCGCGGAGAGCCTCGTCATCGTCTCCTCGCTGTGGGGGCTGCTCCGGCCCTTCGACCGGATCCCGCCCTACCGGCTGCTCCTCTGGGCGAGCGTCGCCGGCATCGAACGACCCGATCGACTGTGGCGGACGATCCTCCCGGCCGTCCTCGCGGGCGCGGCCGGTGAGCGCGGGGTCATCGTCGATCTCCGGTCTCCCGAGTACCGCCAGATCGGGATGCCGGCCGGGCTCGCCGCGCGGACCGTCGTGCTCGGCGTCGATCAGAACGCCTTCGGCGGCGGGCGGATCGGCGACGTCGTCGCGAAACGGGTTCGCGGCGAGGCGGCCCACCACCTGCTCGAGGCCGGCGTCGAGCCCGACGAGCCGGACGAGCTCGCCGACCTCCTCGGCGACCGCTGGCCGGCTCGGCTCCAGGAACCGGAGCGGTCGGGTCAGCCCTGGATGCTGACGCTCTCGGTCGACGACTGAGCGGTGCGCGGACGCGCCCGCGGACGAACGTACCAGCCGCTTCCGGCGATCCTCGTCACAGACACGGCGCCGCCGGGCCTCTAGGCTCCGGGCATGCCACGAGGGTTCGGTCGGCTGCCCTTCCTGACTCGTCGCTCGGACCGGACGGACCGATCCGATGGTGACGCCGTGCCGGTCCGACGCCGGCAGCCCGACGCGGACAGCGCGGCGGTCGGGCCGCCCGCGCTCCTGCCGTCGATGATCTATCGCGAGATCCTGTTCGACGCCTCCGAGATGACGCCGGTCTGGGCGCGGCCACGCGAATCGGCGACGGCGACGGCGCCGGCGCCCGGGG
Organism: Candidatus Limnocylindrales bacterium; assembly: GCA_035688935.1. Lineage (GTDB taxonomy): Bacteria > Chloroflexota > Limnocylindria > Limnocylindrales > CSP1-4 > CF-46. Next base: position 351 of record DASSMI010000115.1, on the reverse strand, counting down.
ACCCGGCGACGGACCGGTCGACCACGCCGGCGGGTCCCGAGGAGACCGTGGAGCCCAAGCGTCAGCGCCGGACCAGGGCGAAGGCGCCGGGCGCGCCGGCGTCCGAGACAGCCGGCCGCGACAAGCCGAAGCGGACGCGCAGAGCTCGGCCGCCCGGCAGCTGATCGGGTCGGCCGTCGGATGGGCGGCGGTGGACGCGAGACCCGACACTAGCGTCATGGACGTCATCGACTGGCTGCTCGATTCCGACCCCGCGATCCGCTGGCAGGTCCTCCGCGACCTCACCGACGAACCCGACGACGTCGTCGCCGCCGAACGGGCCCGCGTCGGGATCGAGGGTTGGGGCGCCGA
>DASSMI010000114.1:0-5456 GCA_035688935.1 Candidatus Limnocylindrales bacterium | reverse complement strand
GGCCGCCGGCCAGGGCTACATCGGCCCCAAGCTGAACGCCCAGGAGAAGCTGTTCGCCCACCTGAACGAGCAGTACCTGCGGAACATCCTCACCGTCGGCGGCCGCTATGCCTGTGGCAACCCGAACTCGCAGATGCCGGTGTGGTCGGACAAGGGCAACCCGCCCGGTCCGCTGAACTACCGCCAGATCGACGAGCTGATCGCGTTCCTCCGGGCGACGAGCGACCAGACGTACGAGAAGCGCGACGCATCCACGAACGAGCCGATCATCGATCCTGCCACGGGCAAGGTCGAGACGTTCACCGGCTGGCGCGATCCGAACTACAAGCCGGCGGCGGGCTCCTCCCCGTATCCGGACTGCTACCTGAATGCCTTGACCGGCGGTGGTGGCGGTGGCGGTGGATCCGGCGCACCGGCGGCGTCGGTCGATCCCAATGCGCCCACGGTGACGGTGACCGCGCCGGTCGGCGCCGCCACGGCCGGCTTCGACCCGACGACGCTGTCCGTGAAGGCCGACACCGCCTTCACCCTCGTCTTCGACAACGCCGACACGACCTCCGGACCGCACAACGTCGTGATCGAGGATCCCAGCGGCGCGCCGGTCTCGATGGGCGACACCACGTTCTTCACCGGACCGCAGAAGAAGTCCTACGCGGTGCCCGCGCTGAAGGCCGGCGACTACAAGTACATCTGCCAGGTCCATCCGACGACGATGACCGGCACGCTCACCGTCAAGTAGGGAGACGATGGCGACGCAGGCGTTGACCACCGGCACGACGCGGACCCGAGGACGGGCGTTCTTCGGGCTGCTCGATGCCAACGGCTGGGGCTGGGCGTCGCTGAAGGCCCTGTTCTGGTTCGTCCTCCTGATCTTCATGCTGGGCTACGTCCCGGACCGGGCCTACTACTTCACCGTCAACAAGACGATCGACCTGGGCATCCTCGCCTGGAGCCCGATCAACTTCTGCGCCGAGGGCAACCGCTCGCTGCCGTGCCCGGCGCCGGTCGGGGCGGTCGTCCCGTGGGACGTCTCGCCGCAGGAGCTCTCGCTGCCGGAGCCGCGCACGGACGGGTCGGTCGTCCAATCCGGGACGACGATCCTCTACGTCGGCGGTTCGGACGGCAACGCGCCATCGGCGAAGACGTTCATGGCGAAGACCTCGGGCGTCGGCAACTTCGACAAGTGGGCGCCCGGCCCCGATCTGCCCGAGGCTCGATCCGACGCGGCCGTCATCTACTCGGGCGGCAAGATCTACGCGATCGGCGGCCTCGGCCCGGACGGGAAGCCCACGAAGACGGTCTTCGTCCTGTCGCCGGACTCGCAGACCGGTGCGCTCGGCAACTGGCAGACGTCGACGGACGCGAAGCTCGACCTCGAGCTGCCGGCGCCGCGCGCCGGCGCGGTCGCGCTCGCGGGCACGGACGGCCTGTTCCTCGTCGGCGGGACCGACGGCACGGCGCCCACCGCGACGATCTGGAAGGCGACGTTCGACGTCAAGACCGGCGCTCCGGGCAAGTGGGCCGAGCAGCCCGGGAAGCTCTTCACGGCGGTCACCGACGCCTCGGCGGCCGCGATCGGCGCCTTCGTCTGGGTCTACGGCGGGACCGGCGCCGACGGCAAGGCCGTCGCGACGGTTCAGCGCGGTGAGTTCGGCACCGGGGCCGACGCGACGAAGCTCGTCCGGTTCGGCGTCCGCGGCGGCTCGACCGACCTGCCGGCGCCCCGCACGAACCTCAACGCGTTCGCCGCGAACGGGAACCTCTACGCGATCGGCGGCTCGGACGGATCGGCGCCGCAGAGCCAGCTGTACTGGGCGGTCCCGACCTCGACCGGCGATCTGCCCGAGTGGAAGCACCTGGACGTCAGCGACCTGCCGGCCCAGGGCAATGCCGGTGGCGCTCCGATCGTCCTCGGACCGGACGCCATCATCATCGGCGGGTCGACGAAGCAGGGCGTCGTCGCGGGGAGCGCCCGGGCGAACATCGCGCCCGAGTCGCCGTTCTTCCAGCTGGGACTCGTGGGCGCCACCGTCCCGGCGCTGAAGATCGACGGCGAGATCGGCCAGCAGCTCGGCTACCTGAACGCGAACACGATCGGCGTCGTGAACTTCGCGATCTTCGTGATCATCGGCTGGGCGTTCGCCCACCGGACGCAGATCGCCGAGTGGCGCGCGCGCCGCAAGCGCGAGAAGGAGATCCGGGCGCGCGCCTGAGGCTCGTTCGGCCGCCTCGGCCGCCCGGCCGTCGAGGGCGCTCGTGTTCGCTGGCACCGGACGTCCTGCTGCCCGCGGTCCGGACGAGGCGTTCGTGCGGCTCGAGTGTTCGGTGACGCCGAACGGCGAGCCGTCAGGGTCCGCGCAGGAGGCTGTTGGGCTCGGATTTCGTCCGCTGACACCGAACGGCGCGGCGCGGGGCAGTGCTGTCCCTCGCGGCGGGTCACCTCGTGACCCAGACCGGCCAATTCGTGCACGAGTCGACGCGTCCTGCGACCGACCCGCGCTCGTCGTTCGGCCCGCGGGTCACCCCGTGACCCAGCGTGGGCGATCGGGCGGATCCAGGCCGGCTCAGCCGGGAATCGCGCCCTCGCCGTCGGCGGGCCGTCCGCCCTTCGTGGGCAACCCGGCCCCGGCCCACGCCATCATCCCGCCCGTGACGTTCTTCACGTCGGTCCAGCCACGCTGGAGCAGGAACGCCGTCGCGGACGCCGATCGCGACCCGGCGGCGCAGATCATCAGGAGCGGGCGATCCTTCGGCAGCTCCTCGTGACGCGCGGCGAACTCCGACAGCGGGATCAGCGCGACCCCGGGCGCTCGCTCGGCCGTGAACTCGTCGCGTTCGCGAACGTCCACGATCAGCGCGCCACCGGTGTCCACGGCGGCGGCCGCGTCCCGCGGCGAGATCGACGGGATCCCGACGGACTGGTTCATCGCGTCCTCCAGGGCAGGGCAGGCGGTTCGATCGAGGCGTCGGCCGGATCGGCGGCGATGCGTGCCAGCCGGTCGTCGATCGCGGCGACGAGCGCTCCGAGATCGATTCCGGCGGCCGCCTCGGCCGGCGTCCCGATCGCTGCCGCGAGTCGCTCGCGCGCGCCGGTCAGGTTGCGCTCGATCCCGCGCGGGTTGCCGCGCACGCCGTGGACGAACGCTGCCGCGAGCTTGATCAGCCCCTGGTCCAGGTCGCGTTCGGCGAGATCGTCGGAGCCAATCCAGGCGGGCTCGAGCAGCTCGTGCGCCTCGAAGAAGTCGCCGCGCTCGTAGGCGTCCGTCGCGGCGCGGAACGCGCGCCTGCGGTCCTCGAGCGGGAGCGGCCGGTACGCCTTCGCCCGACCGCCGGTCTGGACGATCGTGGCGCCTCGCGGGCGCGCGGCGGGACGCGCCGCGCCGGCCTCGGTCAATGCAGGTCCACGAGCGCCTGGCGGCCGCCGAACCCGTCGCCCAGCTCGTGCCACCACGCGATGTCGTCCTCGCCGAGCCGCCAGCACAGCCAGACCTGGCGGCCGGCGACGAGGGCCGGGAAGTCGATCAGGCCGGTCTCGATCTCGCGGAGCGTGATCCCGAACGCGTCGATCCGCGCGACGCCCGCCTGCATCTGGTCGATCACGCCCTGCATCCGGAGCCGGAGCACGCGGCGCTCGGCCGCGCTCTCCGCATCGTCATCGCCCTCGGCCGGATCGGACGGCCGGCCCGTCCGGCGGACGTTCGCCTCGGCAGGAGCCTGGGTCGGATCCTCGGCGGCGGCCTCGATCCGGAGGTGCTGGTCGCGTAGGCGGATGAGCTCGGCCCGCTCGTCGCGGAGCGACTCGAGGATCGTCCGGACCTCCGGGATGAGCTCGTTGGCCTCGTCGAGGTCGAAGTAGCGCGTCACCGATCGATTCTAGACCGGTCGCGCCGTTCGAGCCGTTCGCGGCCCCTGGATCGGGCGGCGCTAGACTGCGCGGACCATCAGTCGCGGTCGGGGGATCGCCGGGGGAAAGGAGCTCGCCATGCGGGTCGCCCAGCGCATGAGCCACATCGGCACCGAGACCGCGTTCGAGGTGTCGGCCCGCGCCCGCGCCCTCGAGGCGAAGGGCCGCGACATCATCCACCTCCAGATCGGCGAGCCGGACTTCGACACGCCCGCGAACATCCGGGAGGCGGCGAAGAAGGCGCTCGACGAGGGCGCCACGCACTACGCGCCGTACCCGGGCATCCCGCCGCTCCGGGAGGCGATCGCCGACGACGCCGCAGCCCGCAAGGGCTTCCCGGTCGATCCGAGCCAGGTCTTCGTCACGGTCGGCGGCAAGGGCGTGATGCTCTACGCGATCCTCGGGCTCGTCGATCCGGGCGACGAGGTCCTCGTCCCCGATCCGGGCTACCCGATCTACGAGTCGCTCACGCGGTTCGTCGGCGGCACGCCCGTGCCCGTCCCGATCCGCCAGGAGCACGACTTCCGGATCGACCTCGGCGAGCTCCGCTCGCTCGTGACGCCGAAGACCCGGATGCTCGTGATCAACTCGCCGGCGAATCCCACGGGCGGCGTGCTGACACGACGCGACCTGGAGCAGGTCGCGGAGCTCGCCATCCGGCACGATCTGTGGGTCCTCGACGACGAGATCTACGGCCGGATCCTGTATGACGGCGAGGAGCACGTCTCGATCGCGTCGCTGCCCGGCATGGCCGAGCGGACGATCGTCCTCGACGGGTTCTCGAAGACGTTCGCGATGACCGGCTGGCGGCTGGGCTACGCGATCGTCCCGCAGTCGCTCGTTCCGACGTATGGCCAGCTCGTGATCAACACGATCTCGTGCGCGCCGACGTTCGCCCAGGTCGGCGCGGTCGAGGCGATCCGCGGGCCGCAGGAGCCGATGGCCGCGATGGTCGAGGAGTTCCGGGCACGGCGCGATCTCGTCGTGGCGGGCCTGAACGAGATCCCCGGGATCGAGTGCCTGTCGCCGAAGGGCGCCTTCTACGTCTTCCCGCGGGTCGCCGGAACCGGGCTGTCCGGCAAGGACCTCGCCGACCGACTCCTGAACGAGGCCGGGGTCTGCGTGCTCGCCGGGACCGCGTTCGGCGGGGTGGGCACGGACCACATCCGCATCTCGTACGCGAACTCGCGCGAGAACCTGGCGAAGGCGCTCGATCGGATCCGCGAGTTCGTCGCCGGCGCGGCCGCCGAGACCGCGATCGCCGGCTCGGCTCGGTAGGCGGCGACGCCGTGGCCGCCGCCGATCGCCCGCGCGTCTTCGTCGCGCGCCGGATCCCGGACGACGGGATCGACCCCATCCTCGCCGCCTGCGACGCGCGCGTCTGGGAGGACGAGCTGCCGCCGCCGCGCGACGCGCTCCTCGAGGCGATCCGGGGCTGCGACGGCGTCCTGACCCTCCTCACCGACCGGGTCGACGACGAGTTCCTCGACGCCGCCGGGCCGGCGCTCAAGGTCGTCTCGAACTACGCGGTCGGGTTCGACAACATCGACGT
>DASSMI010000113.1:0-8441 GCA_035688935.1 Candidatus Limnocylindrales bacterium | reverse complement strand
GGAGACGTCCGGCGACCGACACGCCGGCGACCAGCCCGGGGTCTCGGGTCAGGCTCGCGGCCATGAGCGGAAGGGCGATCCCGAAGATCCCGTCCGAGAGGTTGGCGAGGAACGACGCCGAGAAGAGGGTCCAGAACCGGCGACCGAGCCCGGCGTCGAGGCGGCCGAGGACGTCGCGGGCGCTCTCGGGCTCGGACGCGGTCTCGGGGGGCGCGGCCGCGGCGAGCGGAGTGTCGTCCATGGGAGAGCCGGATCGTACCGGCTCGAGGCCATGAAGGAGCGCCCGCCGGTTGCCCGGCGGACGCTCCGAGTGGCGATTGCGTGCGTTGCGGATGACGCCCGCTCGCTACGACTGGTAGGCGACCTCGCCGTGGACGGCCAAGTCGATCCCGAGCTCTTCGTCCCGGAGCGAGACCCGGATCCCGAGGATCAGGTCGACGAGCTTGACGATGACGAACGTCGCCACGACGGCGTAGGCGATCGTCGCCCCGACGGCGAGGAGCTGGGTGGCGACCTGGCCGGCGTTGCCGTCGATCAGGCCCTTGTAAGCGGCCTGGACCGCGCTCGTCGCGAGGACCCCGGTGGCGACCGCCCCGAAGACGCCGCCGACGCCATGCACCGCGAACACATCGAGCGCGTCGTCGATCCGGAGCCGCTCGCGGAGGAGGGTCGCGCTGTAGCACAGGCCGCCGGCCACGAGCCCGATCAGGATCGCGCCGCCCGGCGTCACGAAGCCGGACGCCGGCGTGATCGCCACGAGTCCGGCGACCGCGCCGCACGCGGCCCCGACGACGCTGACCTTCCGCTTGTGGAGGTAGCTCGCGCCGACCCACGTCAGGGTGGCCGCCGCCGCGGCGGTGTTCGTCACGATGAACGCGCTGGCGGCGAGACCACCGGCCGTCACCGCGGAGCCCGCGTTGAACCCGAACCAGCCGAACCACAGGAGACCCGCGCCCAGGACGGTCATCGGGATGTCGTGCGGCTCCATCCGATCGCCGTTCGCGACGCGCTTCCCGATGAGGAGGGCCACGATGAGCGCCGAGAGGCCCGAGCTCGCGTGGACCACGGTGCCGCCGGCGAAGTCGAGGGCGCCCAGCTTGTAGAGCCAGCCGTCACTCGCCCAGACCCAGTGGGCGAGCGGCGAGTAGACGACGATCGACCAGATCACGGTGAAGAGGACGAAGCTCGCGAAGCGCTTCCGCTCGGCGAAGGCGCCGGTGATCAGCGCCGGCGTGATCGCTGCGAACATCAGCTGGAAGGCGGCGAACAGGACGAACGGGATCGTCGTCGCGTAGGTCGTGCTCGGCTCGAGGCCCACGCCCATGAACCCGACGTAGCTGAGGTTCCCGATGAGTCCGGCCCCTGTCGCGTCCGGCCCGAACGCCAGGCTGAACCCGACGAGCACCCAGACGACGCTCACGACGGCCAGCCCGAAGAAGCTGTGCATGATCGTCGAGAGGACGTTCTTGCGGCGGACGAGGCCGCCGTAGAAGAGGGCCAGCCCCGGCAGCATGATCATCACGAGCGCCGTGGACATCAGCATCCAGGCCGTGTCGCCGCTGTTCACCATCGATCTCGCCTCCGCCGCCTCGGATTCCGCCTGTCGCCACGGCCGGTCGACCGCGATCGACTGGCGACACCGTAGCGCCCGAATCCCGGCTCGTCCGTCGCGAAACGGTTGCGGAAGGTGCCGAGTTGGGCGTCGCGACCAATCCATTGTGCGACGACGGACGACGGGAGTTTTCGCTCCATCGCAAACTTGTGCAATCAAACCAACAAGTCTTTGTTCGTCAGAGGAGCACGATCGAGGACCCGCCAGGGTCTCGCCCAGCGCGAAGCGCTCGAAGGACCCCGGATGCAGTCCGGTCGAAGCCCGCGAAGGCGGCGGGCGCCGAAGCCAGGGCCCGTCGGTTCCGACCGGTATCAGCGACGAGCAGGATCACGGCGTCTTCGCCGCCGTCGCGCATCTTCAGTCGAAGGCGTCGCTCGACGGCCTGGACGTCATCGATGATGGTTTCCGCTTCGACGGGGCGCCGCCATGTCGCCCCTCGGAGCATCGCGTCCCACGCACGGAGGTCGCCCGCGACCGGCAGCGGGACTTCGTACGTGACCGAAATCGATGCGGGGAGTTCCGCCCGGAGCCGGTCGAGCAGACGCTGTTGACCGGCGTCGCGGATCGGAGCGCCCGCGAGGTACGCCTGCAGTCGAACGTCGATTCCGACCGCTGCGCCGATCGCCGCGAGCTCGACGTTCGAGGGCACCCGCGTCCCCGACAACGTTCGGGCAACGATGAACCGCGACATGTGGCAAGCGCGGCCGATCGCGTCGTCGCTGAGACCGGTCGAGCGCTGCGCGCGGCCCAGCTCGGCCGTCACTCGGCGGAGATCCTCGGAGGCGGTCCGGATCGCCCGGGCGGTGGCGGTGTCGCGAGTAGACATCGGCTGATCATGCGCAGCGGCGCTTCACGGTCGGTTCGATGAGCGTGCACCGCTCGTTACGTCGGCTGAACCCCGACGGAAGAGTCCAAACTGGGTCGTCAGGCGACGACGTGAGCGCCCCGCGCTCGCAATGACGTCGGTCGACCGGGTCAGGCGTCGGAATGAGCGCCTGGCGCTCAAGCCGGCTCGCGCTCGGTGCGATGAGCGCCCACCGCTCGTTACGTCGGCTGAACCCCGACGAAAGGGTCCAAACTGGGTCGTCAGGCGACGACGTGAGCGCCCCGCGCTCGCAATGACGTCGGTCGACCGGCTCAGGCGTGGGAATGAGCGCCTGGCGCTCGTCGAAAGGCAACGCCGCTCAGCCGAGGGCGACGGCACTCTCCCGGGCGCGCAGCCGCGCGTAGCCCGGCTTCACGACCTCGTTGATCAGCCGCAACCGCTCGTCGAACGGGGCGAACGCGCTCTTCATCGCGTTGATCGTCATCCACTCCATCTCGCCGAGGCCGATCCCGAACGCCTCGTCGAGGGCGGCGAACTCCGACGACATCGAGACGCCGCTCATCAGCCGGTTGTCCGTGTTGACCGTGACCCGGAACCGCAGGCGCCGGAGGAGATCGATCGGATGGTCGGCGATCGTCGCCGCCGCACCGGTGTGGACGTTCGAGCTCGGGCACATCTCGAGCGGAACGCGCCGGTCGCGGACGAACGCGGCGAGCCTGCCGAGGTGGACGCCGCCATCCGGATCGACCGTGATGTCGTCGACGATCCGGACGCCGTGACCCAGTCGCTCGGCACCCGCGAACTGGAGCGCCTCCCAGATCGACGGCAGCCCGAACGACTCGCCAGCGTGGATCGTGATGTGGAAGTTCTCGCGCCGGATGAGGTCGAACGCATCGAGATAGCGCGTCGGCGGGTAGCCCTTCTCGGGTCCGGCGACGTCGAACCCGACGACCCCGGCGTCGCGCCAGCGGATCGCGCACTCGGCGACCTCCACGGAACGCGCCGCCTGGCGCATCGCCGTGACGATCGAGCGCATGACGATCGGCCGGCCGGCCGCCTCGGCGGCGGCGCTCCCGATGCGGAACCCCTCGAGGATCGCCTCCTGCGCCTCGTCGAGCGTCAGCCCCCGCTCGGTGCACAGCTCCGGGGCCATCCGGACCTCGGCGTAGGCGACGCCGTCGGCCGCGAGGTCCTCGGCGCACTCCGCGGCGACCCGGATGATCGCGTCGCGCTCCTGCATGACGCCGAACGTGTGCTGGAACGTCTCGAGGTAGAGCTCGAGCGACTTCCGATCCGCACCGCGGCGGAACCAGAGCGCGAGGTCGTCGACGTCCTCGGTCGGCAGCTCGTGGCCGTACTCCCGTGCGAGGTCCACGACCGTCGCCGGCCGCAGCCCGCCGTCGAGATGGTCGTGGAGGAGGGCCTTGGGCGCGGTCCGGATCGTCTCGGGCTGGAGCATGGCGGGATGGTACGACCGCGGGCGGGCGGATCGCGCATCCTCGTCCGACACCGATACCACGATCGCGGAGGGGATCCATGAGCGCGAGCTGGAACGAATCGAGCCACGGCGTGGAATGGGCGGTCGAGCTGGAGCGGGACGTCCTCCTGCCGGGCCGGCTCGTCGGCGGCCGGGTCTCGGCGACCGCAAGCGACCGGTTCGAGGCTCGGTCGCTCGTCGTCGCGTTCGTCGCCACCGAGTGGTGGCAGCACGAGGAGACGAGCACCGACGCGGAGGGTCACACGACGACGCGGACGGTCACGTCGCGTCGGGAGCTGGTCCGCGAGCCGGTCCAGGTCTCGGGACCGATCACGCTGAACGCCGGCGAGACGCGGACGTTCGACGTGCAGCTGCCCGTCCCGCCGCTCGGTCCCGCGTCGCTCGATGCCACCGTCGCGGGCGTCTCATGGGCGCTCGAGGCGAAGCTCGATCGGCCTGGCTGGCCGGACAGCCGGATCGAGGCGCCCGTCCGCGTCGCGCAGCCGATCGCGCTCCTCCGGGCCGGCGTCGTCCATGTCGGCGAGTTCGCGCTGTATCCCGAGGCCGACGCCGGCGATCCGGGCCTCACCGCGTCGATCGCGCTCGATCCGCTTCCGCTCGTTGCCGGTTCCCCATTCCGCGGCACGGCGACGATCCGGAGCGACGACACCCGCAGTCTCCAGGAGATCCGAGCCGAGATCCGGGTGGCGGTCAAGGCGACCGTCGCGAGCGGCCTGAGCCAGGTCATCACGCCCTGGGCGGCGGTCCTCGTCGGTCCGACGGAGGTCTCCGGGGAGCACCGCCTCGAGTTCGAGGGCGCCCTCCCGGACGTCGCCCTCCCCACGATCGAGCTGCCGCACGGTCGCGCGGGGGCAACGATCCACCTCATCCTCGCGACGGCGTGGGCGCGCGATCCGCACCTCGTCCGCGACATCACGATCGCGACGACGGCCGAGCTGTAGGGCGCCAAAACAACCTTCGGGTCATCGGTCGGATGACCGATGCGAGCCCCCTTCCCCGCGCACGTACACTCCCGCACATGGCCGGTCCGCGCACGCTGCTCTGCCCCGTCATCGTCGGTCGCGACGAGGTCCTCGAGCTCTTCGACGAGGCGGTCGCCCAGACGCTCAAGGGCCGCGGCCGGACGCTGTTCCTGTCGGGCCAGGCCGGCCTGGGCAAGACCCGCCTGATGCGCGCGGCGATCCGCAAGGCCGAGGCCGCCGGCATCCGGGTCGACGGTGGCGCGGTCGCGCCTCAGGACCTCCAGGTGCCTCTTGCTTCGATCCGCGAGTTCGCGACGGGCCTGCGCAAGGACCCGAACTGGGGAACCCTCTCCGCCGACCTTCTGGCGATCGACGGCCGGCACGACGGCGACGCGCTCGGCAGCCGGCGACTGATCGTCCGGGCCGTCTCGGACCGGATCCTCGAGGAGATCGACCGACCGACGATGCTCGTCTTCCCGGACCTGCACTGGGCCGACGAGATGAGCCTCGAGGTCATCGGCGAGCTCGCTCGCCACACCGGGGACCTGCCGCTCTTCGTCCTGGGCGACTACCGGGCGGACGAGTTCCCCACGGACGCCCGTGCGCTGCATCGCGAATGGCGCGCCCGCCTCCTGAGCCAGCGCCACGCCGAGGAGGTCAAGCTGCGCAGGCTGACCCTCGACGAGACCGGGATGGCGACGACGCTCATCCTCGGCGGCGAGCTGCCAGCCCCCAAGGACGTCGTCGCTGCCGTCCACGATCGGACGAACGGGATCCCCCTCCACATCGAGGAGCTCCTCGGCGCGCTGGACGACGAGGCCCGGGCGAACGGCCGCCTCATCCGCGAGGCGCACGTGCCGGACACGATCGCGGACGCGGTCCTTGCGAGACTGGCTCAGCTCTCGGACGAGGCGCGCGCGGTCGCGCGCGCGGGCGCGGTCGTGGGGCGGTGCTTCACCCCCGACGTCCTGTCGGGGCTCATGGAACGGCCGATCACCGAGCTGGAGCCCACCCTCGACGAGCTCGTCGACGCGGCGATCCTCCGGCCGTTCAACTACGTCGACGATGGCTACTACGACTTCCGCCACCAGCTCCTCCGGGACGCGATCTACAGCGACGTGCCACCGTCGCTGCTCCGCCGCTACCACGCGCGGGCGGCCGAGTTCGTCATGCAGCTCGAGGCCTCGAGCGTCGTCCATGCATCGCGTCACTACGAACGGGCCGGGCTCCGTCCCGAGGCGTTCCAGACCTCGATGACCGCGGCCCGCGAGGCCAGCCGGATGTCGGCCCGCCACGAGGCGTTCGAGCTCTACGAACGGGCCGTCGCGAACATGCCGGCCGATCTCTCGACCGAGGAGCAGGCGGACCTGCTGGCGTCGTTCGCCGGCGCTGCGAACGCGATCGAACGGAACGCCGAGAGCGTCGAGGCGGCTCGGCGGGCTCGCGATCTCTACTTCCAGGCCGGCAAGCCCATCCAGGCCGCGGACATGCTCGGGATGATGGCGACCGGGCCGGCCCGCGACGGCTCCCCGTCGGTCCGGGTCCACGAGATCAACCTCCAGGTCCTCGCCGAGCTCGACGCGTTGCCGCCGAGCGACGAGCGCGACCAGTACCGCGCGATGTACCTCGCGTTGTCGGCGAACGACCATCTGCTGCTGTCCGAGTTCGAGGCGGCGCGCGCCGACCTCGAGGCATCCCTGGCGATGGCCGAGCGGATCGGCGACGAGGAGCTCGTCCTCGAGAACGAGCTCACCCGGGCCCGCCTCGACATCGTCGAAGGCCGCTACGAGACGGGGCTCAGCGACGGGCTGCGGGCGGCGCGGGATGCCCGCGATGCCGGCTACGAATCGGTCGGCGTCACCGGCTATCGGAACCTGGGGATCATGGCCGCGCGGATCATGGACCAGCGCTCCGCGGCCGCGGCGATGAACGAGGGGCTGCAGTACGCCGACGCGATCGAGCAGTCGCACTGCCGCCAGATGATCGCGACGACCACCGCCCTGCTCGACTGGGCGTCCGGCAACTGGGACGCCGCGGACGACCGCGCCCGGCACGAGATGGTGGATCGCGGCTGCGTCCGCGGGACGATCGGCACGCTCGACGTCGTCGGGCTCGTGGCGCTCGGTCGCGGCCGGCTCGACGAGGCACGGCGCTGGTTCGATGAGTCACTCGCGGTCGGGCGGCGCATGACCGAGATCGCGTACGTCCTCCCGCCGCTGTGGGGCCTGGCCGAGGTCGATCTCGCGTCCGGCGACCCCGAGACGTCCGCCGCTCGCTGCGAGGAAGCCTGGACGCTCGCCGTCGAGAAGCGTGAGCGGGCGCTGCTGATCCCGTTCGTCGTCACCGGGACGCGCGCGTACCTCGCGCTGCGCCGGCCCGCCGATGCCGATCGCTGGCTGTCCCGGGTCCGCGGCCACCTCGTCGGGTGGGAGACGATCGCCGGCGCGGCGCTCAGCCACGGCGACGGGCTGATCCGGCTCGCGGCGGGCTCGGTCGGCGGCGCGCGTGAGGCCCTCGAGCGCGCCGTCCGCGGCTGGGAGGATCGCAACCGGATCTGGGAGTCCACCTGGGCGCGGCTCGACCTGGCGCAGTGCCTGATGCGCGCGAACCGATTCGCGGATGCGTCCATCCTGCTGGCCGACGTGCGTGTGGTCGCGGACCGGATCGGCAGCCTGCCGCTCCACGCCCGCGCCGAGGAGCTGAAGCGGGCGGCCCGTGGCCGCGGCGTCGAGGCGGAGCCGTGGCGCCCGCTGACGATCCGCGAGTTCGAGGTAGCCCGCCTGATCGCCGACGGGATGACGAATGCGGAGATCGCCGACGCGCTCGAGATCGCGCCGAAGACGGCGAGCTCCCACGTGGAGCACATCCTCGCCAAGCTCGGCGTGACGCGCCGCGCCGAGATCGCGGCCTGGACCGCGACGATCGCGAAGGAGGCCGTCCCCGCCCGGTCGTGAACGTCCGGCGGTCCGGCGCTCAGACCTCGATCAGAAGCTCGTAGACCTCGGCCGTCGGATGGCCGGCCCGCTCGTGGATCCGCATCACCGCCTCCTTCGAGGGGCCGGTCGCGAGGCAAAAGACCTTGCCGGATCGCGGGTCGAGCCAGGCGCGCTGGAAGTGGACGCCCTCGTCCTCCTCGATCGCGAGGTCGCGCTCGTGGGCTTCCTGGAGCTGCTGGCGGGTGACGCCCACGAAGCCGGAGTGGACATCCATGAACGTGGCCATGCGAGATCCTCCGTGCCCGGACTCGGCGCCCGGCGTGACGTCACGGTCGTGGATCGTCGGGCGCCGGTCATCGGTGGATCGACCGATGACCGGGACCGTTGACGACCTAGGGCCCAGGCGTCAGTCGGCGCCACCCGTGGAGGCTGCGTCGAGGCGCTCGCGGGCGGCCGCGATCGCCGCGCGGACCCGAGCCGGCGCCGTCCCGCCGGCCACGTCGGCGGCCGCGAGCGACCGTTCGATCGTGGCCGACGCGAGGTGCGCCGCGAGCACGTCGGCCTGCCCGGCGAGCGCTCGCGCCGCCGGGTCGTCTGCCTCGGCCAG
>DASSMI010000112.1:0-8504 GCA_035688935.1 Candidatus Limnocylindrales bacterium | reverse complement strand
TGCGGCAGCTTCATCTCGTGGCAGTGGTCGCACTCCACGAGCTGCGGCACGCTCAGCGCCAGGTGCGCGCGGCGCTCGCCCTGCCGGGCGTGCGAGACGCGTCGCTTCGGAACACCCACGGTCCGTGGTCTCCTTCGATGTCGGTGGTGTCGGGCGCCGGTTCGGGGTCGTGGACGCGCCGAGATGGCCAGCCGGTGCTGGCGGGGTCGAGCGCGGAGTGTACCGGAAGGTTCGCGCCGACGCGAGAGGCGACCCCGCGATCCCGTGCCTCACGCGGGTCGGCGCCCGGGCCTCCCCGCCCGAACGGTGACGAGGGCGCTCGCGAGGCCGAAGCCCGTGATCAAGCCGGACGACAGCATGGGGCCGCGTTCCGGTCCGCTGAGCGCCCTGAGCCACAGGGACCCGAAGGCGACCAGCCACACCAGGCCGACGATGTTGGAGAAGCGCACGACACCGACGCCCGGGCGGGCGAGCAGCAGGCCGCCGGTGAGGAAGGCCGCGACCGCGCCTCCCAGGATCATGGCCGCGAGGCCGGGGTTCTGTGCCAGAAGGTTCTCGCCCACGAACACGAAGATCAGCAGGCCGGAACAGATCACTCCGGTGATGATCCAGAGTGCACCGCCGAGTCGGCGCTCGTCCGTGCTCCCGCTCCCGTGAATCCGCTCGGCCCCCAGAGTCTCGTTCGGCATCGTTCCGCGCTCCGTCTGTTGGCTTGGGGCTCCTCCGCGAGCCCACGAGCACGATTTGCGCCCTGAGGGCGTCGTAGGAGTGCACGCCCGACGCAGTGCATCACATCGTGTCGCGCGGCGCTGCTCGGCGGCCCTCAGCGGGCACACCGGGCCGGCACGCGCCGGTCCGCGCAAGCGGCCATCATCGACGCATGGAAGCGCTTGACTTCGTGCCGTCCGACTTCGTCGCGCCAAGGTCGCTGGAAACGCCGGAATTCCGGCTCGAGCCACTCGGGCTGCAGCACAACGACCCGGACTACGCGGCCTGGACGTCGTCGATCGAGCACATCCGACGGACGCCCGGCTTTCCGGACGGCAACTGGCCGGACGACCGATCCAGCGAGGACAACCTGCGAGACCTGCGCCGCCACGCGGAGGACTTCGAGCGACGGCGCGGGTTCACGTACACCGTCCTCGATCCGGATTCCGGCGACGTCATCGGGTGCGTCTACATCTACCCCGATGCCGCGGGACCGCGACGCGCGACCGTCCAGTCGTGGGTCCGCGAGAGCCGGGCCGAGCTCGACGCTCCGCTTTGGCGTGAGGTCAGCGCCTGGCTCGCGGCCGATTGGCCGTTTGATGTCGTGTCCTACGGCTCACGCGAGCCGTCCTAGCGGTTCCCGCAAAGTTCCGGCTTCTGACACCGGCGACGAGGTCACGGATCACTGAGGCAACTTCGGCACGACTAGGTGCCGGCGGACCGTGCGGCCTGGAACGGCCGGACACTACGCAACTTCAAAGTCGCAAAGCGTGCCGGAATGTCACCTGGACCGTCGCTCGAGCCGGTAGACCCGAACCACCACGTCGGCGATGAGGCTGGCGACATGTTGGATGCCAGTCGGAGGGGGCTCAACCGAGCCGAGCCGACCGACGGCGAGTTGCGCCGTCAACTCCTCAGCCACGAGGGCACGCAAGTCCTCGAAGTGTTGGTACGGGGACTCCACCTCCTGGGGAGCGTCATCGCTGCTCATGCGCGGATCGTAGGTGCTCGGGTTCGCGGCGGCGGAGCATTACCGTCGGGGAGTGTGACCGGAACCGGACGCGTCCATGGCGGCGTGCTTCAGTTCGAACGCCCGTTCAAACGGACGCAACGTAAGGCGTCGGAGCTCCTCGTTGAGGCGCTGCCCGTCCGATTCGGATGCCGCGTTTCCGTTGACTGGACTGAAGTACACGTCCGACAGGCCACCGCTGTCAGCCAGAAAGCCGATGACGCCCTCCGGGATCCGTTTGCGTACCCGGCGCGAGTGGCCGAGCACCCTGTCCGCCCAGGAGGCTTGACCGTGGGCTCGAAGCCATGCCGCGAGCGCGTCCATGTCATCGGCGAGTGCGATGAGCTCGAGATCGGCGGCGTTCGTCATGGTCGCAAAGCGTCCCGCAATGTCACCCGGTGGAAAATCGGCGGCGCCTGAATGAGCTTTCTGTCCGCGCTACGGCGGCCCGGTCCTACGGCCGCGACGGGCTGGAGCCAATGGGTCCCGAGTCGGTGACGCAGCTGACCATGTCATCGGAGCTGTAGACGCACGACGCCATCCACGTCGAGCGGTCATCGAGCGTTAGAACCGCCCTCCATGTCGTCGGCTCGTACGGTTCCGGCTTGATGGAAGCTCCGGGAAGAAGTCCGATTTCGACCGCCCTCAGTTTCTTTGGCAACTCGGGGTAGAACACCATCTCGGGCCAGGACAGGATCGACTGCTCCGTGTCACGACAGGCTCGACCAACACTCGCCTCGTCGCAGGTGAACACGATGGGGCGATTCCAGTCCGTGTACCAGACCGCGAACGCCACGACCGCGGCCGTCGCCAAGCCGGCGGCGCCGACCACCCGAGCGGCGCGCGGGTTGTCCATCCCGGGACGGTACAACACCCCCTGATCGGCGAGCGTCAACTCACTCGGACGGCCGGAACGCCTTCAACGCCTCGAGCCGCGGATCGACGTCGTCGTCCGGGTGTTCGTGCACGCCCTCGTCGAGGGGCAGGCCACAGACGACGCAAAGCCCCGGGCAGTCCTCGCGGTCGAGCGGCGCGATCGGCTCGTTCAGCTGGATGGCCTCGCGGATCGCACCCTCGAGATCGAGCTCGTGGTGGTCGGTGAGCCGCAGGACCCCTGCCTCCTCGTCCTCCTGCGCGATCCCGACCGGTGCCCCCGACTGGAGGTCGATCGAGGGCAGCGCCTCCTCCTGGATCTCCAGGTCCAGCGGAACGGTCATCTCGCGCAGGCAGCGCGAGCACTCCGTCGCGAGCGACGTGTGGATGTCGCCGTCCACGAGGAGCCCGCGATTCGTCCGAGCGAGGTGGATCCGACCGGACACCGGCGACGCCAGGCGGAGCCCCTCCCCCGGATCCAACGGGACGTCCTCGAACACGTAGTCGCGCATCGCGCCGACGCCCTCGCCGAGGAGCCCGGCCACGTTCCAGACGAGCGGCGAGTCGGCTCTCCCGGAGCCGCGCTCGGAGCGGCCCCCGCCCGAGGTCATCGCCGAACGGGCTGGGCCACGTCCTCGTCGTCGGCGACATCCTCGTAGGCGCCGTCGGCCGGATCGTCGTCGGCCGGGCCGACGCCGTCCTCCTCGCCCGATCGGAGCTGCGCCCGGCGCGTGTCGAGGAGATCGATGCCCTTCTTGATGCTCTGGAGCGTCTTGACGACGTCGCCTTCGAGGCCGACGAGGACGTCGACCGCGTATTCGTCCGCGCCGCGGCGGACCTCCTCGGCGTCGGCCTCGGCGTCGGCGATGATCCGGCGGCTCTCGGCCTCGGCCTGCTGGGTCAGCCCGCGCTCGTCGATCAGAAACGCCGCCTGCTCCTGGGCGCGCGCGACGATCCGCTCGGCTTCCTCCTGGGCCTTCTCGATGATCCGCTCGCCCTCGGAGTTGATCCGCTTCGCGGCTCGGACCTCCTCGGGCACGGCGACGCGCAGCTCGTCGATCAGCCCGAGCGCGGCTGCCTGGTCGACGACGACGTTGTTCGTCAGGGGCAGCTTCTTGCCGTTGGCGATGATCGATTCGAGGCGCTCGACGAGGAAGATGATGTCGATCGGAGTGCCCTCCGTGGCGTCGATCGGACGGGTTCGCGACGCACGGTCCCGGGTCGCGCGCCGAGGATCGCCGGATTATCGCACGGCCGATCCCTCACCGGACGTGCTGAGCCGGTCTACCGAGCCCGGGTCGCCCTCGCCAGCGCCGCCACGGCGACCGGCGGCACCATCGCGCTCACGTCGCCGCCGAACGTGGCGATCTCCTTCACGAGCGACGACGCGACGTAGCTGTGCTCGATCGAGGTCATGAAGAACACCGTGTCGACGTCGGGAGCGAGCCGGCGGTTGTTGTGGGCCAGGAGCATCTCGGTCTCGAAGTCGCTGATCGCACGCAGGCCGCGGACGATGAACCGGGCGCCGACGGTCCGGCAGAAGTCGACGGTCAGCCCGTCGAACGCCTCGACCTCGATGCGCCCGGCGGCCGACGTGCCGCCGAGTGCCTCGCGGAGGAGCTCGATCCGCTCGGCGGCCGGGAACAGTGGCTGCTTCCTGGGGTTCTCGAGGACGCCCACGACGATCCGCTCGAACACGGCCGATGCGCGCTCGATGACGTCGAGATGGCCGTTCGTGACCGGGTCGAACGAGCCGGGGTAGACCGCGACCGTCATCCCTCTCGGTGCCCCTCCCGTCGATAGAACGTCAGCGCCGTCTCGCCGAAGCGGCGGTCGCGCTCGGTCGCCAGCATACCCACCCGTTCCGGTGGCCGGTCGCGCCAGAAGTGTTTCGCAACGACCCGGGCGCCGGGGCGGAGTGGCGCCTCCGGAGCGCCGAGCCGGTCCAGGATCCGCGCCAGCGTCTCGGTCTCCGCGTACGGAGGGTCGACGAGCACGATGTCGAAAATGTCGCCGCCGGGATCGTCAAGCCAGCGCACGACGTCCCAGCGGACCACCGTCGCCGACGGACCGGCGAGGCCGGTGGCGCGAAGGTTTGCCTCGATCACGGCCGAGGCGCCCTGGTCCTTCTCCACGAACGTCGCCCGCTCGGCGCCCCGCGACAGCGCCTCGATTCCGCCCGCCCCACTCCCGGCGAACAGGTCGAGCACGACGGCTCCCGGCAGGTCGGGCTCGAGGATCGCGAACAGCGTCTGCTTGACCCGATCGGCGAGCGGCCGCGTCCCAGGTCCCGGCGCCCGGAGCCGGATCCCCTTCGCGGTCCCCGCGATCACCCGACCGGCGTCGGCCATCGGACCGAGCTCAGGCGCCGCTGGCCGGGTCGCCGGCCCAGACGCGATCGAGCCAGCCGTGCTCGAGCTCGTGGAGCAGCGCGGCGGCATCCGGGCCGAGCCGGCCGGCCGCGTCCAGCAGGCGCTCGGCGTGGTCGCGGGCGCGCTTCGCCAGCGCGACGTGCTCCTTCGACTGGAGCGAGGCCACCCGGAGGCGCGGCAGCCCACTCTGGACGAGGCCCAGGACGTCGCCCTCGCGGCGGATCTCGAAGTCTTTCTCGGCGAGCTCGAACCCGTCGCGGATCTCGGCGACGGCCTTGAGCCGCGCCTGTGCGGTTTCGTCGTTCGAATCGGAAACGAGGACGCAGAAGCTCTCCGCGGTGCCGCGTCCCACGCGGCCACGGAGCTGATGGAGCTGGGCGAGCCCGAAGCGATCAGCACCCTCGATCACCGTCATCGTCGCGGCCGGCACGTCCACGCCCACCTCGATCACCGTCGTGCCGACGAGCACGTCCAGCTCGCCGTCGCGGAAGCGGGCCATCTCGGCGTCACGGTCGAGCGGCTTCATCCGGCCGTGGACCATCCCGACCCGGAGCGGCGCGAGCAGCTCCCGTAGCCGGACGAACTCCGCCTCCGCGGCCGGCGCCGAGGAATCGAAGAATCCTCCGCCGCCGGCATCGTCGTCGCTCGGCTCGGCCTCGTCGATCAGGGGCACGACGACGAACGTCCGATGCCCGGCCGCCGCCTCTGCTCGGACGCGATCCCAGACCCCGGCCAGCTGGTCCGGGTGACGAATGCCGGTTCGGATCGGGATCCGACCCTCGGGTGGCGTCCGCAGGTCCGAGACATCGAGGTCGGCATAGAGGACCTGGCCGAGCGTCCGCGGGATCGGCGTCGCGGTCATGAGCAGGACGTGCGGCGCGTGGCCGCCGGCCTTCGCCTCGAGCTGGCCGCGCTGCTCGACTCCGAACCGGTGCTGCTCGTCGATGACGACGAGCCCGAGCGCCGCGAACTCGACCCGCGCCTGGATGAGCGCGTGCGTCCCGACGACGACCGGCGCCTGCCCGGAGCCGATGAGCTCGAGCGTTCGCCGCGCCTGGGCGGTCGTCTGGGAGCCGGTCAGGAGCTCCACCGGGGTGCCGAGATCCTCCAGCAGCGAGGCGACGGTCGCGTGATGCTGCCGGGCGAGCAGATCGGTCGGCGCGAGGAGCGCGCCCTGAAGACCGGCTCGGGCAGCCGCCGCGAGCGCCCAGGCGGCCACGGCCGTCTTGCCGCTCCCGACGTCACCCTGGAGGAGCCGCAGCATCGGCGTGGGCCGGGCGAGGTCCGACCGGATCTCGGAGACCGCCCGGTCCTGGTCCGGCGTCAGCGCCACCGCGTGGCCGAGCTTCCGCGAGATCGCGCCCGTGAGCGCGGCGCGGATCGTCGCGTCGGCATCGTCGTCCGTACGAATCTGGCGGGCGGCGTCCCGACCCCGCTGACGGCGCCGCCCGACCATCCCGAGCTGGAGCGCGAGGAGCTCGTCGAACGCGAGGCGGCGGAGCGCGGCGTCGCGGCCCTCGAACGTCGACGGGTAGTGCGCCGCCTCGAGCGCAGCGGCGATCCCCTCGAGCGCCTCGGTCTCCCGGACGTCCGGCGGGAGGTACTCGGGATACGCGTCGCCGGCGCGGTCGAGCGCCTCCCGCATCGCCATCCGGAGTCGGGTCGCCGTCAGGCCGGCGGTCAGCCGGTAGACGGGCACGATCCGGCCCACGTGGAGCATTTCGTCGTCGCGTCCCACGGGTTGGAAGTCCGGGTTGTCGAGCGTCAGCCGGCGGCCGAACCGCTTGAGCTTGCCCGACACGACGATCTCGGCGCCGGGGAACAGCCGCCGCTCGATGTAGCGCCGCCCGAACCACGTCGCGTCGATCGAACCGGTGTCGTCCTCGAACCGGGCGATCGTCCGCTGGACGCGGCGCCGGAACGACGGATCGACGCGGACGTCGGCCACGCGGACGCGGGCGCTGACGACGGTCCCCTCCTCGACCCAGACGAGCTCGCCGAGCTGCTTCATCTCGCGCAGGTCGTCGTAGCGGCGGGGCAGATGGAACAGCAGCTCGCGGACGGTCAGGAAGCCGAGGCGGCGGCCGGCCCGTTGGAGGAGGTTCGCCGCGCCGAGCCCGGATCGGTTCAGCTGGGTGTCGAGGAGCTCGACGGGATCGGACGGCGGCGGTGGCGTGGCCGGCTTCGAGGGCGCTCGGCGCGGCGCGGCTGGGCGAGTCGTTCCCGGTCCCGACACTCCCCTACTCGGCCGAGATCAGGTAGCGGTAGTGCGGCTGCCCGCCGTGGACGACCTCGACCTCCGCGCCGAGCTTGGCGCCGATCTTCGTCGCCACGGCTTCGGCCTCGGCCAGGGTCGCGTCCTCGCCGTAGTAGAGCGTGACGAGCTCCGAGCCGGCGGGGAACGTCGCGACGGCCTTCAGGACCGCCTTGTCGCGGTCGCCGTCGACCGCCACGAGCCCGTCGTCGGGGTCGAGCGCGATCGTCTGGCCCTTCTTCACCTTCGTCCCGCCGATCTTCGCGTCGCGAACCGCCTCGGTGACCTGGACGGTCGCGAGCCCGCGACCGGCGCGCGTCATCGGCTCGGCGTTCGCGGCCGCGTCGGCGTCCGGGTCGTAGGCGAGCACAGCGGCGACCCCCTCGGCGGCGTTCCGGGTCGGGACGACGACGAGCCGGCGGTCCTCGCACAGCCGGGCCGCCTGTTCGGCCGCCAGCCGGACGTTCGGGTTGTTCGGGAGGAGCAGGACCTCGCGCGAGCGGGCCAGCCGCGCGATCCGGAGCAGCTCGCCGGTGCTCGGGTTGGCCGTCTGGCCGCCGCGCACGATGTGCGCGACACCGAAGTCCCGGAACAGCTTCTCCAGGCCGTCGCCGGCGACGACCGCGACGATCGCCGGTCCGAGGTCCGGGTCGATCGCGGGGCTCGCCCCTGGGGCCTCGGAGTCCGCCACCGGATCCGGAGCGTGCGATCCGTTGCCGGTGGACGACGCGGGGACGGCGACGACCGTGCCGGCGACGACGGGCTTCGTCTCCACCGCGACAGCCACACCGCCGTCCGTGCCGGCCACGGCCTCCGCCCGGTCGTCGGCCGCGCCAACGAACTCCGTTGCGCGGGCCTCGCGAACGTCGTCCGCCATCGTGTCGAGGTTCTCGACCGTGATCCTCGTCAGTGCCCCGAGCGACAGGCCGTACGCGATGATCTCGTCGGGCCGCTCGTTGTGGACGTGGATCTTCGCCATCGTGGCGTCGCCGCCGACGAGCACGGAATTGCCCAGCTCCTCGAGACGTCGCTGGATCGCCGGAACGTCGAGCGATGTCCCGTCCGCGGCCGTGACGATGAACACCGTCTCGTAACCGTACGCGTCCTCCTCGAGCGCGGCGACCCCGGCCCGGAACGCCGGGGCGACCGCGACGCGATCCTCGCCGTGCGGGCGGCCGCCGAGCGCGGGGTTCGCCGGGCGGACGGGCGCTCCCTGGACGGCGAGGAGCGCGCCTTCGAACAGGCGGAACAGCCCCTGCCCGCCCGAATCCACGACGCCCGCCTCGCG
>DASSMI010000111.1:0-2282 GCA_035688935.1 Candidatus Limnocylindrales bacterium | reverse complement strand
ACCGGATCGACCTCGATGATCGCGACGTGGGCGCCCATCCCGGACATCCGGCTCGCGATCCCCCGCCCCACCCAGCCGTACCCGGCGATGACGACGTTGCGGCCGGCGAGGAGGATGTTCGTCGCGCGGAGGATCCCGTCGACCGTGCTCTGGCCCGTCCCGTAGCGGTTGTCGAAGAGGTGCTTCGTCAGCGCCTCGTTGACCGCGACGACCGGGAAGCCGAGCGCGCCGTCGGCCGCCATCGCCTTGAGCCGGATGACCCCGGTCGTCGTCTCCTCGGTCCCGGCGAGGACCTCCCGGACCTGCGCGGGGCGCTCGCTGTGGAGAAGGGAGACGAGGTCGCAGCCGTCGTCCATCGTGATCTGGGGCTTGGTGTCCGCGACCGCGTTCAGGTGCGCGTAGTAGGTGTCGCGGTCCTCGCCGCGCCGGGCGAACGTCGCGATCCCGTACTCGGCGACGAGCGCGGCCGCGACGTCGTCCTTCGTGGAGAGCGGGTTGCTCGCCGCGAGCACCACCTCGGCGCCGCCGGCCTTGAGCGTCCGCATCAGGTTCGCCGTCTCGGTCGTGACGTGGAGGCACGCACCGATCCGGACGCCGTCGAGCGGCCGCTCGCGCTCGAATCGCTCCCGGATCAGGCGCAGGACCGGCATCTCGCGCTCGGCCCATTCGATCCGCCGGACGCCTTCGCCGGCGAGGCCCAGGTTCGTCACGTCGTGCGCGGCGGGCGCTCCGGTTGCGGTCTGTGTCATGTCGTCAGTGCTCCCTGCGGTGGAGCCAGCGCCGGAACGGCGCGGCGAAGTCGGCGAGCGGCGAGCCGAGCCGATGGGCGAGGCGCTCCTCGAACCGGACGTGCTCGGCGTACCCGAGCCGGCGGTAGGCCTGGAGGGCGGGTGGGTTGTCGGACCGGACGTTCAGGACGACCTGATCGCAGGTGCGGAGGAGCTCCTGGGTGACGGCCCCGGTCACGGCGGTCGCGTAGCCACGGCCGCGGTAGTCGACGTGGGTGAGGACGTTGCCGACGACGGCGAGCCGCGCGCCCCGCCCGATCACGTGCGTGCCCGCAGCCGCGACGAGACGGCCGTTGACGCGCATCCCGTAGTACACGCCCTCGGCGATCGACGAGGACGGCAGCCACGACGCGAAGCCGAGCTGGTACAGGCGGTTGAGCTCGCCGATGTCGGACGGCAGGAGCCGCCGGACCTCGGCGGGGTACGGCCGGAACATCGTGCGGTCGACCCACATCCGGACCATGGCGGGACCCGGGTCGAGCCGGTAAAGCGCCTCGACCGCGGGGAGTGCCTCCTCGAGCGCGGCCACGTACGCCGCGCGGGGACGGACGACGTCGCGGAGGATCGCTTCGATCCCGTCGCTCGAGCCCATCACGAACAGCGGCTGGGGCGTCAGCCCGGAGTACTCCATCGCCAGCGCGACGAGCCGATCGCCGTCGAACGCGCCGCCCCAGCGGGTCCGCGCGAACTCGCGATCCTCGAGATCGCAGATCGCGTAGGCAGCCAGGAGGCGATCCGTCTCGAGGAACATCCGGAGCTGGGCCCGATCGGTCAGGGGCCTCGTGGCCAGCGATCGCGTCCGGCCGCGGGTCGCGGCGACGCTGGCCATCAGGACGCCTCGGCGGCCGGGCTCGCGGCCGGCCTCGGAAGCGGCGTCCTGGTCGGCGCCCAGCGCGCCGCCGCGCCGTCGACGGCGGCGCGGAGCCCCTCGGCGAAGGGCGCGCGGACGACGCCCTCCTCGGTGACGATCCCGGTGATCAGCTCGGCCGGCGTGACGTCGAAGGCGGGGTTGCGGACGTCGGTCCCACGCGGCGCGATCCGGTGACCGCGGACGACGAGGACCTCATCGGCCGGCCGCTCCTCGATCTCGATCTCGCCGCCGGACGCGGTCTCGAGATCGACCGAGGTCGTCGGCGCGACGACGTAGAACGGGATCTGGTGGCGAGCCGCCAGGACGGCGAGCGGGTACGTCCCCACCTTGTTCGCCGTGTCGCCGTTCGCAGCGATCCGATCGGCGCCGACGAGGATCACATCGACCTCGCCCTTGCTCATCAGGTAGCCGGCGGCGACGTCCGGGATCAGCGTGTGGGGAACGCCGGCCTGCTCCAGCTCCCAGGCCGTCAACCGAGCGCCCTGGAGGTACGGCCGCGTCTCGTCGACCCAGACCTGGATGTCGCGCTCGGCGAAGTGGGCCGCCTGGACGATCCCGAGCGCGGTCCCGAACTGCCCGCAGGCGAGCGGCCCGGTGTTGCAGTGGGTGAGGATCCGGAGCGG
>DASSMI010000110.1:0-2627 GCA_035688935.1 Candidatus Limnocylindrales bacterium | reverse complement strand
TACTGTCCGCGGGATCGCCGCCACACGCTTCACCGAGAGGCGAAGTAAGGGAACCCGCAGGGGTGTAGCTCAATTGGCAGAGCACCGGTCTCCAAAACCGGCGGTTGTAGGTTCGAGTCCTATCGCCCCTGCCAACTCCGTAGCGCGAGAGATGAACCAACCGAAGTGAGTCGTCTACGCCGCTTCTTCGATGAAGCGTGGTCCGAGCTGAAGAAGGTCTCCTGGCCGACGCGCGAGCAGGTGCGGAACCTGACCGTGCTCGTGTTCGTGGTGAGCTTCTCCGTCGGCGTCTACATCACCGCGCTCGACCTGGGGTTCACGCGGGTCCTCAAGCTGCTGGTGGAAGGGCAATGACCGAGGTCACGACGACGGAGACCAGCAAGGCGCCCGACAAGCGCTGGTACGTCATCCACACCTACTCGGGCTACGAGAACAAGGTCAAGGCCAACCTCGAGCACCGGATCGAGTCGATGGGCATGGAGGATCGGATCTTCCAGGTCCTCGTCCCGATGGAGGACGAGATCGAGATCCGCCAGGGCCAGCGCCACACCGTCCAGAAGAAGGTCTATCCCGGATACGTCCTCGTCGAGATGATCCTGGACCCGGACAGCTGGTTCGTCGTCCGGAACACGCCCGGCGTGACCAGCTTCGTGGGCGGGGCCAACATCCCGGGCGTCCGGAGCGAGCCGATCCCGCTCGACGAGACCGAGGTCAAGCAGATCCTCCGGCACATGGGCGTCGAGACGCCGAAGTTCCGGGTCGCCTTCACGAAGGGCCAGAGTGTCCGCGTGACCGACGGGCCGTTCGCCGAGTTCATCGGCACGGTCGACGAGGTCAACCCCGAGCGGAACAAGGTCAAGGTCCTCGTGAGCATCTTCGGCCGCGAGACACCGGTCGAGCTCGACTTCCTCCAGGTCGAGAAACTCTAGAAAGGACTCGCACCTCCCGTGGCCAAGAAGATCCGAATCGTCCTGACCCTCCAGCTCCCCGCCGGCAGCGCCACTCCCGCGCCGCCGGTCGGTACGGCGCTGGGCCCGCACGGGATCAACATCGTCGAGTTCACGAAGTCGTACAACGAGAAGACGGCCGACAAGCGCGGCCAGATCATCCCGGCCCAGATCACGATCTTCGAGGACCGCTCGTTCACGTTCATCCTGAAGACCCCACCGGCCGCGGACCTCCTTCGCAAGGCCGCCGGGATCGACAAAGGCTCGGGCACGACCGGCAAGGATTCGGTCGGACGCGTGTCGCGCGACCAGGTTCGCCAGATCGCCGAGACGAAGATGGCCGATCTCAACGCGAACTCGATCGAGGCCGCGATGAAGCAGGTCGAGGGAACCGCCCGCTCGATGGGCATCGAGGTCGTCCAGTAACATCCCGCTCTCGCGGCACCACCCCGGCCGCGAGTCGCTGAACCCCAGAGGGGAAGGCCGGGGTCGCCGGCCGACGAAAGGACCGACACGACATGGCACACGGCAAGAAGTACCTCGACGCGGCGAAGCTCGTCGATCGGGAACGGGTCTATCCGCCCGACGAGGCCGCCACGCTGGCCAAGGAGACGAACTACGTCTCGTTCGACGCCACGGTCGAGGCGCACCTCCGGCTCGGGGTCGATCCCCGCCACGCCGACCAGATGGTCCGCGGCACGGTCGTCCTCCCGCACGGCACGGGCAAGCAGGTCCGGGTCGCCGTCTTCGCCCAGGGCGACAAGGCCCAGGAGGCACTCCGGGCCGGCGCGGACGAGGTCGGCGGCGAGGACCTCGCGAAGAAGATCGAGGCGGGCTGGCTCGAGTTCGACGTCGCCCTCGCGACGCCCGACTCGATGGGCATCGTGGGCCGGCTCGGCAAGATCCTCGGCCGGCGCGGCCTCATGCCGAACCCGAAGTCGGGAACGATCACCTTCGATCTCGATCGCGCGATCCGGGAGGTCAAGGGCGGCCGGGTCGAGTTCAAGGTCGACAAGGCCGGGATCGTCCACACGCCGTTCGGTCGCTCGAGCTTCGAGGCCGACGCGCTCGTCGCCAACCTGGCGGCGCTCGTGGATGCGATCAACCGGGCGAAGCCGGCGGGCGCCAAGGGCCAGTACCTCAAGTCGCTGACGATCGCGACGACCATGGGCCCCGGCATCCGGGTCGACGTCCCGGCGTTGCTCGCCGCGGCGAACGCCGCCTAGCGGCCACCACACGCGACCGCGGTCCGGCGATGGCCGGACGCGCGGTCACAAATGAAGATCGACGGGACAGCCAGAGACAGCCTGCGCCCGCGGACCGCCAGCTCGCCGCTGACGGCCGGGGCTTGATCCGCCGGACCGGATCGGTCGCTCGGAGACGAGCACCGGGGACGACGGCGAGCACGCCGAGGCAGGGACCGGTGTCGCCACCTCGCGGTGGCTGCGCCCCTGCGTTCATGGCCAGCCGACAGGCGCCGTCGCAGGGGCGTCGTCGTTCTCCCGGGCTCGCCCGGCGGACGGCGGCGCGCCACCGCCGCGCACCGGCCGTGCGCATGGAACCAGGAGGCACCCATGCCGACTGAGGCCAAACGGGAGACCGTCGCGGAGCTGCGCGAGGCGCTTGCCTCGAGCCGCACCCTGATCGTCTCCGAGTACCGCGGCCTCACCGTCAAGGAGC
>DASSMI010000109.1:0-7674 GCA_035688935.1 Candidatus Limnocylindrales bacterium | reverse complement strand
GAGCAGAAGGTCGAGGTCGTCGCGAACATCAAGATCGACGCGACACCGGACCAGGTCGCCCAGCTGCGCTCGGCGATCAGCGCGATGCCCGAGGTCGAGGGCGTCACCTACGTCTCGCAGGAGCAGGCGCTCGAACGGTTCCAGGAGTCGATGAAGGCGCAGGGCCGCGAGGACCTGACGAAGGTGCTCGACTCGAATCCGCTCACGGCCTCGTTCGAGGTGAAGCTCAAGGATCCGGCATTCTCGGCGAAGGTCTCGGACGAGCTCCAGCCGAACAGGCAGCCGGCGATCCGGAACGTCCTAGACACGAACGAGACCGCGAAGAACGTCAAGACCGTGACCGACATCATGCGGACGGCCGGCACGGTCATCCTCGTCGTCATCGGGATCATCGTGCTGTTCATCATCGTGAACACGATCCGGCTGGCGGTCTTCGCCCGCGCCGAGGAGATCGAGATCATGCGGCTCGTCGGGGCGTCGGACGCGTTCATCCGCTGGCCGTTCGTCTTCGAGGGGGCGATGGTCGGCCTGCTCGGGGCGGCGATCACGCTCGTGGGCCTGTACCTCCTCGCCGACCCGATCAGCGGCTTCATGGTCGACTTCTTCCGGGTGCTGCCGCTCAGCTTCGGATCGCTCGCGCGCGACGTGATCGTCATCGTCGTGGGTGCCGGGCTGGGGCTCGGCGTGCTGGGCTCGTGGGTGTCGGTGAGGACGTACCTGATCCGCTGACCGCGTCGGGGGAGCGCCGCGCGCCCGGCGGTGCGCACGCGCATGCGAATCGATGAAGTTCCGTTCACGCACCATCCGACCCGGAACCGCCGAGCGTAGGATCGGGCAGGGGCGGTGTAGGCTTGCACCCCGCCCGCCATCGACCGCGGAGAACCACGTCCCTGATGCTCCCGTCCGACCCGTCTGATCCGTCCCACCCGTCCGATTCGAGCGCTCCCGATCGGGAGCCGACGGCAGCGCCGCCGAGCTCGATCGCCGTCCCGGCTGCGGAGGCGGACGTCTCGCTCCCGGTCCTCGACGTGCCGCCGGCTCCGGTCCAGCCGCGCGCCTCGACGTCGACTGCGCGGGGGCCGATCCTTGCCGTCGCGACCGTGATCGTGTCGATCCTGGCGGGCGGGGCGCTCTTCGTGTCCGGGTTCCTCGTCGGTCAGCGGTCCGTCGAGCAGCCGGGGACGCCGGTCGCGGCCGAGCAGAGCTTCCAGCCCTTCTGGGACACCTACTCCACGATCCTCAAGCGGTATGCCGGCGGCGCGGTCGACCAGGGGGCGCTGATCCGCGGCGCGATCAAGGGGATGGTCGACTCGCTGGGCGATCCGTACTCGGCGTACCTGACCCCCGACCAGTACCGCCAGGGCCTGCAGGATCTGTCGGGCACGTTCGAGGGAATCGGTGCGGAGATCGGAACGACGAACGCGAAGGGCGAGACATCCGATTGCACGACGCTCGGGACGGATTGCTTCCTGACCGTCGTGAGCCCGATCGAGGGCTCGCCGTCCGAGAAGGCGGGGATCAAGCCGGGCGACCAGATCGTCGCCGTCGACGGGACCTCGCTCGACGGCCAGACCGTCGACGCGGCGCGCGACAGGATCCGCGGCAAGAAGGGGACCGAGGTCACCCTGTCGATCGTCCGTGGGACGGCCGCCCCGATCGACATCAAGGTCGTCCGCGACGTCATCGTGTCGAAGGAAGTGATCGCGAAGACCCTCGGCAACGGGACGATCGCGTACATCGCGGTCACCGGCTTCTCGGACAACTCGCAGGCCAAGTTCCACGACGCGCTCCAGACGGCGCTGAAGGCCGGCGAGAAGAAGGTCATCCTCGATCTCCGAGGCGATCCCGGCGGGTACGTGACCGCCGCGCGGGCGATCGCGAGCGAGTTCATCAAGGACGGCCCCCTCTTCTACGAGGAGGACGCGGACGGCAACCAGGTCGCGACCGATGCGACCGGCCAGGGGCTCGCGACCGACGACTCGATCAAGCTCGTCGTGCTGGTCGACAAGGGCTCGGCATCCGCCTCCGAGATCGTGGCCGGCGCGCTGCAGGACCGGAAGCGCGCCACGGTCGTCGGCGAGACGTCGTTCGGCAAGGGCACGGTCCAGCAGTGGATCCAGCTCCAGGACGGATCCGCCCTGAAGCTGACGATCGCGAAGTGGCTCACGCCGGACAAGCGCTGGATCCACCACATCGGCATCGTTCCAGACGTGACCGTCACGACGCCGGCCGATGCGGGTCCGAACAACGACCCCGCCCTCGACAAGGCGGTCGAGCTCCTGACGAAGGACTCGGCGGCCGCGCTCCGACCGGCGGCGTAGCCGCGCCGCTCGAGCCGCCCCGGAAGCCCAGGCGGACCACCGCCGGCGTCGCGGCCGGTCGCCGTGAACGCACGAAGGCCGGTCCTCTCGGACCGGCCTTCGAAAGCGTTCCCACCCACAGGGTGTCCGACTAGACGGCCATCTCCTGCGAGGTGGTGCAGCTACGCGTACTGTCGATCACTGCACATCACCTCCTTTCGTTCCCAACAAACGTACAGGATGGTCGTTCGCCCTGCAAGCATCGGCAGGGCTCCCGGGCGGGCAGGGTAGGATCGCCCCATGCCCGAGCAGACGATGGCCGTCAACCGGCGCGCGCGCCACGAGTTCACGATCGACGAGACGTTCGAGGCCGGGATCGTCCTGACCGGGACCGAGATCAAGTCGATCCGGAACGGCAAGGCCAACCTCTCGGACGCCTACGCCCGGATCGAGCGTGGCGAGGCCTGGCTGATCGGCGCGCACATCGCGCCATTCGAGCAGGGCAACCGCAACAACCACGAGCCCAAGCGCGAGCGGAAGCTCCTCCTCCACCGCTCGGAGATCGACGAGCTGCTCGGCCGGACGAAGGCCAAGGGCCAGACGATCGTCCCGCTGCGGCTGTACCTGACGTCGCGCGGCCGGGCGAAGCTCGAGCTCGGTCTCGCGCGCGGCAAGCAGCTCCACGATCGGCGTCGGGACATCGCGGATCGGGAGTCCAGGCGCGACCTGGAGCGTCAGCTCGCCGACGCGCAGCGGGGTCGGTGAACCGGGTCGTTCGCGTCGCGACGCTCGGCGACGTCACCGCGATCGGCGAGGTCGCCGCGGCCGCCTGGCGCGACTCGTACACCGGCCTGCTCCGGCCGGAGACGATCGACCGGTTCATCGGAGCCGCCTACTCGGAGGCGTCCATCGTCCGGCGGATCGAGCGGAACACCTTCCTCGTCGCCGATGTCGACGACACGCTGCGGGCGTTCGCGGATGCGATCCGAGGCGCCGATCGCGTGACGCTCGCCGCGATCTACGCGGAGCCGTCGTGGCGCGGCCACGGTCTCGGCGGATCGCTCCTCGCCGAGATCCAGCGACGGTTCCCCAATGTCCCGATCGCGGCCGACGTCGTCATCGGCAACCGGATCGGCGAGGCGTTCTACGAGCGGCGCGGCTTCGTGGCCGGCGAGGCGCTCACCGAGGAGCTGTTCGGCGAGACCGTTCGCGAGCGGCGGTGGTGGCTCGGCACGCCGCCCGCCGAGCCGAGCCGGTAGGCTCCGCCGAGTGGGAACAGCCGTCACGATCCCGCCCAGGCTGGGATCGACCGTCCGCGCGGTCGACCTTCACGCGTGCGGCGAACCCGGCCGGGTGATCCTCGGCGGGGTCGACGACGTGCCAGGCGAGACGATGTTCGACAAGATGACCTGGCTCGAGGCGAACCGCGACGACCTGCGGCTCCGGATGCTGCGCGAGCCGCGCGGCTTCCCCGCCGCGAACTGCAACCTCGTTCTCCCCTCGACGAACCCCGAGGCAGCGGCTGGGTACGTGATCATGGAGCAGGTCGAGTATCCCGGGATGAGCGGCACGAACACGATGTGCGTCGTGACGGCGCTGCTCGAGACGGGCACGATCCCGATGACCGAGCCGGTCACCGATCTCACGCTCGAGGCGCCGGCCGGGCTGATCCGCGTTCGCGCCGACTGCCGCGACGGCAAGGTCACCGGGGTCACGTTCCGCAACGTGCCCGCCTTCGCGACGCATCTGGACGCCCCGGTCGAGGTGCCGCACCTGGGGACGGTCACGGTCGACGTCGCCTACGGGGGGATGTTCTACGTGATCGCGTCGGCCGAGGCGTTCGGGCTGCGGCTGACGCCTGACGAAGGCGCCGACATCGTCCGGATCACCGAGATGATCAAGGCTGCGGCGGCGGATCAGCTTCCCGTCGTCCATCCTGAGCAGCCCGGATTCGCCGGGATCACGATCGGGCAGTTGAGCGGGCCGGCACACGATGCGGCGAACTCGATGCGGAACGCGGTGACCGTATCGACCGGCGTCCTCGACTGGGACCGGCCGGCGACGTGGACCGGCGCGATCGATCGATCGCCGTGCGGCACCGGCACGTCGGCGCGCATGGCGACGCTCCATGCCAAGGGCCTGCTCGCGGTCGGCGAGGACTTCCGTCACGAGGGAATCCTCGGGACGGTGTTCACCGGGCGCCTGCTCGAGGAGACGCGGATCGGCGGGCACCTCGCGGTCGTCCCGCAGATCACCGGTCAGGCGTGGATCACCGGGATCGCCGACTACGTGGTCGATCCGACGGATCCGTTCCCGGACGGCTTCACCGTGGGCGACATCTGGGCGTGAAGTCCGGGTTCATCGTCGCGATCGGGGACCCACGAGAGGCGGCCGAGCTCGCGGCCGAGGCCGAGGCGGCGGGCTGGGACGGCGTCTTCACCTGGGACGGCATCGCGATCGGCGACGGCGAGACATTCGACCCGTGGGTCGTCATGGCCGCGATGGCCATGCGGACCGACCGGGTCACGCTCGGCGCGATCGTGACGCCGCCATCGCGTCGGCGGCCGTGGAAGCTCGCCCGCGAGGCGATGTCGATCGATCGGCTGTCCGCGGGCCGGCTCGTGCTGCCGGTAGGGCTCGGCGCCGTCGACGACGCCGCGTTCGGCAATGTCGGCGAGCCGACGGATGCGCGTACCCGCGCCGCGCTCCTCGACGAGACGCTCGCGATCCTCGAGGGCCTCTGGTCCGGCGATCCGTTCTCGTTCGAGGGCCGGCATTACCGGTTCGGGCCGATGACCTTCCGCCCCACCCCGGTCCAGCGCCCGCGGATCCCGATCTGGGTGGTCGCGATCCCGACCTCGGATCGATCGATGCGGCGGGCCGCCCGCTGGGACGGGCTCGTCACGCAGGTCGCGACGCCGGCGGAGCTCGGCCCGATCGTCGACTGGCTCGATCGCGAGCGACCGTCGTGGCGGACGGACGGCTTCGAGCTGATCGCCCAGGGCACGACGCCGACCGATGCCGAGCGCGCGGCCGCGATCGTCCGGCCATGGGCGGAGGCGGGCGCCACGTGGTGGCTCGACGCCGATTGGGGCGCCGGCGCGACCGTCGCGTCGCAGCTCGAGCGGATCCGCCTGGGGCCGCCGGCCGCCTGAGGATCAGCGCAGGAAGTAGCGCCGGCTGAGGGGGACCTCGTCGACGGGGTCCACGGCGAGAGGCCGGTCGTCGAGCGTGACCGACCCGTCCAAGACGTCCACCTGGATCGGCGGCGCCGCGCGATTCATCAGGAGGTCCGACCGCGAGAGGCCGCGCGTCCGCCCGATCGCGACGACCGGACGGCCTGCCGGCGCGCGCTTGCGGGCGATCGACAGGCCGCCTTCGGCGACGAACGTCGTCCCGAGGCGGACGGCCGCCCGGCCGGTCCCACCCCAGTCGGGTCGGTAGCGGGTCGGCTCGGCCCGCTCGACGGTCGCGTTGCCCTCGCCGAGCGGTGCCCATGCCGGCATCCCGCTCTTGATCACGAGCTCGGGCTTCGCGCCGAACCAGGCGGGCTTCCACAGCACGATGTCCGCGAGGCGGCCGGGCCGCAGGGAGCCGACGTGCTCGGCGACGCCGTGCGTGATCGCCGGCTCGATCGTCACCTTGGCGAGGTAGCGCAGGACGCGTTCGGTGTCGTCGGGGATCCCGTCCTCGTCGATCGGCCGCTTCAGCGTGCTACCACGCCACCCCGTCATCACGCTGGCGAGCTGGAGCGCCCGGCGGACCGTCTCCATGATCCGACCCATCCCCTGTGAATCGGAGTTGATGATCTGGATCGCGCCCAGGTCGTGGAGGGGGCCCTCCGCGGTCATCGACCCCGGGTGCACGCGCTCGGCGGCGAGCGCGACATCGCCCGGGACCGCCATCGATCCGCCGTGGTTGATCACGATCATCGCGACGTGCTCGGCGGCGGCGTGCCGGCCGTAGGGGAGGGTCGGCGTCGTCGACGAGCAGATGATGTTCGGCTCGCGCGTCAGCGCGAGGAGATCGGGGATGTGGCCGCCACCGGTCCCCTCGACGTGGTACGCATGGACCGTCCGACCCGCGATCGAGGCGACGGTGTCCTCGAGCTCGGCCGACTCATGGAGCCCGTCGGTGTGGAGGGAGACCGCGACGCCGGTGGCATCGGCGAACTGGAGCGTCGCGTCGATCAGCTCGGGCGTCGCCCCGTAGTCCTCGTGGATCTTGAACCCGATCGCTCCCGCTTCGATCAGCGGCTCGAGGTCGGCACGATCCGTCGAGCGGGCGCATGCCTGGAGACCCACGTTCAGGGGCCACCCGGCCACCGCCGCGAGCATCCGCTCCATCGACCACGGCGGTTCCTCGAACCCGGCCCCAATCAATGTCGTCACGCCGCCGCTCAGCGCCGCCGGCGGCAGCTCCGGGCTGATCAGGTGCACGTGGCTGTCCACCGCACCGGGCGTCGCGATCAGCCCGTAGCCCATGATCGGCTGGGTGTGCGGCCCGATCTCCAGCTCGATGCCGTCGCTGATGCCGGCGTTCCCGGCCCGTCCGACCCCGACGATCCGGCCGTCCTTGATCCCGATGTCGGCCTTGACGATGCCGATCGTCGGATCGATGACGAGTGCGCCCGCGACGACGACATCGAGCTCCGACGGCCCCGCCGACCCGGATTGCGCCATCCGGGGCCGGATCGTCTTCGCGTAGCCCCAGATCGGTTCGTCGCCCGGCGCCTGACGATCGTCCGCTACGCGGACCCAGAGATCGGTATCGCCGAGCCGGACGCGATCGCCCGTCGACGGACCGTACCGCGCGACGCGCTCCTCGGGCGTCACCGGGCGTCGTCCTCGGGAACCGGTGCCGCGGCGCCCTCGGAGCCGCGATACCGGACGAGACCGACCTCCTTCTCCTCGGCCGGCGCCCAGCGCTCCGACTCGCCCGCCGGCAGATCGAGGTGGAACCCCGACACCGCACTCCGGTCGAAGGCGAGGCGGGGGTTCGCCCGCTCGAACGGGAAGTGCGAGGAGACGCGGACGACCCGCCGCGAGGTGTTCGTGACGGAGATCCGGAACCGATCCCGCGTGTCGGAGGCCGACGACGCCGCTGCGGCCGGGAGGATCGCGCCGGGTCCGTCGAGCGCCGGCGGCCGCCCGTCGCCGAGCGGGTCGACGAGCACGACCAACCGGGTGCCGTCCTCGACGAGGACCTCGAGCCGGACCTCGTCCACGAGCTCGCGGACGCCACCGATCACCTGGTCGGGCGCGACCGCTGCGCGCCCGGCCGCCTCGACGGCGGTCAACGAGCCGCCCTCGCGGGCCGCCTCGAGCATCGCGTCGCAGATGACCGCGATCGCCTCGGGGGCGTTCAGGAGGAG
>DASSMI010000108.1:0-15056 GCA_035688935.1 Candidatus Limnocylindrales bacterium | reverse complement strand
GAACCGATGGCCCAGCTCGATGATCTCCGCGTCCACGGCCGGCCCCGGATCGCCGATCGCCTCGACGTCGAACTGCCAGAACTCCCGGTAGCGGCCCGCCTGCGGGCGGTCGTAGCGGAACATCGGCCCGATCAGGACCAGCTTCACCGGCTGCGGCCACGTCTGCATGCCGTGCTGGACGTAAGCCCGGACGATCCCGGCCGTCGGCTCCGGCCGGAGCGCCCAGGTCTCGCCGTCCTCGGTCCGCGGGGCGAGCCGGAACAGCTCCTTCTCGACGACATCGGTGACCTCGCCGACGCCGCGCTCGAAGACCGCGGTCTGCTCGAAGAGCGGTGTCTCGATCGGGCGGTAGCCGTAGCGGGTTGCGAGGTCCCAGGCGATCCGCTCGAGCCGGAGCAGCGCGGTCTCCTCGGGCGGCAGGAGATCGCGGGTGCCCCGCGGGGCGCGGAAGGTCGGCATCGCCCGGAAGTCTAGGCCACGCCCGATGGGTCGGAACCCGTCCTCGGGCGGCGGGACGAGCCGTATCATCGGTGCGTGGGTCCATCCCGGGCATCGATCCGCACGCTCGCCGGCTACCTCGCCGGGATCGTCGTCGGCACGACGTCGATCACGCTGCTGTTCCTCGGGATGCGGGCCGTGATGGACGTCGGCGGCGCGTGCGCCGACGGCGGGCCGTACGTCAGCGCCCAGCCATGCCCGCCCGGCGTTCCGCTCGCGATGATCGGCGGGATGTTCGGCCTGTTCGCGGCCGCCGGGCTGCTGGTCTGGTTCGGCTCGCAGATCGGCAAGGGCGCCGCGGCGATCGTCACCCTCGGCTGGCCGGCCCTGTTCCTGTCCCTCGGGTTCAACTTCCTCGACTATGCGTTCCACCCACCCGATACGGCCGCGACGCCCGTGTGGGGCTGGCTCGTGCCCGGGGTCGTCTTCTGGCTCATGGGCGGCGGGCCGCTCGCGATCGCGATCGCCGCGTGGCGGGAGGCTCGGGCCGGGCGGCCCGGCAATCGGCTGTCCCGTCAGATGGCGAGCGGGATGCCGCTGCGGCGCCCGCCGTCCGGTCCGACATCCGCCCAGATGGCGACGGGGCTCGCCACGACCCCGACGATCGCGACGGATCCGGAGGCTCGGCGGCTCGTCGCGAGCGACGAGGACGCGACGTGACCGACCGAGCGTCGCGTTGGCTGCCGGCGCTGGTCGTCGTCGCCGGCCTGCTGGGGATGTGGCTGGGCGCGACGATCTTCCGCGCGCTGACCTGACGAGGCGCGGACCCTAGCCCAGGTCCCGCTGGACGTTGATCACGTCCTTCAACCCCTCGATCCGGCTCATCACCCGGGCGAGCTGCGCGACCGAGGCCACTTGGAGCGTCGCTCGCAGGACCGCGGTGTGGTCGGGGTTCGTCTGGACGGACGCGGCGACGATGTTCACCTTGTTCTCCGCCACGACCTGGGTGATGTCGTTCAGCAGGCCCGTCCGGTCGTACGCCTCGACCCGGATCGCGATCGGGTAGGTCTGCGTCGGCGCCGCCTCCCACTCCACGTCGATCAGCCGCGGGACCTCGCGCTCGTTGAGGACGGTGGGACACGAGCGGAGATGGACGGTCACGCCCTTGCCGCGGGTGATGAAGCCCACGATCGGGTCGCCCGGGATCGGATGGCAGCACTTCGCGAACCGGACGAGGAGGTCGCCGACGCCCTTGACCCGGACGCCGCCGGTCCGGGCCGGGAGGGTCGGGGCGACCGTCGGCAGACCGACCTCGGTGTCGTCGACGACGCCCAGCCGGGCGACGACCTGGGCCGGGCTGACCGCGCCGTACCCGATCGCCGCGTAGAAGTCCTCGAGCGTCTCGTGGTTGTACGTCTTGGCGACCTCGGCGATCCGGTCGCTCCCGACGGCCTGGAGGTTCTTGCGGGCGAGCCGCCGGAGCTCACGCTCGAGCGCCTCGCGACCGTGGACGATGTTCTCGTCGCGGTCCTTGCGCTTGAACCATTGGCGGATCTTCTCCCGCGCATGGGAGGTCCGGACGAGGTTCAGCCAGTCGCGCGACGGGCCGTGCTCGGACTTCGTCGTGACGATCTCGACGATGTCGCCGTTCTTCAGCCGGTAGTCGAGGGGGACGAGCCGGTTGTTGACCTTCGCCCCGATCGTCCGGTGGCCGACGTCGGTGTGGATCCGGTAGGCGAAGTCGAGCGGCGTGGCGCCCGCGGGCAGGTCCTTGATGTCGCCCTTCGGCGTGAACACGAAGACCTGGTCCTGGAAGATGTCGAGCTTGATCCCCTCGACGAACTCGGTCGCGTCGGACTCGCTGACGTCCCGCTGCCACTCCATGAGCTGGCGGAGCCAGGCGAGCTTCGCGTCGTACTCGCGGTCGGACTTCGAGCCTTCCTTGTAACGCCAGTGGGCCGCGATCCCGACCTCCGACACCTGGTGCATCGCGTGCGTCCGGATCTGGATCTCGAGCGGCTTCCCGTCGAGCGCGATCACCGCGGTGTGGAGCGATTGGTAGAGGTTGTTCTTCGGGTTCGCGATGTAGTCGTCGAACTGGCCGGGGATGGGCCGCCAGAGAGCGTGGACGATGCCGAGCGCCGCATAGCAGTCGCGGACCTCGTCGACGAGGACCCGGATCGCGTAGACGTCGTAGATCTCGGCGAACTCGGCCGATTTCCGCTGCATCTTCTTGTCGATGCTGTAGATGTGCTTGGGGCGGCCCTGGAGGTCGGCGTCGATGCCCGCGTCCTTGAGGCGCGGCTCGAGCTCGCCGATCGCCCGGGCGATGTAGTCCTCGCGGCCCTTGCGACGCGTGTCGAGCAGCTTCGCGAGCTCGCGGAAGCGCTCCGGCTCGAGGACCTTGAAGGCGAGATCCTCGAGCTCCCACTTGATCTGCCAGATCCCGAGGCGCTCCGCGAGCGGCGCGTAGATCTCCTGCGTCTGCCGGGCGATCCGGACCTGCTTCTCGGATGGCAGCCCGTAGAGCGTCCGCATGTTGTGGAGACGATCGGCGAGCTTGATGAGGACGACCCGGATGTCCTCGGCCATCGCCAGGAGCATCTTCCGGATGTTCTCGGCCTGCTGCTGCTCGTGGCTGTGGGTGCTGAACCGGGACAGCTTCGTGACGCCGTCGACGAGCTTGGCGACCTCGGCCCCGAACTGGTCCTCGATGTCGGTCAGTCCGAACTCGGTGTCCTCGGGCACGTCGTGCAGGAGTGCCGCGGTCACCGCCACCGGGTCGATCCCGAGCTCGGCGGTGATCTGCGCCGAGGCGATCGGGTGGGTGACGTACGGCTCGCCGGTCGCCCGCTTCTGGCCTTCGTGGGCCTCGACCGCCAGGTCGAATGCGCGCTCGACGGGCGCGAGGTCGGCTCCCGGGTAGTGCTCGCGGACGCTCGCGACGAGCTGCGTCCGAAGGGCGGCGAGATCGGTCCCGGCGGACGCGGCGGCGCCGTTCGTGCGGGGCGTCGTCGTTCGGCGCGGCCCGCTCGGCTTCGAACGCCGGCGCGCCGGGGCCGCGTTTGGATCGGTACTGGTTCGTGGCTGCGCCATCGCGCGCAGGATACAGCCGACCCTACCGTGGGCGGCCGCTCAGCGCCCCGATGTAGACCCCGATCAGCACGAGCGCGACCCCCGCGAGGACCTGCGGTCCCACCGGTTCGCCGAGCAGGAGCCCCGCGAGGCTGATCGAAACGATCGGCGCCAGCACGAACTGGTAGGACGATGCGGTCGCCGACCACTCGCGCAGCACGTACAGCAGGAGGAGGAACACGAGGAGGGTCCCCGGCACGACGAGATAGCCGAACGCGAGCCACGTCCCGGCCGCCGTCGGCAGCCGCCAGGGCTCGCCGAGCGCTGCCGACAACCCGAGGAGGATCGACCCGCCCACGAGCGTCGCCAGGAGGTTCTGGACCACGGGGTCCGCGCCGCGAAGGCCACGCGCGACGATCGATCCCGCGGCGAACGAGGTCGTGGCTGCGAGCAGCGCGAGGAGCGAGAGGATGGGGACGTCCAGCCGGCTCGCGACGCCGAAGGACAGGCCGATGCCGACGAGCGAGATCGCCGCGCCGACGAGCGCCCGACCGCGGAGTCGCTCCATCCCGAACGCCGCCGCCAACAGCATCGTGACGAGCGGGTTCACCGCGAGCATCGTCTGCCCGATCGTGGCCGGCGCGCGCACGAGCCCGACGTAGATGAACCCGAAGAATCCGGCGAACGCGAACAGGCCGTACGCCGCCCCGCCGATGATCTGCCGCCGCGTGGGTCGCGGCGACCGGCGCACCGCGGCGATGATCGCGAACCCGGCCGCCGCGAGGACGAACCGGAAGCCGGCGTTCCAGAACGGCGCGAGCTCGCGGTTGCTGTACCGGATCGCGACGAGGTTCGTCCCGACGAGGACGACGAGCAGCCCGAACGCCGGCGCGACCAAGGGGTTCCGGGGCTGCCCGACCATGCCGGGCACGATGGCGCGTGACGAACGGGCGCGCAAGCCCTGGTTGGCGTCCTTCACGGGGCCGTCAGCGGCCAAGGAGCGCCTCGGCGTCGAGCGTGGCATCGATCCGGAGACTCCCGTCGACGACGTCGACGGAGCGCAGGCGCAGCGGGAACGACGGATCGAGACGGAGGATCTCCGTCTCGCCGAGCCGCGTCGAGAGCGCGATCGCGCCGGAGCGGTCCACGACGATCCGGCCCTCGATCGTGGCGCCGCTCGCCACGATCCGCAGGATGTCCGGCGTGACGAGCTCCGTTCGGACGATCGCGACGCCGGAGGTCTTCGCGAACGTCGCCCGGACGACACGATCGACCGTGGCGGCGTCGATGACGATCGTCGCGTCGGCGGCCGATGCATCGCCGTCGACCGAGACGTCCGCCGTCGTGGGGATCCCGTCCGCCGTCTTGACCTCGGCGGCGGTGATCGTGCCGCGGATCGACGTGAAGGAACGCGCGAAGAGATCGACCCCGGTCATCGTGAGGTCGAGCCGGTTCGCGTGGAACGTCCGGAACGAGACGCCGCCCGCCTGGATCCGGACGCTGTCCGCGCGGCCGACGAGCAGCTTCGGCGGTGGATCGGCCGTCGCGGTCGTCGTGAGCGTGCGTGCGTCGAACCCGGCGTTCCGGAGGCCGCCCTCGATGACGGCCGAGGCGAGGACCGGCGCACCGAACCACGCCGCGACCGACACGAAGAGCGCCGCGACGATGAGCACGAACAGGCAGCCGCGCATCGTCAGACGGTCGCGTCGTCTGCGGATGCGGTCGTGAAGCCCAGGCGCCCGAGCGCGGCCTCGGCGGTCGCCCGCTCGTCGTACGCCGCCGGCCCGTCCGGCCCGATGATCGACCGCTCGTGGCCCTTTCCGGCGAGGAGGACGATGTCGCCCGGCCGCGCGCGCTCGAACGCGGCCTCGATCGCCGCCGGCCGGTCGGCGATCAGGAACAGGTCGCGGTCGCGGCGCTTGCCGCCAGCTTCGGCACCTCGGGCGATGTCCTCGAGGATCGCGCCGCGATCTTCGCCGCGCGGGTCCTCGTCGGTGACGAACACGAGGCGCGCGAGCTGCGCCGCGATCCGGCCCATCATCGGCCGCTTCTCGGTGTCGCGCTCGCCGGCCGATCCGAACACCACGACCAGCTCCCCGCCCCGTGCGGCCGCCGTGGGAGCCAGCAACCCGAGGACCTTCTCGAGCGCGACCGGGGTATGGGCATAGTCGATGACGACGCCGAACGGCTGACCGCGATCGAGCCGCTCCATCCGGCCCGGGACGCCGGGCAGGCCGGCCAGCCCTCGGGCGATCGCGTCGGCGTCGAGGTCGAGGACGTGGCCGAGCGCGACGACCGCGAGCGCGTTGTGGACGTTGAACCGGCCCGCGAGCTGCAGCCGCAGCGTCCGCTCGCCCGCCGCGCCC
This sequence comes from Candidatus Limnocylindrales bacterium, assembly GCA_035688935.1. Lineage (GTDB taxonomy): Bacteria > Chloroflexota > Limnocylindria > Limnocylindrales > CSP1-4 > CF-46. Next base: position 9,177 of record DASSMI010000108.1, on the reverse strand, counting down.
TCGACGCCGATCCGGAGTCCTCGGGCGTCCTCCTCGACCCGGCCCGCGCGGACGTCTGCGGCCGGATCGGTGCCGTAGGTCACGACCCGCGCGCCGGCCTCCTGGGCGACGCCGACGAACGCCCCGGCGTTCCGGTCGTCGGCGTTGACGATCGCGACCTTCGGCCAGGTCCGGTCCTCGAGGGTCTTCGCCGGGTTGGCCGGTCCGACCGCCAGTCGTTCGAACAGCGACAGCTTCGCGTCGCGGTACGCCTCCCACGTCCCGTGGAAGTCGAGGTGCTCGTGGGTGAGGTTCGTGAGGATGGCCACGTCGTAGGCGATGCCCCGGACACGATCCGCCGCGAGCCCGTGCGAGGTCGTCTCCACGACGGCGACGCGGTTGCCGGCATCGGCCATCGCCCGGAGCGTCCGCTGGAGGAGCGGCGCGCCCGGCGTCGTCGTGTGCTCCGGGTTCGCCTCGCGAACGGCGCCGATCTGCGTCGCGACCGTCCCGATCAGGCCGGCCGACAGCCCGGCGGCGTCGAGCGCCGCAGCGGCCAGGAACGACGTCGTCGTCTTGCCGTCGGTGCCCGTGATTCCGACGACGCCCAGCTCGTGGGACGGGTCGCCGTTGATCCACGCGGCGGCGTCGGCGAGCGCCGCCTGGGGCCGCTCGACGACGAGCTGCGGCAGCGTCACCTCGGCGACCGGCTCGCCGACGATCGCGGCCACGGCCCCGGCATCCGCAGCCAGCCGGACGTAATCGTGGCCGTCGACGTGGAGGCCGCGGATCGCGGTGAAGAGCGAGCCGGGCGCGACCGCCCGTGAGTCCTCGGTGACGTCCGAGACGGCGATGCCGCCGAGCGCCGACGGTCCGATCGCGCGACCGCCGTCGCGCGCGCCATGGAGGAGCCGGGTGGCCGTCAGCCGCTCGATCAGACCGCGCAGCGGCAGCGGCTCGCGCCGCCCCGCCGCCGCGAGGAGTCCCGGGATCGTCCGTGGCTCGGCCGTCATCTGCCGATCACCCGAGCGACGCGCGCCGCAAGCCGGCCGAGTCGATAGCGGTTCGCGTCGAGCACGCGCTCGTGGGCGCCGGTCAGCTCGAGCCACTCCCCGCCGAACGAGCGCTTGTGCTGGTAGAGACCCCACATCGGCTCGCCCTCGCGTGGCTCGCGCCGGGCGCCGGCGACGTCGGCGCCACCGAGGTCCATCTCGGCGCGGCCCTCTCGAAGCGCGAGCTGGATCGCGCGCCAGCGGAGGAGGTGGAGCGCGCCCGGGTGATCGCGGCGCGCGGCCGCATGATCGCCCGAGTGGACCGTCGACAATCGCTCGCCGTGCCGGTACAGGAGCAATCCGGCCTGGACGTCCGTCGGCGCGTCACCGGCCCGTGCTTCGAGGAGGACCAGGTGACCGGCCTTGAGGGCCGATCGCCACCAGGCGAGGAAGGCTTCGCGCGGCCCGAACGCGAAGTGCTTCCGTTCGCCGGTCTCGAGCAGGAGGTCGTAGAAGCGGTCCAGGGCCAGCTCGGTCGGATCGGCCGGTTTGCGGAACCCGTCCCCGACGCCGGTCGGGGGCACGCGCCCGTCGTGACGGATGACCGCGATCGCGTCGTCCTCCGCCTTCCGGATCCGCTGCCGGGTCGACTTCGCGATCCCGCTGAAGACATCGTCCTCCGGCCGGCCTTCGAGCGCGAGCGACACCCGATGTCGCGACGGCTGGATCTCCTCGATCGGATGGAAGCCACGCCGGGCGAGCGCCTCTCCGTAGCCGCTCCCCGCCGGGATCTCGGCGTCGGTCGCCATGACCGCCACGCCGCGCGTCCGAAGGTGCTCGACGATCGCGGCGGCCCGTTCCGCGGTCTGCTCGGGCGGCTCGCCGGCCGAGATGGGGCCCCGGGGGACGTACGCGCTCCAGCCGCCGACGAACGGCCAGCGGCGGCGCAGGGCCAGGACGCGGAAGCCGTCGTCGAACACGAGCCGGTCGGCGGTCCAGCCCGATCGCTCCCGGTGCTCGGCCCACGCCAGTGACTGGTAGACGTGACCGCCGCGGGCATCGACCGTCCGCTCGTCCCAGTCAGCCAGGTCCGCGGCCGTCGCCGACCGGATCGCCGTCAAGCGGCGTCGCCCCCGGTGAATCCGCTGGCACCGGTCGCGCCACGGAGCCCCGCTCGCCGTCTGGCGATCCAGACGCGCGCCGCCTGAGCGACCTCGTACGCCTGCCGCCCGAGCGGATCGAGGACGAGGTCCCACGCCCCGATGTATCGGATCTCGCGGCCGCCGAAGCCGGTCTTGAAGTGGGCGATGCCGCCCGTCGCCAGCCCCCACAGGTCGTAGCTCGTGGCTCCCTGCTCGCGCGACGAGCGGATCGCCTCCCACTTCAGGAGGTAGTTCGCCCGGGACTCGCCGCCCTCGTGGGTCATCCCGCCATAGGGCTCGACCACACGGGTGCCGCACCGGACGAGGAAGAGCGTCGCGAGCGCCTCGCCATCGGGGCGGCGGGCGAAGAGCAGGCGTGCGTTGCCGCTCGGCGCGAACGCGTTCCAGACGTCGCGATAGGCCGCTTCGGTCCGGATGAGGAAGCCGGCGCGGTCCGCCGTCTCGCGATAGACCCGGTAGAACTCGGGAAGGGCATCCCCGTCCTCGTCGCTCACGGTGATCTTCGCGTTCCGCGCCTTGTTCACGTACTGGCGCCACTTCTTCCGGAGGTCGCCCCACAGCGCCTCCTCGTCCGCGGCGAGGTCGATGACGCGCGTCGCGTTCGGTTGGATCGGCGTCGCGGGGCGCCACCCGTTGGCCTTGAGCGCCCGACGGAGCGCGCCGCCCTCGTCCGGCCCGGCGTCGCGCTCGATCTCGGGATCGATCCGGAGGTGCGAGACCCGTCCGGCCCGGTCTCGCAGGTCGCGCCGGATGGCGTCCGTGAACTCGGCGACGGTCTGCGCGGTCCAGTCGCGCGCCACCGGGCCGCGCGGCGCATAGGCGAACGCCCAGGGCAGCGGTCGGGGGCGCCGGACGAGCACCTGCGCCGCCACGACCTCGGACCCGATCCGCGTGGGAGCCCAGCCGTTCACGGCCTTCACGCGCGCCCAGCCGGACAGCTGGAGGTACGAACCCGGCCGGCCGTCGGCCACGAATCGGTCCCAGGTCGCGTCGTCCGTCGCGAGCGGAGCGGCCTCGGTCACGCGGCGCGCGGCCGTCGGAGGAGGTCGAGCATGAGCCCGATGATGGAACCGAGCTCCCCGATCCGCAACACGAGCGCCGCGCCGGCGGATGTCAGGAGCCAGACAATCCCCACGACGACGAGGCGGGCGATCAGCTCGATCCGGCCCGGCGCTCCCCCCAGCGCCAGGCCGAGCCCCTCGTTCACGCCCCAGGCGACCGCCGACGCCCCGATCGTCATCACGAGGCTCCGGACGGCGAGCGACGCGATCGGCCGGAAGGCGAGCTCGGGCAGCGCCCGACGCAGGAGGACCAGGAGCACGAGCGCCTCGACCCAGGCCGCGATCGCGATCGCCAGCCCGAGCCCCGGGAGGCCGAGCGGCACGGCCAGGACACCGGCCAGGGTCGAGTTGATCACCACCGCGAGGATCGCCGCGGCGACGGGCGTCCGCGTGTCGTGCCGGGCGTAGAAGGCGCGCGCGAGGATCGCGATCAGCGTGTGGGCGGTGAGCCCGAGGAGGAACGTGAGCAGCGTGTTCGCGGTGTCGCGGATGGCGGTCGCGTCGAACTTCCCGTACCCGAACAGGACCTGGACGATCGGCTCGCGAAGGACGATCGCGATGCCGGTGATCGGCAGCATCGTGAACACCAGGAGCCGGATCGCCCGCGACATCAGGGCGGCGAACTCGTGGAGGTCGCCGATCGCCGCCACCCGTGACAGCGACGGCAGGACGACGATCCCGACCGGGACGCCGATGACGCCGATCGGGATCTGGAGGAGCGTGAACGCGTAGTTGAACGCCGTGAGCGCCCCGGTCCCGAGCGTCGACGCGATCGACGTCACGACGACGAACGTGATCTGGCCTGCCCCGAGACCCACGGCTCGCGGCGCCATCAGCGTCAGCGCCTTCCGCGCGTCGGGATCGGCGAGGTCGATCGCGCGGTCGTAGCGGAATCCGATCCCGGCCAGCGGCGCGAGCTGGACCAGGAGGTGACCGATCGACCCGGCGACGACCCCGATCGCGAGGCCCGTCACCCCGAGGGTCGGCGCGAGGAAGATCGCCGCGCCGATGATCGCGAGGTTGTAGACGATCGGAGCGATCGCCGAGGCGGCGAACCGGCCGCCGGCGTTCAGGATGCTCGTCGCGAGCGAGCCGAGCGCGAGGAAGATCGGGCTGAGGACCATGATCCGGGTCAGCCCGACGATCCGCTCGATCTCGTCCGGCGGGTAGCCCGGCGTGATGGCCGGCATGAGCCACGGCGCGGCCACGAAGACGACGATCGCGAGGGCGAGGAGCGCCGCGAGCATGAGATTCGCGATCGTGGACACGACCCGCCAGGCCCGCGCCGTCTCGTCGGTCGCGAGCAGCGCACTGATCACGGGGATGACGGCGGACGACAGTGCGCCGGCCGCGACGAGCTGGAAGATCAGGTCCGGGAGGCGGAACGCGGCGAAGAACGCGTCGAGGTCCGGGCCGGCCGGGAAGACGTGGGCGAAGACGACGTAGCGGACCCAGTCGAGGATCCGGGACACGAGGAAGGCGCCGGACACGATCAGTCCGGCGCGGGCGAGGGCGCGCGAGGTCGTCACGTTCCGGTGGCGCCCGCCGGAGCCCGCGAGGCGCGCGGATGGGCGCCGCGATAGGCGGAGCGCAGCCGTGCCGGCGAGACGTGCGTGTAGACCTGGGTCGTCGCGAGGCTCTCGTGGCCGAGGAGCTCCTGGACGACCCGGAGATCGGCGCCGCCCTCGAGGAGATGCGTCGCGAACGAATGGCGCAGGGTGTGGGGCGACACGCCGAGCGGCAGTCCCGCGCGCTTCCGGAGCTCGTCGAGGCGGTAGCGCAGCCCACGGACGCCCAGGGCGCCGCCGCGGTGGTTGAGGAAGATCTCGACCGGCTCGGCGGCGCGTGGCGGACGGCGCGCCGCGAGCACGGGGCGGGCATCCTCGAGATAGCCGCCGATCGCCTCGCGGGCGGGGCGCCCGAGCAGCCCGATCCGCTCTTTCCGGCCCTTGCCGAGGACCCGGATCTCACCGCGGCGCAGGTCGAGCGACGCGAGATCGGCGGCGGCGAGCTCACTGATCCGGAGACCGGCGGCGTAGGCCGTCTCCACGATCGCGCGGTCGCGGATCGCGATCGCCATCGCGAGGTTCGTCGGCGCGGTCTCACGCCCGCCGGCGTCGGTGATCCCGGCATCGGCTGCGGCGAGGAGCCGCTCGACCTCGTCGACCTCGAGCACGCGCGGCAGGCGTCGCGGCAGACGCGGCGTCGCGATCGCGCCCCACGGATCGCCCGGCGCGAGGCCCTCGCGGGACGCGAAGCGATGGAACGATCGGATCGCGGCCAGGCGCTGGGCGGTGGACGAGCGCGCCCGGCCCATGCCCAGGACCGCGAGGTACGTCCGGAGATCGCCGCGCGATGGCGACCGCCAGTCCGCACCGCGCGCCGCGAGCCACTCGAGGTACGCGACGAGCGTGGCTCGGTAGGAGCGCTGGGTGTGGGTCGAGGTGTCGCGCGCGGCCAGCGAGCCGAGGAAGCGGTCGAGCGCGGCGTCGGCCGAGCGGTCGGTCACGCCCACATCATCGGCTGCGAGCGGCCCGCGGCGCTCGGCGGATCACGCCTCGGGAGTGACTCCGCGCGTCCGGGCGGTCCGGCGACCGCCGCCTCGCGATCCGCCCGACCCGCGTCCGGTGGACCGGCCCGCGCCGCCCGATGCCCTCCCCCGCCCCGAGCCGCGCGCGCCGCGAGCCGGCCGCGCGAGCGCTTCGGGGTTCGGTGGACCGCCCTCGAGCCTCCGGCCGACCAGATCCGGGCCGTCCGCCGGGAGCGGGACGTCGGCGCCACACACGAGGCAGATCCCGCTGTCGGCGCGCTTCGCGACCGGCCCGTCGTCCGCGTCGTGCACGGCGCCGACCGGCTCGAAGTTCGTCGTGTAGTCGCACTTGGGGTAGTTCGAGCATCCCCAGAAGACGTTCCCGGTCCTCCGCGCGCGACGCGCGACGAGCTGGCCGTCGTGGTTCTTGGGGCACTCCACGGTGAACGCCAGCGGCTCGGGGGGCGGCGGACCCTCCTTCCGGATGAAGGTGCAGTCCGGGTATCGCGAGCAGCCGACGAACGGCCCGAATCGGCCGCGCTTCCCGACGAGCGTCCCCTCGCCGCATTGCGGGCAGACCTCACCCTCGCCCTCCTGGGGCGCTGCCTCCTCCCCGGGCAGCGGCCGCGATTCCTTGTGCTCGGGATACAGCGAGCAGGCGAGGAACCAGCCGTTCCGGCCGAGCCGCTTCACCATCGGGTGACCCTCCGAGCACACCTCGTCGGTCTCCTCGGTGGGACGGCGCGTCGTCTTCCGCTTCTCGTCGACGAGCTCGCGGAGGGGCGTGAAGAAGTCGTGGAGGAGCGGGACCCAGGGCCGCTCACCGCGGGCGATCTCGTCGAGGTCGGCCTCCATCTTCGCGGTGAACCCGAGGTCGACGTAGTCGCCGAAATGCTCGATGAGGTAGTCGGTGACGATCTCGCCGATCTCCTCGGGCCGGAGCCGGCGCTCCTCGACCCGGACGTAGCCGCGGTCGAGGATCGTCGAGATCGTCGCCGCGTACGTCGACGGCCGGCCGATCCCGTGCTCCTCCAGGGCCTTGATCAGCGTCGCCTCGGTGTAGCGTGGCGGAGGCTCCGTGAAGTGCTGGGTCGGGGTGACCTCTCGGACGGTCGTCTCGTCGCCTTCGCGGACCACCGGCAGCGCCGCCGCCGCCTCGTCCTCGTCGGCGCCGTCGTCTCGCCCCTCGGTGTAGACGGCCGAGAAGCCGTCGAACAGCGTCTTCGTGGAGCTCGCCCGGAGCTCGTACGGCCCGGCTGCCAGCTCGACCGTCGTGGTCTCGAGCTCCTTGGCCGCCATCTGCGACGCGAGCGCCCGCTGCCAGACCAACCGGTAGAGGCGGAGCTCGTCGCCCGCGAGCGTGCCGGCGAGCGAGTCGGGATCGCGCCGGAACGATGTCGGCCGGATCGACTCGTGGGCTTCCTGCGCGCCCTTGCTCTTCGTCTTGTAGACGCGGCCCTTCGGCATCGTGTACGGGTCGCCGTACCGTGCCCGGATCACGTCCCGGGCCTCGCCCATCGCCACGCCGGCGATCGCGGTCGAGTCCGTTCGCATGTACGTGATCAGGCCCACGTGACCGTCGGGCGTGTCGGCGCCCTCGTACAGGCGCTGGGCGACGGACATCGTCCGCTTCGGGCTGAAGCCGAGCTTGCGGCTCGCTTCCTGCTGCAGCGTCGAGGTGGTGAACGGCGGCGCCGGGCTCCGGCTCTGCTTGCGCGTGCCGACCTTCGTGACCCTGGGGCGCAGGCCGAGGAGCGCGTCGGCGTGGCGGTTCGCCGTGTCCTCGTCGCCGACGTCGAGCGGCTCGCCGTCGATCCGGACGAGCTCGGCGGCGAACGTCTGCCCCTCGGCGGTCGCGAGGAGCGCTCCGAGGGTCCAGTACTCGCGCGCCGTGAACGCGTTGATCTCGCGCTCGCGCTCCACGACGAGCCGCACGGCGACCGATTGGACCCGTCCGGCGGAGAGGCCGGCACGGACCTTGCGGCTGAGGAGCGGGCTGAGCGTGTACCCGACGAGCCGGTCGACGATCCGCCGCGTCTGCTGCGCGTCGACGAGGTTCGTGTCGATCGCGCGCGGATGGGCGAACGCCTCGCGGATCGCGCCTTCCGTGATCTCGCTGAACGTCACCCGCTGGGTCTTGCCGGGCGGCACGTTCGCGGCCTCGGCGACGTGCCAGGCGATCGCCTCGCCCTCCCGATCGAGGTCGGTCGCGAGATAGACCTGATCGGCCGTTCTCGCGGCCTTCGTGATCTCGGCGACCTGCTTGCGGCGATCGTCGGAGATGACGTACTCCGGCTCGAAATCGTGCTCGACGTCGACGCCGAACTTGCCCTTGCCGGGGTTCTCCGGCAGGTCACGGACGTGGCCGTAGGAGGCCAGGACGCGATAGTCCGAGCCCAGGTAGCGCTCGATCGTCCGAGCCTTCGCGGGGCTCTCGACGATCACGAGGTTCTTTGGCACGGCCGGGACTGTAGCACAGGGTCCTGCACACCCAGTTCACGGCGAATCGTGCGTGGATTGCGGCCCCGGGGGCGTCGGGCGTAGCCCGACGAGGGCCCGACGAGGGCCGGCCGCGCGAGGCACGACGGCCGGTCCCCGTCCGGGTCACCGGGTCAGATCGACGTTCCGACCCCGCTGAGGATCTTGCTGATCTGGCCACCGAGGAAGATGAGGGCGACGATCGCGACGATCGCGATGAGCGCGAGGATCAGGGCGTATTCGGCGAGCCCCTGGCCCTCCTCGGACGGGTCCGCCACGACGTGGCGGATCGCAGGCGCGAAACGACGGAGCATGGGTCGATCTCCCGTGTCGATCGCCGGACATCGGCGACTCGACGGGATCGTCGGGCGAGGGCCGACTCCAGGCGATCCGGAAGGTCCCGGTCGCGAGCGGCGATGATCACCCCGAACGACGGTCAGTCGGCCGGACGCGGCCAGTCGAAGGTCGCGATCGTGCCCCGCGAGGCCCCGCGAGCGATCGTCGCCCGACCGCCGACGGCCGCGGCGCGTGCCGACGCATCCGCGAGGCCGCGGGCGGCGGGTCGCGCGCCACCGCTCGGGTCGATCCCGCGGCCGTCATCGGCGACGACGAGATGGACGCGTCCCGGATCCAGCGCGACGGTCAGGCGGATCTCGGCGGCGCCGGCGTGACGCACGGCGTTGTCCAGCGTGACCTGCGCGAAGCGCCACGCGGCGCGCTCGACCGCGGTGGCCGGCCGTCCGTCGGCGCGCTCGACGTCGATCGAGATCGGCGGCGACCCGCCGCCCTCGAGTCGCTCGGCGAGGTCCTCGAGCGCGGCGACCAGACCGAAGGTCTCCAGGACGATCGGCCAGCGGTCGGCCATCAGCCGCTCGAGCTCCAGGTCGGCCGCCCGGAGGTGCCGGAGGACCACGCCTGGATCGGCGCCCCCCTCCGCTTCCTCGATCGCCCGACGGAGGCTCGGCACGACCGAC
>DASSMI010000107.1:0-3314 GCA_035688935.1 Candidatus Limnocylindrales bacterium | reverse complement strand
TTCGGCCCGTTCGTCCGCGGCATGCGCGGCGGCGCCTGGTTCATCCGGACGATCGACGGCGTCGACGTCGACGACCCGGTCAAGGCGGCCGACGGCCGGCCCGTCTTCGAGCTCCACGCGACCTCCTGAGGCACCGCCGATCGGGCCATATCATGGGCGGCCATGACCGCCCCGACCCGCGCGACACGCTTCACCTACCCCGCGCCGCCGACGGCCGACCAGGTCGACGACCACCACGGCACGCGCGTCGCGGACCCGTACCGGCCGCTCGAGGATTCCGATGCCCCGGAGACCCGGGCGTGGATCGCGGCCGAGAACGAGCTGACGGCTCGGGTGCTCGACGCGCACCCCGGGCGCGACGCGATCCGCGCGCGACTCGCGGAGCTCTGGGATCACCCCCGTTCCGGCGCGCCGTGGCGCCGCGGGGATCGCTGGTTCCAGCTCCGGAACACGGGGTTGCAGGACCAGGACGTGCTCTGGGTCGCCGACGGACCCGAGGCCGACGGCCGCGTCCTGTTCGATCCCAACGAGCTGAGCGCGGAAGGCACGACCGCCCTCGGCGCGATCGCGGTCAGTGACAGCGGCGAGTACGTCGCTCTGGCCCTCAGCCATGCGGGCTCGGACTGGCGCCGGTGGCGGGTTCGACGCGTGGCGACGGGCGAGGAGCTCCCGGACCGGATCGAGTGGAGCAAGTTCTCGTCCGCTGCCTGGACGCACGACGACGCGGGCTTCTTCTACGGCCGCTATCCGCAGCCACCCGCCGACGCGGCGTACGACGCGCCGAATCGGAACATGGAGGTCCGCTACCACCGGCTGGGAACGGATGCGGCGGACGATCGGCTGATCTTCGCGACGCCGGACGAGCCCGACTGGGGCTTCGAGCCCGAGGTCTCGGACGACGGCCGCCATCTGGTCCTGACGGTCTGGCGAGGCACCGATCCGGAGAGCCGGATCTATGCCGCCGACCTGGCAGACGGCGTCGAGAACGCCACGGTCCGGCCGATCCTCGACGCGGCCGACGCCCGCTACGACCACATCGCCACGTTCGACGGAACGATCCTGCTCGTGACCGACCTCGATGCGCCGCTCGGGCGGATCGTCGCGGTGGACATCGCCGATCCGGCCACGCTCCGCGAGATCGTCCCCGAGGGCGACGAGGCGCTCGAGCATGCCCACGTCGTCGGTGGCAGGCTCGCGGTCGCCTACCTCCATCACGCCCACGGCCGGCTCGCGCTGTTCGAGCTCGATGGCCGGGCGGCGACGGACGTCGCGCTGCCGGGCGTCGGCTCGATCCTGGAGCTCGCGGGCCGTCGCGTCGACGAGGAGCTGTACCTGTCGTTCGCGACGTTCGCCTCGCCGCCGTCGGTGCTCGCGGTCCGCGTCGCGGACGGACGCGTCCGGGAGACGCGCCGGGCGGAGCTCGCCTGGCACCCCGACGACTTCGTGACCGAGCAGGTCTTCGTGACCTCCGACGATGGGACCCGGATCCCGCTGTTCCTGACCCGGCGCCGGGACCTGGAGCCGGTTGGCGGCGTGCCGACGCTCCTCCACGGGTACGGCGGCTTCTTCGTCCCGACGACGCCCGGGTTCAAGGCCGAGTGGCTCGCGTGGGTGGAGCGTGGCGGCCTGCTCGCCGTGGCGTGCCTCCGCGGCGGTGGCGAGTACGGCAAGGCGTGGCACGACGCCGGACGCCTCGCCAACAAGCAGAACGTGTTCGACGACTTCGCCGCGTGCCTGCGCTGGCTCGCCGGCTCGGGCTGGACGCGGACCGAGCGGATCGCGATCAGCGGGCGCTCGAACGGCGGGCTCCTCGTGGGTGCGACGATCACCCAGCATCCCGAGCTGTACGGCGCCGCCCTCGCCGAGGTCGGTGTGATGGACATGCTGCGGTTCCATCTGTTCACGATCGGCTGGGGCTGGACGAGCGACTACGGGTCGCCCGACGACGCCGACGACTTCCGGGCGATGTACGCCTACTCGCCGCTCCACAACATCCGAGCGGGCGTCGCCTATCCGCCGACGCTGATCACGACCGGTGACCACGACGACCGGGTCGTGCCGGGCCACTCGTTCAAGTTCGCCGCGGCGCTGCAGGCCGCCCAGGCGGGCGACGCGCCGATCGTCATCCGGATCGACACGGATGCCGGGCACGGCATGGGCAAGCCGGTCCACAAGCTCATCGACGAGCGGGCCGACGTTCTGACGTTCCTCGAGCTGGCGCTCGGGATCAGCGGCGGGTAAGGCTTCGCCTCAGGGAACGAGCACGGCGCTCGTCAGCGACGCGCCGTTGAACCGGTCGAGGTCGACCGAGCCCGCGATCCCGGGCACGCTCCCCGTGCTGGAGTGCTGCCAGAAGGTCCAACCCTGGCCCGCCCAGTTCCCGGCCGGCACGGTCGGCTGGAGCGCGGTCGTCCAGTGGGCGATCCAGAGGCGGTAGCCGTTCTGCGCGAACCAGTCCGTGTTCGCCATCGACGCCGTCCAGAACGCCGGGGTCGTGTAGATGATCGGCCGGACGCCGGTGGCGCTCTCGACGCCCTGAAGCCATGCCCCCGCCCAGGCGATGAGCGAGGAGGGGTCGAACCCGTTCGCGACCTCCAGATCCAGGATCGGCAGGAGGTCGCCCGATGCGATGCCCGCGTTCCGCAGGAACCAGGCCGCCTCGTTGGACGCGTCGTTCGCGGCGGAGTCCGGGTTCGCGAAGTGGTATGAGCCCACCGTCAGCCCGGCGGCGCGGGCGCCGGCCGTGTTCGTCGCGTACGCGCTGTCGGCCGTGAGCGTGCCGGCACTCGCGCGAACGTACGCGAACCGCTTCCCGGCGCCGGCGACGCGCGTCCAGTCGATCGCGCCCTGGTGGTAGCTCACGTCGATGCCGTCGAGGGAGGCCGGCGACGGGGTCAGCGTCGGCGCCGGGGTTGCAGTCGGCGACGGCGCGACGGACGCCGAGGGCGCGGCGGACGCCGACGCGGTCGGCCGTGGGGAGGGCTTCGGCTTCTGCCGGGCGTCGCCGGTCGCCGGGGACGCGAGGAACGCCACGCTGAGGCCGAGGGCGGCGAGAGCGGCCAGGACCCGCGGCACCGGCGAATGGTCACGGACGTCGCGCGCGGCGTCAAATCCTGCGCGGCGCTCGCCGCCGCGATGCCACGTTCGTCGACCGGCTCGTGCAGATCCCGACACTCCGGCTCGGGGTTCATCCTCGCGCCGGATCGTGCGACCATTCGTCCCTCGGAGGAGGGATCCATGGTCGAAGCAACCGCTCCGCTGGCGCCGCGTCACCTCGACCAGCTGCGCCGGGCCTGCGGCGAGGTCATCACCGC
>DASSMI010000106.1:0-10090 GCA_035688935.1 Candidatus Limnocylindrales bacterium | reverse complement strand
GGCGAGACCACCGAGATCTTCCACACCCACTACCGGGTGGCGCCGGCCAAGCTCGAGCCGGGGACGTACCGCAACATCACCGGCAACGAGGCGACCGCGCTCGGGCTGCTCACCGCGTCGAAGCTCGCGAAGCGGCCGCTGTTCTACGGGTCGTACCCGATCACGCCCGCGTCCGACATCCTCCACCAGCTGTCGGGCTACAAGAGCTTCGGCGTGAAGACGTTCCAGGCCGAGGACGAGATCGCCGCGATCGGCGCGGCGATCGGGGCGAGCTACGGCGGCGCGCTCGGGCTCACCGCGTCGTCCGGCCCCGGCATCGCCCTGAAGTCCGAGGCGCTCGGGCTCGCCGTCATGGTCGAGCTCCCGCTCGTCGTCGTGGATGTCCAGCGGGCCGGCCCGTCGACCGGCATGCCGACGAAGAACGAGCAGGCCGACCTCCTCCAGGTGATGTTCGGCCGGAACAGCGACTCGCCGCTGCCGGTCGTGGCGCCCGCCACGCCCGGCGAGTGCTTCGACATCGCGATCGAGGCATGGCGGCTCGCCCTGAAGTACGTCACGCCGGTGGTCTATCTCTCCGACGCCTTCCTCGCCACGGGCGCCGAACCGTGGAAGATCCCATCGCTCGAGGAGCTGCCGGACATCTCGGTCGACAACTGGACCGACAAGGAGACGTTCCACCCGTACGACCGCGACCCGAAGACGCTCGCCCGGAAGTGGGCCGTGCCGGGGACGCCGGGCCTGGAGCACCGGATCGGCGGCCTGGAGAAGGCGGACATCACGGGCAACGTCAGCTACGACCCGGACAACCACCACCGGATGCAGCTCCTGCGCCAGGCGAAGGTCGCCCGGATCGCCGACGACATCCCGGAGCTGGAGGTCTTCGGCCCGGATCGCGGCGACCTCCTGATCCTCGGCTGGGGCTCCACGTACGGCGCGATCCGGAGCGCGGTCGAGCGCCTCCACAGCCAGGGCCGGAGCGTCGCCCACGCCCATCTCCGCCATCTCAATCCCTTCCCGTCGAACACGGAGAAGGTCCTGCGCAGCTACCGCCGGGTGCTGATCCCCGAGGTGAATCTCGGCCAGCTCCTCATGCTGATCCGGGCCCAGTTCCTCATCGACGCCGAGGGCTACAACCGGGTCCGCGGGAAGCCGTTCACGATCGCCGAGATCGTGGCCCAGGCCGAGCGGATCCTCGGGGGACCGACGGCATGACCGAGTCCTCGGGCCGATGGCTTCGCGGAGCTCGGCCTCGGATCTCGGAGAGCGGGTGCCGCGCGAACGCTGAGGTTGCCAGATCATGACGGAGCCGACAGTCACCAGGGAGGGTTCGACTGCCCCTGCGAACCCGCCCGAGGCGCGCGCCGGCGCGCCGCTGCCGCCCGCGCAGCCCGCGATCAGCAAGGAGAACCTCGAGGTCCTCCAGCTGACCCGGAAGGACTTCGTCTCCGACCAGGAGGTCCGCTGGTGCCCCGGCTGCGGCGACTACTCGATCCTCGCGCAGACCCAGAAGCAGATGCCCGACTTCGGCGTGCCGAAGGAGAACATCGTCTTCATCTCCGGGATCGGCTGTTCCGGGCGCCTGCCGTACTACATGAACACGTACGGCTTCCACACGATCCACGGCCGGGCGCCGACGCTCGCCACGGGCCTCAAGGCCGCCCGCCCCGACCTGATGGTCTGGGTGATCACCGGCGACGGCGACGCGCTCTCGATCGGCGGCAACCACGTCCTCCACTCGATGCGCCGGAACGTCGACATCACGATGGTGATGTTCAACAACCGGATCTACGGCCTCACGAAGGGCCAGGCGTCCCCCACGTCCGAGTTCGGCAAGAAGACGAAGTCCACGCCGGCCGGCACGGTCGACACGCCGATCATGCCGTTGACCGTCGCCCTCGCGGCCGAGGCGTCCTTCGTCGCCCGGAGCGTCGACACCCACACCGAGCATCTCCAGGGGACGTTGCAACGGGCCGGCATGCACCACGGCTCGACGTTCGTGGAGGTGCTCCAGAACTGCAACATCTTCAACGACGGCGCCTGGCGCGACTTCACCGACCGCGAGGTCCGCGAGGACCGGATGCTCGTCCTCGAGCACGGCAAGCCGATGATCTTCGGCAAGGATCGTGACAAGGGGATCCGCCTGCGCGGGCTCCACCCGGAGGTCGTGACGATCGGCGAGAACGGGATCAGCGAGTCGGACCTCCTCGTCCACGACGAGACGGCCGACGAGCCGTACCTCGCGCTGATGCTGTCGCGGATGTTCTGGCCGGAGTTCCCGGTTCCGGTCGGCGTCTTCCGGGCGGTGCCGCGGCCCACCCACGACCAGCTGATCGAGCAGCAGATCTCGGCGGCCGTCGCGTCCACCGGCGAGGGTGACCTCGCCGCGGCCCTGGCCAGCGGCGAGACCTGGACCGTCGAGTAGCGCCGGACCGGCGAGGAGCGAGCCCATCATGCGTTGCCCCACCTGCGGCTTCGAGAACCTCCTGGGCTCGGATGTCTGCGACAACTGCGGCTCGGATCTGGCGGGGCACGACACGCCGCAGCGGGCCACCGAGTTCCGCGGCCAGCTCCTCGGCGAGCACCTCGACGCGCTCGGGATCACGCCGCCCGAGACGATCGAGGCGTCGGCCGACGTGAACGAGGCGATCCGTCGGATGCACGACAAGGGCATCGACTGCGTCCTGGTGACCGAGGGCGACCGGCTCGTGGGGATCTTCACGGACCGCGACGCCGTGTTGAAGGTCGCCGGTCAACCCAGCGGCGAGAGCCGGCCGATCGCGGGCCTGATGACCCACGACCCCGTCGTGCTCCGGCACGACGAGACGATCGCCGTCGCGATCAACAAGATGGCGGTCGGTGGGTTCCGCCACATCCCGATCGTCGAGGACGGCCGTCCGACGGGCGTGATCACGGCGCGCGACGTCTTCCACCACCTCGTCGAAACGCTCGGGTGAGCGGCGAGCGCGTCCTCGTCCTCGCCGACGACCTGATCTGGGGGACGCGGCTGGTGGGACACGTCCGCAGCGCGGATGCGGAGCCGATCCCGGCCCGCACCTCGGTCGCCTTCAACGCCGCGCTCGGCGGAGCGGACGGCGCGATCGTCGACTTGACCAGCCGCGGGTACGACGGGCTCGCGATGATCGCGGCCGCGCGCGACGCCGGCGTCGGTGTCCTTGCCGTCGGACAGCACGACGATCACGTGCTCCGCCGCGACGCCCTCGCCGTCGGCGCCGATCGGGTGCTGGCGTACCGCAAGCTGTTCGAGGACGGTCCGGCGACGATCCGCCGCTGGCTCGACGCCACGAAGACGACGGAGGCAGCTTCGCGATGACGACCGCGACCCACCCGACGATCCCGGCCGAGCGCTACGCGGAGCGGCTGCGGCGGGCGCGGGCGGTCGTGGAGCGCGATGCGTTGTCGGCTGCGCTCATCGGCGTGGGACCCGACCTCGAGTACCTGACCGGCTACCGGGCGATGCCGCTCGAGCGCCTGACGATGCTCGTCCTCGTTCCGGGACGTCAGCCGACGCTGATCGTGCCCCGGCTCGAGGAACCGGCTGCGCGCGCGGGCGCACGAACCACCGTCGAGATCGCGACCTGGACCGAGACCGAGGATCCCCATGCGCTCGCCGCGGGCCTCGTCCGCGACGTCTCCGGCGCCGATGGGTCGATCGCCGTGTCGGATCGGCTCTGGTCGTTCCACCTCCTTCGGCTCCAGGCCGCGCTGCACGATGCCACGTGGCGATCCGCATCCGCCGTCCTGCGCGAGCTCCGGATCCTCAAGGACCCCGACGAGATCGAGCTCCTCCGGATCGCCGGCGCTGCCGCCGATCGGGTCGTCGACCAGATCGCCGCCGGACCGCTCGTCGGCCGGACCGAGGCCGACGTCGCCGACGAGGTCCGCCGCCGGCTCGCCTCGGAGGGCCACGACCTGCCCGAGTTCGCGATCGTCGCGTCGGGGCCCAACTCGGCCTCGCCGCACCACGAGGCGTCGGATCGGGTGATCCAGGCCGGCGAGCCGATCGTCCTCGACATCGGCGGCGCGCTCGGCGGCTACCACAGCGACACGACGCGAACCCTGTGGGTCACCGGCGGCGATGACGGCAAGGGCCCGACCGAGGAGTTCCGGCACCTGTTCGGCGTCCTCTTTGCGGCCCAGGAAGCCGCGAGCCGCGCGGTACGGCCGGGCATCCCGGCGGAGGGGATCGACCAGACTGCTCGCGACATCATCGACGGCGAGGGCTACGGCGAGGCCTTCTTCCACCGGACGGGTCACGGCATCGGTCTCGAGGGCCACGAGGATCCCTATCTCGTCGCCGGCAACGACGAGCCGATCGCGGCGGGGATGGCCTTCAGCATCGAGCCGGGGATCTACCTCGCGGGCCGCTACGGAGCCCGGATCGAGGACATCGTCGTGTGCGGCGAGCACGGACCGATCGTGATGAACACGAGCGGGCGCGAGCTCCGGGTCGTCCCCGGCTGACCGGGCGACTCGGCCCGGCGCGGTATCATCGGGCGACGACGGGTCCTCACCCCGTCCCAGCAAGACGACTCGATGATCCGCACCTTCCCGCGGCGATCCGTCGCCGCCGTCACGATCGATGCTCCGCGCCCGCCGCGGAGCGGGCCCCGCCCATGAGCCGGCGCCATCACGGCAACCGGCCGCCGCGGCTCGGCCCCCCGCGCGCGCTCGATCCTGCTCGCGTGAACGTCGACGCAGCGCCCGCGATGCGCGAACCCGTGCCGCGACCCGAGCCCAGCGAGCGGTCCGCACCGCAGCCGGCCGAACCCTTGGCGCCAACGCTCGAGGGACCGCGGACGCCGCCCGGTGCGTTCGGGCCGGCGCTCGTCCCACCACCGGCGCCGGCCGCTCCCGGCCCGAACGGGGCCGCACCCGGCCCGGCTGGATGCACCGCGCCGCAGCTCCGCCGCTTCATCAAGAGCCGGCCGTACGTGCCCATGCACGAGCTCCGCCGCCGCTTCGGGATCAACGGCCACGAGGACGACGTCTCGCCGATCGACCTGGGCGACCGCCGTCTGTTCGTGGGGCTTCCGCCCCGTGAGGGGTCGCTCGTCGGGGAGCTGCTCCGCGGCGGCGACATCGGCTACGAGCTCTCGCTGGACCCGCGAACGCCGATCGTCGTCGGTCTCTACCCGATGCGGCCGGTCGCGCGCTCCTGACCCGTCGCGCGCGCGCACCACGGATCCGCCCGCGATCCGGCATGATGCGGTGCGCAGGGGCACCGTCGTCATCTTGACACCGCACGTGTCGGGTGTGACCGTTGACCCAGTACGTTCGTACCGGATACTGGCCTGACCATTGGGGTCGAACGGGTCCCAGGCCAGTCGTCCAATCCACGAATCGGCCAGAGGGGGCCGTCGGACGAACCGGAGTGCGCTCCGGGCGAAAGGGACACTGATGCGCGCGCAACTGACCCGTCGGCTGGCTGGTGTGGCTGGCACTTCCGTTCTGCTTGGCTCGGTGATGCTCGCCGCGGCCGGTGGCGTGCAGGCGTCCCCGCCGAACTGGGTGATGGACGTCACCGCGCTTCCGGGCGCCGTTCCGTCAGGAGCTACGGCCGGGTATGTCGTGACGATCACGAACAATGGCCCGAGCAACATCTCGAGCCTCTACCTCGTAACGAAGACCACCGCGCCGGCCACGTACGTCGACGACTCGGGCGACGGACGGGACGCCTGTACGCCCGAAGGCGTCGCTCTGAAATGCTCGTTCGGTGCCCTGACCGCCGGTCAGCACGTCACGGTGACCGTCGGCTACACCTCGAGCGGGACGGGCTCGTTCGATCCGGGTTTCGAGGGCAACACGACCGGCCAGGCGTTCACGGACCCGAAGCGCAGCCACGGCGACACGCTCGTCGACGGCGACTTCACGGGCACGACCCTGAGCACGGACAAGAACTACGGCGGCTCGTTCAACATCACGGTCGGCGGGTTCGTCGCGAACAACGCGAGCCTCACCGGTCAGAACAAGCAGTCCACGAAGGTCTCCAACCTGCCGGGAGCCACGGCCGCCACCGTCCTCGACGGCCCGAATGCGACCGGCTCATGCACGCCGGACGCGGACGCCGGGATCGATTGCGCGAAGCTCTTCGGAGAGTGGTCCGAGGTCACCGTCGGCACGGGTGGACCCTATGACTCCGCGATCGTGATCCAGATCACCTTCAAGAGCGGAACGCCGACCGGGTTCCTCCACTCGTTCACGGGCGGCCAGGAGAAGGTCAGCCAGTGCGCGGGCAATGTCGCTCCGACGAGCGCGAGCCAGCTGCCGTGCTTCACCTGGGACGGCCACAACACCGCGTCGATCTACACGCTCAACAACGGGTCGTGGAAGGGGCTCTAACCCTCCACTGACGCCGGGAGCGCCGTCGCTCCCTCGGCCAGCAACCGCTCGACGAGCGGGACGCGCACCGAGACGACCTTTCGCTCGAACAACGCCAGGGCCTCCCGCAAGGGAGGCTCTGCGTCTGTCTGGCGCCCGAGCGCCAGGAGCACGCGACCCTGGTCGAGCCGCGTCTCGGCCTGGAGGGCCGGGTCGGACGTCTCGTCGGCGAGCGCGACCGCGCGGGCGGCACAGGCGAGGGCCTCGTCGACCGAGCCCCGCGCGGCCAGGATCCGGGCCTGGGCGGACCGCCACAGCACCTGCGCCTCGGTGTCGTCCGGGTCGGCGAGGCTCTGAGCCAGCTCGACCGAGCTCTCCGCGCCAGCCACGTCGCCCATCTCGATCCGGGCCTGGGCGTGGAGCCCGGCGATCGTCGATCGGAAGTAGCGCTCCCCGAGCGCCTCCAGCTCGGCGAGGTCACGCTCGAGGAGGGCCGCGGCGGCTGCGGGATCGTCGGCGAGCAGCTCGATCCGGGCGGCCTCGGTCGACGTCGTCGATGCGCTGATGCTCGGCCCCAGGTCGGCGACCATCGCCCGGCCGCTCGCCGCCATCTCGCGCGCCGTGGCGACGTCGCCGTCCATCGCCGTCAGGAGCGCCCGGATGCCGAGGATGACCGCCTCGGACTTGCGGTCGCCGGCGACGTCGGCGCTCAGCGCGGCACACGCGCGGAGCGCATCGGGCACGGGCTCGTCGCCATGGAGGGAGAGCACCGCGTAGGCGATCGCACCGCGGTTCGCGGCCCGCGTGTCGCCCGTCTTCCGCGCGGCGGCCATGACGCCCTGGATCGCGACCTTCGCCTCGTCGTAGCGGCCGGCCGTGCCGTGGATCGCGGCCAGGAGGCGCCAGGCATGGGTGAGCCCCACGTCGTCGTTCGCCGCCTCGAACCACGCGATCTGCGCCTCGGTCTCGGCGATCATCTCCGCGGCGTTCCCCAGGACCTCCGTCCCGAGCTGGGCGTGGATGCTGCGGGCGATGACGCTGTGGCGGACGAGCCGCTCGTCGCCGACGGTGTCCGCCGCCGCCCGGGCCGCCTCGATCGACTCGTTCGACCCACCGAAGTCGCCGTTCTCGAGGAGGACCGCGCTGAGGTCGAGGAGCATCTCGATCCGCGCGGTCGAGGTCTCCGGCAGGAGCGTCGTTGCCCGCTGGAGGAGGTTCGCGGCCGCCGGCAGGTCGCCCCGGGCGAACGCACGGCGACCGGCGTTGCCCAGCTTCTTCGCGGCCCGATCGGCGATCGCGCGGCCCGCATCGTCGAGCGGCCCGAGCTCCGATCGGTACCGCACCGCCTGTTCCAGGTGGTAGCCCAGGATCTCCTCGAACTCCGTCTCCCGGCCGCGCTCGCGGTTGACCGGCTCGGCCCATTCGACGAACCGCTCGTGGAGGCTCGCCCGGGTCCGCTTCAGGAGGCCCTGGTAGGTCGCGTCGCGGACGAGGATGTGATGGAAGCGATGGAGGTCGTCGGCCTCGGCGTTCGCGTCGGTCGTGACGGGGTGGACGAACTGCTTCCGATCGAGCGCGATGAGGTGATCGTCGACCTCGTTCCGGATCGCGTCGGGGACGAGATGGGTGATCGCGGCGCCCGGGAAGCTCAGCCCGATGACGGCGGCCGGATCGACGACGGCGCGCTCCGCACGGGACAGGCCATCGAGGCGTGCGGCAAGCAGGGCGGAGATCGTCGGCGGGACGACGACGTCGCCACCCGCGCCCGGATCGCGCTCCCGGAGCAGCGTGACGATCTGCTCGATGTACAGCGGGTTGCCCTCGGCCGCGGCGATGACCTTCGCCTTCGTCTCCGGAGGCACCTCGGTGCCGGCGAGCAGGCGGTCGATCATCGTCTCGACCTCGGCCGCCCCGAGCGGCTTCAGCTCGACCCGTTCGACCGACGAGGACGCGAGCCACTCGGCGTGGACCTCGGCGACCTCGGGCCGCGCGGAACAGAGGATGAGGATCGGTGCATCCCGGACGGATTCCGTCAGGTGGTCGAGGAGATCGAGGAACGTCGACTCGGCCCAGTGGATGTCGTCGATGAGGATCACGAGCGGGTGGAGCGCCGCCTGGGCCTCGAACAGCTTGCGGACGCCCCAGAACAGCTCGGCCACCGGGTGCGACCGCGACGCGAGCCCCACAGCGGATGCGACGCGGTCGACGATCGCGTCGCGCTCCGGGTCATCGTCCGGCACGAGCGCCGCGATCCGTTCGATCGCCGTCGCGGGCGAGTCGTCCTCCCCGATCCGGGCGGCCGATCGGACGACCTCCACGAGCGGCCAGAACGTGATCCCGTCGCCGTACGCGAGGCAGCGGCCGCGGTAGACGGCGGCGTCGTCCCGGACGGCAGCCATGAAATCGGAGATCAAGCGGGTCTTCCCGACGCCCGCGTCGCCGATCACCGCGACGAGCCGGGCGACACGCTTCGCGCCGATCTCGGCATACGCCGCACGGAGGACGTCGAGCTCGGCCTCTCGCCCCACGAACGGAGCCGCCGCGGCGGCCAGGACCGGCGTCGGCTCGGACCGGACGTCGATGAGGCGGAATGCCGGCACCGGATCGGGCTTGCCCTTCAGGGTGAGCTCGAGCCGCTCCACCTCGACCTGCTGCTTGACGAGCTCGTACGTGACCTCGCCGATGAGGATCTCGCCGGCAGGCGCGTTCTGCTCGAGCCGGGCGGTCACGTTGACCGCGTCGCCGGTCGCCAGGTTCTGGGTCGCCCCGGGATCGAGGTTCGCGACGATCTCGCCGGTGTTGACGCCGGTGCGGTTCGTGATCCGCACGCCGTAGTAGCGCTCGAAGTCCTCGTTCAGGGCGGCGAGCGTCTTCTGCATCCCGTGGCTCGCGCGCACGGCCCGCATGGCGTCGTCCTCGTGGGCCCGCAGACGCCCGAAGATCGCCATGATCGCGTCGCCGATGTTCTTCTCCACCTCGCCGCCGTGGCGCTCGATCTCGGCCGCCATCGAGCTGAAGTAGCGGGCCTTGATCTCGTTCATCGCCTCGGCGTCGATCGAGCCGGTCAGCGCGGTCGAGTCCTTGATGTCGGTGAACAGGAGCGTGACGATCTTCCGGATCTCCTGGGCCGGCAGGATCGGCGTCGAGGTCGCCGGCCGGGACGGGGCGGGCGCGAGGAGGCTGCCGAACGGGTTGCTCGAGTCGTCCGCGGGCGCGGGCTGCCGGGCGGGGGCGGGCGGCGCAGCCGGGGCGGCTGGTGTCGCGTGTGCCGTGGCGATCGCGCCGGACGGCGTCCCCGCGGCGAGCGGCGTGCCGCAGAACCCGCACAGCCGGAACTTCGACGGGTTCTCCTCCCCGCAGCTCGCGCACACGATCGTCTCCGGCGCGGGCGCGAGCGACGTCCCACAGAAGCCGCACAGGCGGAACTTCGCGGGGTTGTCCTCGCCGCAGGACGGACAGACGACGGTCTCCACGTTCGGGAGCATACGACCTCGCCGTTCGACGTCCCGCTCACATTGCGTACGATCTGGGCGAGGCGGCCCGCTGGGCTGCCGCACGGAGGTGCGATGGCGCTGACGGACGACACGACCGCGCGAGCAGCGCTCCGGGCGAGCGGGCTCTTCGGCGCGGCCGACGAGTCAGTGATCGATGCGCTCGTCCGGGTCCTCCGCGTGCGTCGCTTCCGGCGCGCGGAGACGGTCTTCCACCAGGGGGATCCGGGCGACGCGCTCTTCGTGATCGCGACCGGCTC
>DASSMI010000105.1:0-3829 GCA_035688935.1 Candidatus Limnocylindrales bacterium | reverse complement strand
GATCGGGCGGGATCCCAATCCACCTCGATGGCCGAGACGCGGACGGCGCCGCACAGGTCGCCGTTGCCGCGCCGGAACGTCGGCTCGGCGAACGTCCGTCCCGCCGCGCAATCGCCGGATCCGAGGGCGGACAGGTAGGCGTTCAGGACCGAGGCAGGGTCCGCGAGGTCCGTCGAGGGGGGCGGGACCGTCGGACCGCCGCAGCCCGTGATCCCGATCGCGAGCGTCGCGACGATCAACCGCCGGAGCACGCGAGCTACTCCGTCATGTCGATCCAGATCGTCTTGAGCTCCGTGTACTGGTCGTGGGCGTGGACACTCTTGTCGTGCCCGCCGAACCCCGACTGGCGGAACCCGCCGAACGGGGTCGTCAGGTCACCCTCGGAGTAGTTGTTGACGCCGACGACGCCGGCCTTGATCGCCCGGGCCATGCGGTGCGCGGTCCGGACGTTCTCGGTGTACAGGGAGGCGGCCAGGCCGTAGTCCGTGTCGTTGGCGATGGCGATCGCCTCGTCCTCGCCGTCGAACTCGATCACTGACAGGACCGGCCCGAAGATCTCCTCGCGCGCGATCCGCATCTGGTTCGTCGCGTTGTCGAAGATCGTCGGCGCGACGAAGTAGCCGCCGCTGTCCTCGCGGACGCGCCGGCCGCCCGTGACCGCCCGGGCCCCCTCGGCCACCCCCGACTCGATGTAGCCGAGGACCTTCTCCATGTGGCCCTTCGTGATGAGCGGCCCGACCCGAGTCGCGTCGTCCATCGGGTCGCCGACGATCCAGTCGCGTTCCACGAGCCCCACGAGCCGGTCGAGGAGCGCCGGCTTCACGCGGCGATCCACGAGGAGGCGAGAGCCGGCCGAGCAGTTCTCGCCCATGTTCCAGAAGATCGCGTTCGCGACGCGGTCGGCGACCCGGTCGAGGTTCGCCGCGTCGGCCATGACGATCTGGGGGCTCTTCCCGCCCAGCTCGAGCGCCACGCGCTTGAGGTTCGTCTGGGCGGAGTGCTCCAGGACCGTCCGGCCCACCTCGGTGGAGCCGGTGAACGCGATGCCGTCGATCCGTGGGTGGCGGGCGAGCGCCGTGCCCACGACCGAACCCGGCCCGGTGACCACGTTCAGGACCCCATCGGGGAGGCCCGCCTCGGCCGCGAGCTCGGCGACACGAAGCAGCGACAGGGACGTCACCTGGGCCGGCTTGATCACGACGGCGTTGCCGGTCGCGAGGATCGGGCCGAGCTTCCAGGCGGCCATCTGGAGCGGATAGTTCCACGGCACGATCGCCGCGACGACGCCGAGCGGCTCGCGGACGACCATCGCGACCGCGCCGGGACCGGTCGGGGCCACCTGGTCATAGAGCTTGTCGGTTGCCTCGGCGTGCCAGCGGATCGTGGCCGCCGAATCCGGGATGTCGAGCGAGCGCGTGTCGCTGATCGGCTTGCCGACGTCGAGCGTCTCGATCCGGGCGAGCTCCTCGGCGTGCTCGTCGATCAGGTCGGCGAACCGCTGGAGGACCTTCTTGCGATCCGCCGGCGACGTCGCCGCCCAGCCTGGGGCGGCGCGGTGAGCCGCCTCGACGGCGCGCTCGACATCCTCGAGCCCGCCCTCGGCCACCTCGGCGATCGTCTGCCCCGTCGCCGGGTTCTCGACCTCGTACGTCCGCCCGCTGAGCGCGTCGACGAAGTCGCCGCCGATGAAGGCCTTGGTTCGGAGGGACAGGTCGGGCGGCGCGGTGACGGCCATGGGGTCCACCTCGGAGATCGAGCGGGGTTCGCGAGTTCGTGGAGTCTATGCCCGGCCAGTGCGGTGGACCAACGATGGCCCGAGGGGTGCGCACGATCGCTATCCTCCCGGCCTGATGCCCGTCGAGTCGCTCTGGAACCACGCCGACTTCATGAAGCTCTGGGCCGGCCAGACGATCTCGGCCCTGGGCTCGGTCGTCACGCGCACCGCGATCCCGCTCGTGGCGCTCCTCGTCCTCGGCGCGCATCCGTTCGAGATGGCGCTCCTCGTCGTCGCCGCGAGCCTGGCGACGCTGCTCGTCGGGTTCTTCGCGGGGGCCTGGGTCGACCGGCTGCCGCGCCGGCCGGTCCTGATCGTCACGGACCTCCTCCGCGCGGCGCTCCTCGTGTCGATCCCGGTCGCGTACGTCGCGAACGCCCTCCGGATCGAGCAGCTCTACGTCGTCGTCTTCCTCGAGAGCTGCCTCGCGGCGTTCTTCGACGCCGCGTACCCGGCGTACGTCCCGTCCCTGATCGGTGTCGATCGCGTCGTCGAAGGCAACGGCAGGCTCGCGACGAGCTCGTCGCTGGCCGAGATCGGCGGACCCGGCCTGGGCGGCGGTCTCGTCCAGGCGATCGGCGGACCGCTGGCCATCCTGGTCGATGCGATCTCGTTCCTGATCTCCGCGCTGTCGCTCGGACTGATCCGGACAGCCGAGCCCGCCCGGCGTCCCCGCGAGGACCAGGCGCCGATCCGGACCGAGATCGCGGAGGGACTCCGCCTCGTCCGGCAGCACCCGATCCTCATCCCGCTGACGATCCGCTCGGTCATCGCCCACGTCGCCGGCTCGTTCTACGGCGTGCTCTACACGATCTACCTCGTCGAGGAGCTCCACCTCAGCCCGCTGCTGCTGGGCATCGTCGTTTCGGCCGGGGGCGTCGGCTCGCTGATCGGGTCCCTCTTCGCCGCCCGGGCGATCGACCGGTTCGGGTTCGGGCCCGCCCTGATCTGGTCGGCGGCGGGCGCGTCCCTCGTCGGCATCCTGACCCCGCTCGCCGGCGGCCCGATCGTCCTGGCGACGCTCATGGTCTTCATCCCGCAGCTCGTCGGCGACGGGCTCCAGACGATCGAGGGGGTGGCCGAGCTCTCGCTCATCCAGGGGGTCGTCCCGGATCGGATCCTGGGTCGGGTGAACGCGACGCTCGAGGTGTTCTCGCACGGCATCGCCTACCCGCTCGGCGCGCTGCTCGCCGCGCTGCTCGCTGGTTGGATCGGTGTCCGTGGCGGGATCTTCGTCGGATGGGCCGGAATGGCGGCCTCGATCCTCCTGCTCGTGAGGTCGCCGCTCCCGCGCGTCCGTCGCGTCGCCGACGTGCCCGCCCTCGAGGGCTAGATCGGACCCGTCGTTCCGGCGCAGAATCGGCGCGAGGAGGATCCCTTGCCCGAACGAGTCTCGCCCGCGCCGATCGCCATCGACCCCGCCTGGTCGGCCGACACCGTGGCCGTCCTCGCCGGGCGTCCCGCACGCGCCGCTGGTGCGCCGATGAACCCGCCGATCGCGCTGAGCTCGACGTACGTCCACGACGCCACGGTCGAGTACGGCCGCGACGGGAACCAGGGCTGGGAAGCGCTCGAGACGGCCCTCGGCGCACTCGATGGCGGTCACGCGGTGACGTTCGGCTCGGGGCTCGCGGCGGCCACGGCGATCGCCGACCTCGTGCCGACCGGGGGCACCGTTGTGCTCTCGACGGTCGTCTACCACGGCGTCCGGCTGATCTTCGACCGGCTCCACGCGAGCGGCCGGGTCCGGCTCCGTCTCGCGGCGGCGGACGATGCGGAGGCATTCCTGGCGGCCGCGGACGGTGCGGCCATGGTCTGGGTCGAGTCGATCGCGAACCCGCTCCTGGTGGTCGCCGACGTCCCGGCGATCGCCGCGGGTGCGCAAGAGCGCGGCGCGATCACGGTCGTCGACGGGACGTTCGCGACGCCGCTCCGCCAGCGACCGCTCGCGATGGGTGCGGACGTGGTCCTGCACTCCGCGACGAAGCTGATCGGCGGGCACTCGGACCTGCTGCTGGGTGCCGCCGTGTGCCGCGATCCGGCGCATGCCGGGGC
>DASSMI010000104.1:0-9579 GCA_035688935.1 Candidatus Limnocylindrales bacterium | reverse complement strand
GGCGGGATCCTCCGCGAGGGCCTCGGCTACGACCGCAACGACGTCGCGGTCGTCACGAACGTCACCGGCGACCATCTCGGGATCGGCGGGATCACGTCCATCGGCCAGCTCGCCAACGTGAAGGGCGTGATCGTGGAGTCCGTGCCGCGCTCGGGGACGGCCGTGCTCAACGCCGACGACCCGCATGTCTATCGGATGGGCCGCCACTGCGCGGGCAAGGTCGTCCTGTTCAGCATGTCGACCGAGAAGGGTGAGGACGGCTATGACCGGGTCGACGGCCACACGTCGCGCGGCAACGCCGCCTTCGTGCTCCAGCCCGGCCCCGAGGGCGAGCTGATCGTCCTCCGCCACGGGCCGCGGACGATGCCGGTCCTCTACACCCACCTCATCCCGGCGACGTTCGGCGGTCGCGCCCGGATGAACGTCGCGAACGCGCTGGCGGCGGCTGCCGCCGCGTGGGCCGCCGGCGCCCACCTGCACGACATCCGGCAGGGCCTGCGGACGTTCTCGACGTCGTTCTTCCAGGCCCCGGGCCGGCTGAACCTGCTCGACGTCGGCGGGATCCGGATGGTCATCGACTACTGCCACAACGTCGACGGCATGCGCCAGCTCGCGGACTTCGTCGAGCGGATGATGACCGAGCCCCAGTCGAAGGCGGGCCGGATCGGGCCGTCGTCGAACGGGCACGCCCGGAGCGGCCGCGCGATCGGCGTGATCGGCATTCCCGGCGACCGGCGCGACGAGGACCAGAACGAGTACGGAGCGATCGCGGCACGGGCGTTCGACGAGATCATCGTCCGCGAGGACAAGAACCTCCGCGGCCGGGCGGCCGGCGTCTCGGCCGGGAACGTCATCGAGGGCGTCCGAGCGGCCCGGGGTGACGGCAAGGCCCGCGCGCTCAAGGCCGAGAAGATCCTCGACGAGCTGACCGCCGTCCGGGCGGCGCTCCGACGCGCGGCGCCCGGCGACCTCGTCGTCGCCTGCGTGGACGATGCGATCGGCGTCTACCGCGAGGCGATGTCGGCGGCAGGGTCCGCCCGGGGAGCGACGGCCTTCGCCGACCCGGGCGAGCTCGAGGTCCCCGAGGGCTGAGCCGACTTCGACGGTTCGATCGGGCTGCGCTCGAGGCGGACCTCGACGCTGCCAGGTTCTCGGGGGTCGTCCATCTCGTCGGCGAGGACGACGAAGCGCCGCTGACGATCGAGCGCGGGCTCGCGGATCGCGCGGCCGGGATCCCGAACCGCGGTTCGACGCGGTTCGCGGTCGCCTCGATCAGCAAGCTCATCACCGGCGTGACGGTCGCTCGTCTCGTCGATCGCGGCGAGCTCGATTGGGCGACGCGGTACGTCGACGTCGTCCCGGCTGAATGGCGTCCGCCCGCGCTCGACCCGAGCGTCACGATCGGCGATCTGCTCGGCCACACGTCCGGCTTCGGCGACTACTTCGACGAAGAGGACCCCGATGCCGACTACGCCGAGATCTGGCGGCGGATCCCGCCGGGGACGATGCGCGGGCCCAAGGACTTCTGGCCGCTCCTCCGCGATCTGCCCCAGAAGGATCGGCCGGGCCGACGAGCGGTCTACAACAACGGCGCGTACGTCCTCGTCGGGATCGCGATCGAGGAGGTCCTCGGGCATCCGTTCCCCGACGTGGTCGCCGACGAGGTGTTCGCCCCGCTCGGGATGACCCGGAGCGGATACTGGCCTCTCGACGGCGTCGAGCCCGACCTCGCGATCGGCTACGAGCCACCCGGCGACGATCGCGGTGCGTGGCGGACCAACGTCCACGCGGTTCCGGTCATGGGCGGTCCGGACGGCGGCGTCCAGGTGACGGTCGAGGATCTCGTCCGGCTGATCGACGGCGTCTCCGGTCGCGGGAGCGCTGGGGCGACGTTCCTCGCCGCCGGCACGCGCGCTGCGCTGATCGGCCCGCACAGCGCGAGCGACGACGGTGTCTTCCGGTTCGGCCGAGGCGTGCTCCACGTGGGCGACGGACCATCGGCGCGGTTCGGGCACACCGGCGAGGACCCCGGCGCAAGCGCCCGGATCTGGACGTACCCGGCCACCGGCGAGCGGGTCGCCGTCGTCTCGAACATCACGGACGGCGCGGGGGCGATCACCCGCCGGATCGATGCCCTCCTCGCGGAGTCGTGATGGGCGCACCATGGTTGATCCGGATGCGCTGGCTCGACCTCCTGTTCGCCCATTGGCCGGTGGATCCCGCGCCGCTCGAGCGGCTGATCCCGCCGGAGCTCGAGCTCGAGCGGTTCGAGGATCGGGCGTGGCTCGGGATCGTCCCGTTCACGATGGACGACGTCGCGCCGCGCGGGCTCCCAGCACCCGGCCGGTTCGGGACGTTCCCCGAGCTGAACGTCCGAACCTACGTCCGTCGTCGCGATCGGCCCGAGGACCGTGGCGTCTGGTTCCTCAGCCTCGACGCGTTCTCGTGGTCGACCGTGCGCGGCGCGCGGCTCGTCTTCCACCTCCCGTATGTGCATGCCCGGATGTCGTCGCGGCGTGACGGCGACGACGTCGTCTACGAATCGGAGCGCGACGACCGCGGCTGGCCGCCGGCCCGGTTCTCGGCCCGCTACCGGCCGACCGGCCCGGTCGCGCCCGCCGCGCCGGGCTCGTTCGACGCGTGGGCGACGAACCGGCTGCGGCTGTTCTCGGTCGACTCCCGGCGACGGCTGATCCACGGCGACATCGCGCACGCGCCGTGGCCGCTCCAGCCGGCGACCGGCGAGCTCGGGGCCGCCGACCTCGCGGCATCCCACGGGATCGTCCTGCCCGATGAGCCGCCGCGTCTGCTCTTTGCCCGTCGCCTCGACGTGCGGGGCCGGTTCCCGGTCCGATCGCGCTGACCGCCCGCCGCGGGCGTTGACTCGGGGTCGACGTTTCGGCGCGACATCCCGGCGCATCGGGCGCCCGTCGACCGTCAGCCAACGTTGCCCGACCCGGAGCGACCAGGCCGACGAGCTACCCCCGGCGCGGCCGGGCCTGGAGCCGCGGGATGAGCGTCGTGAGCTCGCTGGCAACGTCCACGGGCCGAGCGCCCAGATCGGCCAGCATCGCGAAGACCTCCTCGCGTTCCTCGTGGCACATCAGGACGATCACCCGCGGGGCATCGGCCTTGGCCGAGCCGTCGCTCCGGGCCAGCTCGCCGCGGAGCGCGTCCGTCTCGGAGTCGTAGACCGTCACGTCGGCCGTCGAGCGCCGGGCAGATGCGATGCCGGCCATGATCTCGCCGACGATCGACTCGCGGCTCCGGCCGCGCAGGTACTTCAGCGTCTCCTTGATCGCGACGCGCTGTGCCCGCTGAGCGGCGATCCTGCCGATCCCGCGGAGCGTGTCGTCGGGCCGGTCGCCGGCCGTTCCGACGATCGCGGTGACCGGAGCCGCTCGCCCGGCTGCGCCGCCGGCGATCCCGAGCGCGACGTCGAGCACGGCAGTCACGCCCGCCTCGTTGTGGGCGAAGTCGACGATCACGATCCGCGCGCCGAGCCGGAACAGGTTCAGCCGGCCCGGCGACCGTTCCGATGACGGCTGGAAGTCCGTCAGGCCCTCGCGCAGATCGGCGAGCGTGACGCCGAGCCCGCGCGCGGCGCCCGATGCCGCCAGGGCATTCGCGACGTTGTGCCGGGCGAGCCCGCCCAACGTGATCGGCACCCGCTCGACCTCGACGATGCGGTGCTCGACGGTGTCGCCGCCGGTCCCGTTCGAGGATGCTCCCGCGTGCCCGTCGAGCTCGACCAGCCAGCCGTCGCGGAGGATGTAGCCGCGGCCACCCGCCGCCACGATCCGCCGGACGTTCGCCATCCCGCGGGCGCCACCGATCGAGAACATCGCGACGTTCGCCCGGACCCGCCGCGAGATGCCCGCGACGAGCGGATCGTCCGCGTTCAGGACCGCCCAGCCGCCCTCGCGGGTCGCCCGCGCGACCGTCGACTTCACCTCGGCCAGCTCGGGAAGCGTGTGGATCCCCTGGAGGTCGAGGTGGTCGGAGCTGACGTTCGTCACGACGCTCGCGTCGTTCGACTCGTAGCCCATGCCGCGGAGGACCAGCCCCCCGCGGGCCGTCTCGAGGACGCCGACGTCGAGATCGGACCGTTCGAGGATCTGCCAGGCACCGCCCGGCCCGGTCCAGTCGCCGGGCTCGACGAGCCGCTCGTTGACGAGGACGCCGTCCGAGGTCGTCGTGCCGACGCGCTTCCCCGAGACCTTGAGGATGTGGGTGATCAGCCGCGTGACCGTGCTCTTGCCGTTCGTCCCCGTGATCGAGACAACGGGGATCTTCCGATCCGCGTCGCGGACCCACGCCGGCGGCGTCGCCCGGGACTCGGCGATCCTCGCGGCCCATCGCGCGACCATCCGCTCCTGGCTGCCCGTGAGGCGGACGCGCCGGGCAGGGGACACGTCGCGCTCGGTCAGGGCGAGGGCGGCCTCGGCGATCGTCCGGGCGCGCTCGGCGCCGGTCCACGGGAACGTGACGATCCAGTGCCCGGGATCCGACGAGCGGTGGACGCTCACGCCGCCGGTACCCTCGTCATGGTCGGCGCGGAGGCGGCGGACCCAGGCGACGAGACTCTCGATCGGGAGCGGCCACGCCTTCGCCGGGACGTCGGCGCCGAGGTGGACGAGGGCGTGGCGGCCGGGGCTCCGCTGGCCGTACCAGGTCCGGCGGCGACCGATCGCGACCTCGACCTTGACGACCGGTTCGAGCCGGTAGACGTTCGGTCCCTCGAGCAGCCGGATTTCGATGACACGCACGGCCCTCGGAGCATACGACGCGCCGATGCCGGCTCGGCCCTCGTTGCAGCCTATCCTTCCCGGCCATGGAGACCATGACGATGCCCGGCGCCGGCGTCACCGAGGCCGAGCTCGACGCGCTGCTCGCCACCGTTCGCGATGCCGAGGCGACCTACCTCGAGGAGCTCGAGCGCCTCGTCAACATCGATTGCGGCTCGTACACCCCGGCGGGCGTCGACGAGATCGGCCGGTTCGTCGCGTCCTTCATGGAGGCCGACGGCGCACGGGTCGACGTCCGACCGGACCCGGCCGGGCATCTCGGCGCCACGGTCATCGGGACGTGGGACGGCGAGAACGGGACTCCGGACGGCCCGAGGATCCTCCTGATCGGCCACATGGACACCGTGTTCGACCCGAGCACGGCGGCCCAGCGCCCGTTCGGGATCGATGCCGACGGGATCGCTCGCGGGCCGGGCGTGACCGACATGAAGTCGGGGCTCCTCGCGGGCCTCCACGCCGTGCGCGCACTGCGCGCGGCCGGTCCGCTGCCGTTCGAGCGCCTGACGTTCGTGGCCAACCCGGACGAGGAGATCGGCTCCCCGACGTCGACGCCACACATCCGCGCGATCGCCGCCGACGCCGACGTCTGCCTCGTCCTCGAATGTGCGCGGGCGAACGGCAACATCGTCTCGTCGCGCAAGGGCATCCTCGACGCGCGCGTCGCGATCACCGGGCGAGCGGCCCACGCCGGCGTCGAGCCCGAGAAGGGACGGTCGGCGATCCTCGCGGCCGCCGATCTCGTCGCGCGGCTGCACGCCCTGAATGGCCGCTGGGACGGAGTGACCGTGAACGTCGGCCAGATCCGCGGCGGGACGCGGCCCAACGTCGTCGCCGAGCACTGCGTGCTGGAGATCGATCTCCGTGCCGTTCGCCGGGCGGACCTCGAGACCGTCGAGGCGACGATCCGCGACGAGCTGACGCGGCTGTCGGTACCGGACACGACGGCCACGCTGACCGAGATGGCGCGCTGGTGGCCGATGGAGAAGCTCGAGCGGTCGGGCCGGCTCGTCGAGCATGCGCTCGCGATCGCGAGCCGCCTCGGCTTCGAGATGCACGACCAGGCGACCGGCGGCGCGTCGGACGGGAACACGACGTCCGGGATGGGCATCCCGACGATCGACGGGCTGGGACCGATCGGCGGGCTCGACCACTCGCCGGACGAGTACATGGAGATCGCGTCGATCGTCCCGCGGACCGCGCTCCTCGCCGGGCTGTTGCTCGCGATCGGACGCGACCCGGTCGTCATCGGGTGGCGCGCGGAGTGACGGCCAGGCGGCTCGTCTCGTCGGGCAGCCCGTACGAGGCGGCCTACGGGTACAGCCGCGCGGTCGCGGTCGGTGACGGCTGCTGGGTCGCCGGGACGACCGATGCCGGGCCGGACGGCCGATCGAGCCACCCAGGCGATGCCGCGGCCCAGGCGCGGGCGGCGTTCCGCATCGGGCTCGGGGCGCTGGAGGAGGCGGGCTTCGCGTCCGCGGACGTCGTCCGCGTCCGGATGTACGTCGTGCGCGAGGACGACGCCGCGGCGGTCGCAGCGGTCAACGGCGAGCTGTTCGGCGCGATCCGGCCGGCGGCGACGCTCGTTCGCGTCGCGGGCCTGATCGATCCGTCGCTCCTCGTCGAGGTCGAGCTCGAGGCGCACCGGGCCTGACGTCCCGCCCGCGCGGCAGGGGCCTGGACTTCGTCCCGTATCCTGCGGCCCTGATGTGGAAACGCGCGCGCCGCGCCGTCGTCCTCGTCGCCTGCCTCGGCCTGATCGGCTACGTCGCGATCGCGGCGATCTCGATCGCGACGTTCCCGCCGGAGCGTTTCCCACCCGGCCCGCCCCAGATGGGCACGCGCTGGGACGCGGACACGACGTTGACGAAGGCAGCCCCGATCGCCGTCCGGGCTGTCCGCGTCGTCGTCGATCCGACGAAGGATCGGATCACCGCGCCGAAGCTGGATCTGGTCGTCCGAGGGGCGACGGGTCCCGACGACCCGCGGGCGCCGGCCTCCTGGCTTTCGATCTTCGACGCGACGACGTCGTCCTCGACGCCGAACCCGGCCGGAACCGGCCACGCGACGCTCGACGGATGGACCGGGAGCGGACGCACGTTCGATGACTGCGAGACGACGCGCTGTGCCGCGACCTACGTCCTCGTCGCGCGGTGGCTCGCCCCGGTCGACGGTCCGGGCGTGGCGGTCCGGTTCTCGTCGAGCCTGTCAGCGACGGTGATCGGTGGCGACTCGCCGTGGACGGAGCCGTCGGGCCCGACGCCCACGCCCCGCCTGGAGGGACTGGCGCTCGAGGAGGACCTCGCCTTCCGGTTCGATGGAGCGCCAGCCCGCCGGACGGTCGAGACGAGCGGATCCTTCCGGATCACGCCCGCCGCGGCGCGTGTCGATCAGCACCTGGTCCTCCACGTGCCCGCCGGGCTCGTCGACTCGCGCCTCCACTACCCCGTCCTCGGTCGCGCGCTCCTCACGGTCGACCGGGCGGAGTCCAGCGCTCGTCCGGCCGCGCCGTGGGTCGAGATCACCGGACCGCATGGCACCGCACGAGCCCTCGCCGGGATCGCACTCGACATCGACTGGCTCGCCGGCTGCGAACCGGCCGCGCCGTGCGACGTTCCGATCACCGTCTCGGGCGTCTTCGCGCCGCCACCGTCCTACCCGGTTCCGACGCTCGCACCGGACGCCTGGGCCGAGGCCGACTGGACGCTGACCGCGGCACTCGAGCGGTTCGACGGCGAGGCGCCTCGATCGCTCGACGGGATGTGGCTCGAGCGGGTGGATCGCTGACGGTTCAGGTCCGGTCCGACGCCGCGCTCGATCCGCCCGATCCGCCCGATCCGCCCGATCCGCCGGAGCCCACTCGGCCGTAGACGACGCCGATCGCGACCTTCGTCTCGTAGCCGCTCCCTTCCTGGCCGAACGCGGTGCCGGCGTGGCGCAGCGGCATCGCGGCCATCGTCACGATCCATTCGCCCTTCGTCGCCCGATCGGCCGCGTCGTCGGCGACGGCCGAGAAGATCTCGAGCGGCGCGAGCTCGCTTCCGATGTCGTTCGGCTCGTAGACGACGAGGGTCTGATCGGGCCCGGCCCGGAACTCCACGACGTTCATCGACCCTCCTTCGATGCGGCTAGGACCAGCCGGCCGCGCGACCCGCGAGCGCGATGATGACGGCGGCGAGCAACCCCAGGAAGAGGCTGCGCCGCCACGCGACGATCGCGATGCACGCGGCCACCGAGACCCACGCGATGCCGATCGAGACCGCGGTCGACCCGGGCGTGGGGAAGAGCGTGTTGACCGTCGCGATCGCGCCCAGGACGGCCGGACCCACGAGCTGGAGATAGGCCAGGGAAGCCCTCGGGAGGCGATCGATCGCGGGCGCGAGCAACCCGATCGCGCGCGATGGGTACGTGACCGCCCACATCACGACCGCGAGCGGGACGAGATCGGTGCTCACGGCGCGGGGTCCTCGTCCGGCCCGAGCGGGTGACGCAGGCCGTCCGGCATCGCGTAGCGGCGCGCCGACGAGGACGAGCCGATCGGTGCGGTCTCGTGCGCGGCGGCGCCGGGGACGAGCAACCCGGCGAGCGGACCGAGGACGCCGCCCGCGATCACGCCGACCGTCGTGCTGACGGTGAGCGACACCACGACGCCGATGATCGCCCCGGCACCCGCAGCGACGAGCTCGCGCCGGCCCGAGATCAGCAGCACGGCGAGGCCGCCCATCGCGGCCGGGAAGATGACGTCGATCCCCAGCTGCTTGGGGTCGACGATCGCCGCGCCGAGGGACACGCCGGCGAGTGTCGCGAGATTCCACGGGATGAGCGTCGTGACGATGGCCGCCCACCAGTATCCGAACCGGTCGAACCGACCGACCCGCCGTGCGTGCGCGGTCGCCAGCGCGAACGATTCGTCGGTCAGGAGCTGGGCCGCGATCGCCCGCTCGACGACCGGCCGGCCGGCGAACGCGGGCGCCAACGCCGCCGAGTAGAGGACGTGGCGGGCGTTCAGGAGGAAGGTCAGCCCGGCGATGACCGGCCAGCCGATCCCGCTGACGACATAGCCGATCGTCGCGAACTGCGCGGCGCCGGCGAAGGCGATCAGGCTGAAGGCCATCGCCTCGATCGGGGAGAAGCCGCCCGTCGTGCGGGCCGTCAGGCCGTAGACGAACCCGAACCCGCCGGCCGAGACGAGGATCCCGAGGCCATCGACGATGAGCCGGCGGCGTGCCGTCCGCAGCTCGACGGCGGGCGGGGGAGGGCCCGTCAGCGGAGGAAGGTCTTCGCGCAG
The DNA here is from genome assembly GCA_035688935.1 of Candidatus Limnocylindrales bacterium. Taxonomy (GTDB): domain Bacteria; phylum Chloroflexota; class Limnocylindria; order Limnocylindrales; family CSP1-4; genus CF-46. Next base: position 486 of record DASSMI010000104.1, on the reverse strand, counting down.
GTGCCGTCGCAGACGACGAACAGCGCGTGCTTCTCGGCCGCGTATCCCGCCGCGTGGAGGAGCCCGGGGCAGCCCGCCGTGGGGCACTTCCAGACCCACCAGCGCTCCTTGGCGTCGAGTGGCGTCGTCTCGGCCTTGAGCGTGTCGGCCAGACCCGCGCGTTCCGTGACCAGCGCCGCAATCCGAGCGGCCCGGTCGACGTCCGTCTCGCTCGTGTACGGATAGTTCTGCCCGACGTTCGAGGTCAAGGTGGGCTCCGGGTTCGGTCGGTGGGGAATTCCGGTGGTGGCCATCGTGTGAGCGCAAGGCTCACCACCGGGGGACGAGCATAACGCGTCGGCTGCCGGGAGGGAACGATGCGGTCGGAACGCCCCCGACGCGCGCCGGCGCGCCCGCCACGGATCGATGACGCCGTCATGCACGAAGCCGCATGATCGGGCGACCGTCGGTGGCCGGGCGCTACCAGACGGCAGGCAGGCCGGCGCT
>DASSMI010000103.1:0-13852 GCA_035688935.1 Candidatus Limnocylindrales bacterium | reverse complement strand
GGCTGGCGCGACGAGTACGTGATCGCGTCGCCGGTCTCGAGGACGTGCGCCTCGTCGCCGACCCACAGCTCGAGCCGGCCGTCGAGGACGATGACGACCTCCTCGTCGGAGTCGTGGGTGTAGGGCTCCGCGCCGGTGCCGCCACCCGGCTCGATCGTCGACAGGATCACCTGGAGCCGGCCCTCCTTGCCGATCGTCAGGAACTCGTCGACCGCCTTGAGACCCGGGTACGCGATCCGGCGCCGTTCCTCCTGCCGGACGACCCGGCCCAGCGGCTCGTCGTCGACGAAGAGCTCGGCGATCCCGAGATCCAGGGCTCGGGCGATCCGCTGGACCGACGCGATCGAGGGGCTCGTCACCTCCCGCTCGACCTGCGAGAGGAAGCTCTCCGTCACGCCGGCCCGCTCGGCAAGCTCACGCAGGGTGACATTCCGTGCCTGGCGAAGCGAGCGGATCCGCGGCCCGAGCTGGAGCTCCGTCGCAGTCATCCCGTCGCGCCTCCTGCCAACACGTTCCGGCGCCGAAGCGGCTGAAGTATAGCTTCAGGACAGCGCGCGACAATCTGTCCCGCGCCGCGCGTCAGATTCGAATCTCGAACCGGGGCGGCGTTGACTCCCCAGAACGGCCGCGATTACCATCCCCGCACGCTGTAGCGTGCCTGCAGCGGCGCTTCATGCCGATCGGTTGCCGCACCCATCCCCGCTGCGCAGAGAGGGGCCCGTGACCGCATCCACCACCGTCGCCGAACCACCCGCCGCGGCGTCGACGCCGATGAGCGGTGGGTCGCGCGCGAGCGCGGGCCATCCGGACGTCTCGCTCCTCGACGTCACGAAGCGCTTCGGCGACGTCGTCGCCGTCGATCACATGAACCTCGAGATCCCACCGGCCAGCTTCACGAGCCTGCTCGGCCCGTCGGGCTGCGGGAAGACGACGACGCTGCGGATGATCGCGGGATTCGAGCAGCCGACCGAGGGCGAGATCCTCCTGGCCGGCCAGCCGATCGCCGGCGTGCCGCCCTACAAGCGGAACGTGAACACCGTCTTCCAGCATTACGCGCTCTTCCCGCACATGGACGTCGCCCAGAACGTGGGCTACGGCCTCCGCCAGAAGAAGGTCGCGAAGGCCGAGGAGACCCGACGCGTGGACGAGGCGCTCCGGCTCGTCCGCCTCGCGGGCTACCAGAAGCGCCGGACCTGGGAGATGTCGGGCGGCCAGCAGCAGCGCGTCGCGCTCGCGCGGGCGCTCGTGAACCGCCCGACCGTGCTCCTCCTCGACGAGCCGCTGGGAGCCCTCGACCTGAAGCTGCGCAAGGAGATGCAGCTCGAGCTCAAGGCGCTCCAGCAGGAGGTCGGGATCACGTTCATCTACGTGACCCACGACCAGGAGGAGGCGCTCACGATGAGCGACATGATCGTCGTCATGCGCGACGGCCTCATCCAGCAGATGGGCGGGCCCACGGACCTCTACGAGCGGCCGAAGAACCGCTTCGTGGCCGACTTCATCGGGTCCTCCAACTTCATCGAGGGCTCGGTCGCCTCGCTCGACGGCGGCGACCGGGTGACGATCTCCAGCGCGGGCGGGCTCACGCTCCGCGGTCGCGTCACCGATCCGGCGGCGAACCCGTCGGTGGGCGACGCGGTCACGGTCGTGATCCGGCCCGAGCGGCTCGAGGTGGCCATCGACGGGTCCGACGCCGGCGCCGGATGGACGGCGGTCAGCGGCCGGATCCGCCAGGGGACGTATCTCGGCGACCAGACCGAGTACCGCGTCCAGACGGACCAGGCGGGCGAGCTCATCGTCCGTCTCCAGAACAGCTTGGGGGCGAGCATCAGCCAGGGCGTCGGACCCGGGGACCCGGTCGTCGTGCGCTGGCGAGAGGAGGCGAACCTGGTCCTCGCGGCCTAGGTTCGAGATGTGTCGCTCGCCGCTGGCGAGCCGGAGGAGGAACAGGATGGCATCGCGCGAATACGAGCTCGAGGCGATCGTCCGGCGCGTGTCGGCGAACGCGGTCACGCGGCGGCGGTTCCTCGCCGCGACGGGGTTCACCAGCATGGCGGCGTTCATCGCGGCGTGCACGCCGGGCACGAGCCCGAGCGCGTCCACGTCGGCGGCGCCGAGCACGGCAGCCTCGACCGAGCCGTCGACGGCCGAGTCGCCATCGGCTGCGGCATCGCCGTCCGCGGTCGCGGTCACGGAGACCGAGGGCACGCTGCTCATGTACAACTGGGCCGACTACGTCGACCCCGACAACATCGAGAAGTTCAAGAAGGACTTCAAGGTCACGGACTTCCAATACGACACGTACGCGTCGAACGAGGAGCTCCTGACGAAGCTCCAGGGCGGCGCCGCGGGGCAGTGGGACGTTGGCGCTCCGACCTGCGAGTTCGTGAAGGCGATGGTCGAGGGCGACTTCATCGAGAAGCTCGACTGGTCCAAGCTCCCCAACGCCGCGCTGATCGACCCGCAGTTCCAGAACTTCTACAAGGGCGCGGACGCCGACCTCAACAACTACCACCTGCCCAAGGACTGGGGCACGACCGGCATCTCCATCCGGACGAAGGACGTCAAGGAGGAGGTCAAGACCTGGAAGCAGTTCTTCGAGGTCGCCCCCAAGTACAGCGGCCGGATCGTCGTCGTCGACTCGCCCGGTGACGTCTTCGTCGCCCCGCTGAAGTCGCTCGGCTATTCGTTGAACTCGGTCGATCCCAAGGAGCTGGGTGAGGCCCGCGAGATCCTGCGCGCGTTCGCGCCGCACGTCCTCGCGCTCAACTCGGACACGTACGACGCCCAGCTCGCCAACGAGGAGTGCGTCCTGGGCCTGACGTGGACCGGCGGCATCGCCGATCTCGCCGAGAAGCCCGAGACGGCGGACACGAAGTACGTCATCCCCGAGGACGGGACTCTGTACTGGATGGACACCTGGGTGATCTTCAAGAACCCGCCCCATCCCAACGCCGCGTATGCGTTCCTGAACTTCATCCAGGACCCGGAGGTCCAGGCGAAGGAATCGGAGACGAACCGCTACGCGACCGCCAACACCGAGGCGAAGAAGCTGGTCGACCCGAAGATCCTCGCCGACCCGACCGTGTTCGTCCCCGACGACGTCGTGAAGTCCGGCCTCCTCGAGGGCGCCCAGGACGTCTCGACGAACCCGCTCCGCCAGGAGATCTGGGAAGAGTTCAAGTCGAGCATCGGCAAGCACTGAGCAGCCGCGGGATCGATCCGATCGGACGGCGATGAGCCGATGACGAGCCCGGCCCCGGCCCAGCCACGCGCGACGCACGTGAACGCGCCGCCCGGCCGGGGCCGTGCGCGCCTCCTGACGAGCGTGCTCGTCGGTCCGGCGCTCGCCTGGTACGTCATCCTCCTCGTCGCCCCGATCGCGATCGTCGTCCTGTTCAGCTTCGGCAACCGGGGGAAGACCGGCGGCTACGTCCCGGCCTTCACCCTCGACAACTACGCCGGGGCGCTCCAGAAGCCGGAGCCGTTCCTGACGAGCCTCCAGTTCTCGATCATCGGCACGATCCTGTGCCTCCTCGTCGGGTTGCCGCTCGCGTACTTCATCGCGACGCGGGCGACCCGGCGCAAGGCGCTCCTGATCGTCCTCCTCGTCATCCCGTTCTGGACCAGCTTCCTGATCCGGACCTATGCCTGGATCCTGATCCTGGGGCCGGACGGGATCGTGGGCTTCATCCAGGACCTCACCGGCAACCACTCGTTCCGGATCCTGGCCACGACCTGGGGCGTCCAGCTGGGCCTCGTCTACGGCTACCTGCCGCTGATGGTCTTCCCGCTGTACGTGACCCTCGAGCGGATGGACCGGACGCTCGTCGAAGCGTCCAAGGACCTGGGCGCGGGTCGCCTGGCGACGTTCCGGCAGGTGACCCTGCCGATCGCGTTGCCGGGCCTGATCACCGGCTCGATCCTCGTCTTCATCCCGATGATGGGCGAGTACGTCATCCCCCAGCTCCTGGGGTACGGCCAGACGTTCGGGATCGGGAACGCGCTGTACCTGCGCTTTCTCGAGGCGCGCAACTGGCCGTCGGGATCCGCGATGGCGGTCTTCCTGATCCTGATCATGCTCGTCGTCGTCACCGCCTACGTCTGGTTCACGAACCGTGGCCGGACGGTCCGTGAGGTGAGCGTCGTATGAGCACGGGGGCGCAGACGCTGCCCCAGGCGGCGACCCTGGGCGGCCGGGCGAAGGCGCGGGTCGACCGGTCCGGCCGCTGGGTCGAGGCCTGGCTCCGCGGCCATACGCTCCTGGTCTACCTCTTCCTGTACCTGCCGATCGTCGTGGTCGTCGTGTTCAGCTTCAACGGGACGAACCGGCGCGTCACGAACTGGGAAGGCTTCAGCCTGAAGTGGTACGAGTTCGTGATCAACAGCAAGGAGGTCCAGAAGTACCTCCTGAACAGCGTGATCGTCGGTCTCGCGACCGGGATCATCTCCACGATCATCGGCACGATGGCCGCGCTGGGCCTGCAGCGGACCCCGAGGTGGTTCCGAGCTCCGTTCGACGCGCTCACCTACATCTCGGTGATCGTGCCCGAGATCGTCATCGCCCTCGCGACGCTCGTCTTCTTCGCCACCACGATCGGACCGAATGACGGGATCCTCACCTCGATGGGTCTGAAGATCGGGTTCGGCTACCACACGATCGTCGCGGCGCTCTCGCTGTTCAACATCTCGCTCGTCCTGCTCCTCGTGCGAGCCCGCCTGTCGGGCATGGACCGGACGCACGTCGAAGCGAGCTATGACCTGTACGGGACGCCGTGGCGGACGTTCTGGCAGATCACGTTCCCGCAGCTCCTGCCCGCGATCGTGGCGGGCTTCCTCCTGTCGTTCACGTTCTCGTTCGACGACTACGTGATCACGACCTTCGTGAACGGCTCCGGGACATCGACGATCCCGCTCTACGTGTTCGGCCAGATCCGCAAGGGCGTGACGCCGGCGACGAACGCGGTCGCCGCGGTGATGCTCCTGATCACGCTGTCGGTCCTGATCGTGGGCCAGCTCCTGACCCGGCGCCGCGGCGCCACCGGGCGGGACACCTCGGTCGCCGGGATGATCGCCGAGCAGGGAGCGTGACGGCCGAGCCCTCGCCGGGCGTCGCGCTCGACAACGTCGATGCCTGGCGCGGGCCCACGGCGTCGCAGGCGGCCGGGCTGACCCTGATGGCGGCTCGCGCCGTGATCGCCGCCGTGCAGGCCGAGGCGCGCGAGATGCGCGTGTCGATGTCGTGCGCCGTCGTCGACTCCGGCGACCAGCTGGTCGCCTTCGAGCGGATGGACGGCGCCGATCTCGTCGGGATCACCCTCGCCCGGGACAAGGCGTTCACGGCGCTCGTGAACCGGATGCCGACGGCCGACCTGCCGCCGGTCACCCAGCCCGGGACGGAGTTCTTCGGGTACCACACGGTCGCTGGCGGCCGGACGATCATCTTCGCCGGCGGCCTGCCGCTCGAACGGGACGGGGTGCTCGTGGGCGCCGTCGGCGTGAGCGGTGGCAGCGCGGACCAGGATCAGCGAGCGGCCGAGGCGGGCGTCCGCGCGTTCACCGGGGAGTAGCCGCGCCCCGCGTTGTCGCGCGCGCCCGAGTCGCCGGCGCGACTCAGATCCGGCTGATCCGAGCGTGACCAAGGGCAGATCCGCACTCCGCCAAGCGTCCTCCGCCCAGATGTGAGTCGCCACTGCGACTCAGGCATCGGCGGGCTCGCCGGAGCTAGGCGCCAGGACATCGAGGTGTTCGTCGCCGCCCGCTGAGTCGCCACGCGACTCAGATCGGGCTCCCGCCAGCGTGGTCGAGCAGCGATCCGCACATCACCGAACGTGCTGAGCCGTGATCTGAGTCACCAGGCGACTCAACCCTCGGCCGGGACGCCCGCGTCAGTCGTGGCGCTCGGCGATCGCCGTCTCGAGCTCCTTGGCTCGCTCCTCGATCTCGGTCGGGAGGCCATCCAGCGCCGTCGCGACGACCCGGGGGTCCGCGCCGACGGCCGCGGCCTCGACGTCGCCGGTCGCGCGGGCCAGCAACCGGAGGAGTCGCTCGACCTCACGCGGCGCGCCGATGACCTCCTGGATCGCCTTCTCGGTCTGGATCGTGTGCTGCCGGAGGTGCGACTCGAACCGGCCGAGCCGGAACCGGTTCGGCCGCTCGCCATCCCAGAACGGCGAGTCGGCCGCCATCTCGTCATCGGTCATCGGTGCGAGATGCGCGACGACGCGGCCACGAACGGCGAGGTGATACGCGCGGATCTCCGGGAGCGACCCTTCGAACGCGGCCCGCCACGACGTCTCGTCGACCTCGCCCAAGGCCAGCCACGTCTCGTCCGAGGCGATCTTCGCGGGCCGCGCGACGCCGGCGCGGTGCTGGTCCAGCCCGTTCCGGACCGTCGCGAGGAAGCCGATGTCCGCTTCGACGAGGTGGTCGAGGATCGCCCGGAGCGGCCACTCCCCCTCGGCGGGCGGCGTGTCGATCGCGGCGTCGGCCCGGTCCGCGACGGACCACAGCTCGCGCCATGCGACGAGATACCGACCGATGAGCCGCTCGGCGCGCGTCGGTGGGTCGCCGGCCTCGGTTCGGGCCGCGCCGATCTCGACCGCGGCGTCCGCGACCTGCTCGGTGGTCCGGAGGATCCCGAACCGGACGCCCTCCTCGTCGTACGACTCCCAGGCCCAGGGCACGGCGAGCGCGCTGTCGTCGATCGCGCGCAGGCGCCGGTCGAACGCGTCGACGGCGGCGGTGAAGGCCGCCAGCGCCCGCGTCGGATCGACCGGCGCGGAGCCGATGGCTCCAACGGGATCCGCCGGAGCGGTCACGCGACGGTGACGGGCTCCGGCGCGGCGAGGCCGGCCTCGGACGCGAGGAGCTCGGCCTTGTCGGTTCGCTCCCACGGCAGGTCGAGATCGAGCCGGCCGAAGTGGCCGTACGCCGCGGTCTGGCGGTAGATCGGACGGCGGAGATCGAGGGCCGAGATGATCGCGGCGGGCCGGAGGTCGAAGTGGCGCTCGATCAGGCGTTGGATCTCGGCGTCGTCGATCCTGCCGGTCCCGAACGACTCGACCGAGAAGGAGATCGGGCGGGCGATCCCGATCCCGTAGGCGATCTCGACCTCGAACCGATCGGCCAGCCCGGCCGCGACGACGTTCTTGGCGACCCATCGCGCGGCGTACGCCCCGGACCGGTCGACCTTCGTCGGATCCTTGCCGCTGAATGCGCCGCCGCCGTGCCGGGCCATCCCGCCGTAGCTGTCGACGATGATCTTGCGACCGGTCAGTCCGGCGTCGCCCATCGGGCCGCCGGTGACGAAGCGGCCCGTCGGGTTCACGTGCATGACCGGATCGCCGCGGCGGAGCTCGGCGGGGATCGTGGGCAGGATCACCGCTTCGCTGATGTCGTCCTGGATCCGCTCCAGCCGGACGTCGGGATCGTGCTGGGCGGCCACGACCACCGTCCGGACCGCCACGGGCGTGCCCCGCTCGTACTCGACGGTGACCTGCGTCTTCCCGTCCGGCCGGAGGTACGGCAGCTGGCCGGTCTTCCGGGACTCGGCGAGCCGCCGCGCCATCCGATGGGCGAGCGCGATCGGGAGCGGCATGAGCTCAGGCGTCTCGCGGCAGGCGAACCCGAACATCATCCCCTGGTCGCCGGCGCCCAGCTCCTCGCTCTTGGCCGTCTCATCGCGGACCTCGAGCGCGGCGTCGACGCCCTGCGCGATGTCGGGCGACTGGCCCTTCACGGAGATGAGCGTCCCGCAGGTCTGGTAGTCGAACCCGTAGTCGGCCTTCGTGTAGCCGATGTCCCGGACCGTCTCGCGCACGACCTGCTGGAAGTCGATGTACGTGTCGGTCGTGATCTCGCCGAGGACGACGACGAGGCCCGTCGTCGTCGCGGTCTCGCAGGCGACCCGCGCATCGGGGTCCTCGCGGACGATCGCGTCCAGGATCGCGTCGGAGATCTGGTCACACATCTTGTCCGGATGGCCTTCCGTGACCGACTCGGACGTGAAGAGGTACTGCGACGCGTCGACGATGCTCGTCATGGATGCCTCAACGGGGTGGGTTCGCGGCCGAGGGTAGCACGCGCCATCGCCGACTAGACTCGACACCGTGGCGACCGATCTCGTGCCCACCGCGACCAGCGATCCGGCCGAGCTCGACGCCGCCGACGTGCTCGCGGCGTTCCGCGATCGGTTCGTCATCCCGGACCCGGACGTCGTCTATCTCGACGGCAACTCGCTGGGGCGGCCGCCGCTCGCCGCGCTGGAGCGGCTGGCCCGCGTCGCCGCCGAGGAGTGGGCCGGCGAGCTGATCCGGGGGTGGGACCACTGGCTCGGCGAGCCGCGCCGCGTCGGCGACCTCCTCGGGACATCGCTCCTGGGCGCCCGGCCGGACGAGGTCGCGATCTGCGACTCGACGACGATCGACTTCTACCGGCTTGCGTCCGCGGGCCTCGACGCGCGGCCGGACCGCCGCGTCATCGTCACGGATCGTGAGAACTTCCCGACCGACCGCTACGTCCTGGAAGGGCTCGCTCGCGATCGTGATCGCGCGATCGCGTGGCTCGATCCCGACCCGATCGAGGGACCGTCCGCGGCCGAGCTCGAGGCGGTGCTCGCATCCCACGAGGGCCAGGTCGCGCTGGTCACCCTGACCCACGTGAACTACCGCTCGGCCGCGATCGCCGATCTGCCCGCGATCACCCGGCTGGCCCATGACGCGGGCTCGCTCGTCCTCTGGGACCTCTCGCACTCCGCGGGCTCCGTGCCCGTCGACCTCGCCGCGAACGACGTCGACCTCGCGGTCGGCTGCACGTACAAGTACCTCAACGGTGGGCCGGGCGCGCCCGCGTACCTGTACGTCCGCGGCGACCTCCAGACGACGCTCCGGAACCCGATCCAGGGCTGGTTCGGCCAGGCCGACCAGTTCGAGATGGGCCAGGGCTTCCGTCCGGCGGCCGGGATCACCGGCTGGCTGACGGGGACGCCCGGGATCCTGGGGCTCGTGGCGGCCGAGGAGGGGATCCGCGTCTCCGTCGAGGCGGGGATCGACGCGATCCGGGCGAAGGGGATCGCCCTCACGGAATACGCGATCGCGCTCCACGACGCGTGGCTCGCGCCGCTCGGGTTCACGCTCGGGAGCCCGCGCGACGCGGCACGCAGGGGGTCGCACGTCTCGGTCCGGCGCGATGACGCGCGCTCGCTGACGAAGGCGCTGATCGCAGCGAACGTCCTGCCCGATTTCCGGGCGCCCGACTCGATCCGGCTGGGGCTGTCACCGCTGACGACGCGATTCGCCGACGTCGCGCGCGGGATGGAGATCCTGCGGGACCTCGCCCGTCGTTGAACGGAGCATGACGGCAGCGCGCCCGCCCGACCGGCTCGACGTCCCCGTCGTCCGGTTGCCCGGCGGACGCGGCGGACGCCGCCGGGCGGCGGTCGTCGCGACCGTGGCCGTCGGGATCATCGGTGGCGCGTTCGCCCTCGCGCGTCTGGCGGAGCGCCCCACGGTCACGGCGGACCCGGCCCGTCGGACCGGCGACGTCGCCGCGGCGAGCGCGACCGTCCGTCCGTCGCCCACCGCCCGATCGGAGCCGCGGGTGGAGACGCTCCTTGCCGTCGCGCGCGTCGCGCTCCCGGGGGCGCCGGAGGTGACGCTCGCCGAGCGATCCGGGGACGGGCGGGACGTCCGGGTGACGGTCTGGACGCCCGACGACGCCCGGACGCGCCTCATCCGGGACATCCCGAACATCCTTCCCGACGGGAGCGATCCCGTCTACCCGGTCCTCGCCCCGAACCGCCGGTTCGTCGCCGTCCTGGCGCCGGGCGACACGTCGTACCCCGACGAGGGCACGGCGACCGTCGTCGACGACACGGGGAAGCCCCTGTGGCGCCACGACCGGATCACCGTCGGATCCGGCGCGCTGTGGTCCGCGGACAGCCGGGTCGTCGTCGTCGCCGGCCGGCCGCGGCAGTGGCACATCGTGACGCTCGACCGCGCGGGTCGAGCCGTCGAGCACGCCGTGGACCTCCCACGCGAGGTCTACCTCCCCAACCCGATCCCGCAGGGCTCGATCTCGCTGCCCACGATCGAGCCGGTGACGATCCCGCTCGGCTTCTCCGAGGACGGCACGTGGATCTACGGCGGGGTCATCTCGCCGGAGCTCGCGCTGCTCATCGGGGAGTTCCGGGTGTCGAGCGACGGCGCGACGGTGGAGCGCCTGTCGGACTTCCGGGTGGGCCAGCCGGACGGGCTCGTCCCGCGACCGGGCACGATCGGGACGCGGACGGTCGATCCGGTCACCGGGCGGATCGCCACGACGAGGATCAACGCCGACACGACGGGCGGACCGCGGACCGTCGAGGTCCGCGCCGCCGACAACGGCTTCCAGTTCGACGCTCCGGGTGGGGTGACGCTCGGCTGGGACTGGGGAGGCGGCGGCGATCTCTACACGCTGACCGCGGACGCGATCCAGTTCCCCGACTCGATCGCACTGATGCGGATCGACGCGGCCGGCCGCGCCGACCCGCCGATCCTGACGACCGGTCCCCTGACCGGGGCCGCGCTGATCGGGGTCCGCGACGGGTACGCCGTCGTCGGGTTCCTGGCGACGCGGCCGGAGGTGGCGTCGCAGCTCGTCGCCGTCGATCTGGCCCAGCCCGAGCGGATCACCGCGCTGCCCGATCCCGGAACCGAGCTCATCGCCGCGAGCCTCGACCGTTAGGGCGGCGGCGCGCTCGCCCGCCGTCGGTCGGCCGGCCGGATCTACGCCTCCATCCGGATCTCCTCGAGGTCGAGATCGCGCTCGACCTTCCGGAAGATGTCGTCGGAGATCGCCCCGCGGTCACGGAGGTTCAGGAGCGCCTCGCGTTCGGCCATGAGGACCCCCATCCGGATCTGGCGGTGCTCGATCAGCTCCTGCTCCTCCTCGTCGCTCTCGGCGGGTCCCTGGCGGATCTCGGCGTGGCGCGCCCGATGGCCGTACTGGGCGCGCAGGTTGTCGATCAGCTCGAGGTGCCCCGGCCACTCGGCGGCGAGGTCGTCGAGCCGCGCCGTCGCCGCATCCGAGGTGACGTAGCGGGCGAAGGCCTCCTCCTGCCCGGTCGCCCCGGCGCCGTCATCGATGTTCAGCCGGTCGATGAGGATCGGCAGCGTCAGTCCCTGGCCCACGAGGGTCGCGAGGATCACCGCGAAGGTGAGGAAGATGATCAGGTCGCGCTCGGGGAAGTCGAGCGGGAGCGCGAGGGCGGCGGCGAGGGAGACCACGCCGCGCATCCCGGCCCAGGCGATGATCGCGAGGTGGCGCGACTCCGGCAGCGGGATCACCGGGCTCCCCGGATCGGCGCGACGACGGCGGAAGGCGTACGGCAGATAGATGGTCGGGACCCACACGATCCGTGCGGCGATCGCGGCGATCGAGACGGCGACGGCGAGGACCAGGAGCTCGCCGGGCGGTCGATCCCCCAGCCGGGCGAGCGCGCCCGGCAGCGTCAGGCCGATGAGGATGAAGACCGCGCCGTTGACGAGGAACAGGAGGATCTGCCACGACGCGAAGCCGGAGACCCGGACCCGCGAGCTGAGCGCCTTGGGGGCATGGAGTCCCACCCAGATCCCGGCGACGACCGTCGCGAGGACGCCCGAGAGGCCGATCTGGTCGGCCGGCACGTAGGCGAACACCGGCGCCAGGAACGTGACGATCACCGAGAACACCTCGTCGTCGATCCGGGCGACGAGCCACGCGACCGCGATCCCGACCAGGAGCCCGACCGCCACGCCGCCGGCTGCCGCGACCACGAAGCTCGTCCCCGCGTCGACGACGGAGAACGCCACCCGGCCCATCGCCACGCCGACCGCGAGCCGGTACGCGACGAGCGCCGTCGCGTCGTTGAGGAGGCTCTCGCCCTCCAGGACGACGATGATCCGGCGCGGCACGCCGAGGCGCTGGAAGATCGTCGTCGCGGCGACCGCGTCGGGCGGGGCGACGATCGCGCCGAGCGCGAAGGCCGCGGGCCAGCCCAGCGATGGCACGAGGGCGTACGCGACGACGGCGACGACGACGGTCGTGAAGAGCACGAGCCCGACGGCCAGGAGGGCGATCGGTGCGGCCTTCAGACGGAGCGCGCGGAACGACGTGAAGTAGCCGGCCGCGAACAGGATCGGCGGCAGGAACAGGATGAAGACGACGTCCGGTTCCAGCTCGATCGTCGGCAGGCCCGGGACGAAGCCGAGCGCCAAGCCGCCGACGACGAGGACCACCGGGTACGGGATCGCGAACCGCCGGGCGGCGACGGCAAGGACCGTCGCGACGACGAGCAGCAGGAGGACGACCTCGATCAGCTGGGTCGTCGTGCCATCACCGGCGTCGAGCGGAAGGGCGATCGGCGGCGCGCCGACCGCCCGGGACAGGGCCACCCGCGATCAGCGCGAAGCGGGCCGCACGGCGGGCGCCGGCACCGCGCCGGGAGCGAACGCGAGCTCGACCGGCTCGATCGGATCGGCCGGCGTGAACCCGAACACCTGGCCGTAGAAGGACAGCTCGGCCTCGAACGAGCGGATGATGTTCGCCGCCGCCCGGAACCCGTGGTCCTCGCCCGGGAACAGGAGGTAGGCGTGCGGGATGCGCCGCTCCCAGAGCGCATCGACGATCTGCTCGGCCTGGGCCGGCGGCACGATCCGGTCCTCGGCGCCCTGGAGGATGAGCACCGGGCACGAGATCTGCTCGGTGTGCTTCAGCGGCGACCGCGCGTCATAGAGGTCCTTCCGCTCCGGGTATCGGCCAACGAGCGTCCACGTGTACTTCGACTCGAACTTGTGGGTCTGCGAGTCGAACGTCTCGAGGTCGCCGATCCCGTAGTAGCTCGTCCCGGCGCCGAACGTGTCCCGGAACGCGAGGGCTGCGAGCGTGGTGTAGCCGCTCGCCGAGCCGCCGCGGATCGCGAGCGCGCTCGGGTCGACGAGTCCCTGTTCCGCCAGCCACGCCGCGCCGTTCACGCAGTCGTCGACGTCGACGACACCCCACTGCCCTTCGAGCCGCTTCCGGTACGACCTGCCGTAGCCGGTCGAGCCACCGTAGTCCACGTCGAGGATCGCGAACCCGCGGCTCGTGAAGAGCTGAGTGAGGACGGAGAACGCGGTGCTCGCCTGGGCGGTCGGGCCGCCGTGGCTCGTGACGATCAGCGGCGGGCGCGCGCCGGGCGGCCCCACGTGGGACCGGTTCACCGGCCGGTAGACGATCCCGAACGCGGTCCGGCCGCCGGTGGTGGGGAACTCGGCCGGTTCGCCGATCGAGAGATCCGCGGGATCGATCTCGAGCGAGGACGACCGCCGCAGGTCCACCCACGTGCCCGTCGCCAGATCGAGGTCGCGGATTGCCCACGGGCGATCCGGCGCAGCGGCGCGGAACACGGCGTGACCGCCGTCGATCGCGACGTAGCTCATCTCGGTGAACGGCAGATCGATCTCCACGGGCGAGCCGTCCGGCCCGATCCGGTACAGCCGGTCGCGACCGCGGCCCCGGGCGCTGGCGATGATCGTTCCGTCCTCGGCGAACGCGTAGTTCGCGAGGCCGAACACCCAGTCCGGGAATGCGAACTCCGCGTCCAGCGGGGCGCTGACGCGTTCCGGACGGTCGTCGCCGTCGAGCCGGTGGAGGTTCATCCAGCCGGCGGGCTCGGCGACGAAGTGGAGGACGCCGCCGGGCGACCAGCGCGGCTGGGCGATCCAGTCCGTCGCGCTCCCCGCGACCACGCGCTCGTTCGCCGGGCGGCCGTCCTCGCCGAGGTCGGCGAGCACGAGCTCCGTGCCGTCCCAGGGCATCCGCGGGTGGCTCCAGCGCAGCCAGGCGAGGCGCG
>DASSMI010000102.1:0-2343 GCA_035688935.1 Candidatus Limnocylindrales bacterium | reverse complement strand
TGCGGTCAAGGGCTACATGGGCTTCGAGCAGAAGGTCCTGACCGACGTCACGAACGCCCGCGCGGCCGCTGTTGCCGCCGGCGCCCAGGGACCCGCGGCGCAGGCACAGGCCGAGAACGCGCTGACCGGCACGCTCCGCTCCCTGTTCGCAGTCGTCGAGAACTACCCCGAGCTGAAGGCGAACCAGAACGTCCTGGAGCTCCAGGAGCAGCTGACCACGACCGAGAACCAGATCGCGTTCAGCCGCCAGCACTACAACGCGACCGTCCTCGATTACAACACCGCGATCCAGGTCTTCCCGGCCGTCCTGATCGCCGGCATGTTCGGCTTCACGAAGCGCGAGTTCTTCGACGCCGAGCCCGAGGCGAGCACGGTCCCGACCGTCGACCTGAACCTCTCGTAGGCGTCCGCGGCCACCAGCCGGCCGCACGACCCCGATGGCCGACACCTTCTACAACCAGATCGCGGCGAACCGCCGCAACTCGTTCCTGCTCGCGCTGATCGTCATCGCCCTGTTCGGCGCGCTCGGCTTCTCGATCGGGTACGCGCTGAGCGGGTCGGCGTCCGGCGCCGTTGCCGTGATGATCGGGGCGCTCGTCCTCGGCGGGCTGCTATCGGTTGGCTCGTACTTCGGGGGCGATTCGCTCGTCCTGTCGGTGTCCGGCGCGCAGGAGGTGGACGAGACGTCTGCGCCGCAGCTCCTGAACGTCGTCCGCGAGATGGCGATCGCGGCGAACGTCCCGATG
Organism: Candidatus Limnocylindrales bacterium; assembly: GCA_035688935.1. Lineage (GTDB taxonomy): Bacteria > Chloroflexota > Limnocylindria > Limnocylindrales > CSP1-4 > CF-46. The sequence goes on along the minus strand of DASSMI010000102.1, from coordinate 1,597 downwards.
CCCAAGGTCTACGTCATCGACGACACGGCACCGAACGCGTTCGCGACCGGCCGGGATCCCAAGCACGCGTCCGTCGCGATCACGACCGGGCTGCTCCAGAAGCTCGACCGCGAGGAGCTCCAGGGCGTCATGGGCCACGAGCTCAGTCACGTCCGGAACTTCGACATCCGGTTCGCGCTGCTCGTCGGCGTCCTGGTCGGGTCGATCGCGCTCCTCGCCGACTTCTTCCTCCGGTTCACGTTCTGGGGCGGGGGAGGGCGCCGTTCCCGAGACGACGATCGCGGCGGGGGCGGCGGCATCCAGGTGATCTTCTTCGTCGTCGCGATCGTCCTGTCGATCCTCGCCCCGATCGCGGCCCGCCTCGTCCAGCTCGCCGTGAACCGCCAGCGCGAGTACCTCGCCGACGCCTCGTCCGTCCAGCTGACCCGCAACCCGTACGGGATCGAGCGGGCGCTGGCGAAGATCTCGACCGACCAGGAGGTGCTCGAGGTCGCCAACCGCGCGACCCAGCACATGTACTTCACGAACCCGATCAAGAAGTTCGAGGAGCGGGCGAGCGGGCTGTTCTCGACCCACCCCGCGACGCTCGACCGGATCAACCGGCTGCGCGAGCTGACCGGCGACGCGCCGCTCCAGGGCCCCGAGGCCGCCCAGCTCGCCGGGCTCGACTGAGGTCGTGGCGGAGCCGGGGACGACGCCCTTCGAGCCGCTCTTCTTCGAGACGCCGGAGGAGCTCCGGGACTGGCTCGAGGCGAACCACGCGATCGCTCCCGAGGCCTTCATCGGCGCCTGGAAGAAGTCCACCGGCAAGCCGACGCTGACCTGGGAGCAGATCGTCGACGAGGCCCTGTGCGTCGGCTGGATCGACGGGATCCGCCGCGGGCTGCCGGGCGACGGTTGGTCGATCCGGCTGACGCCGCGGCGGAAGGGCTCGAACTGGAGCGCCGTCAACGTCGCGAACGTCGAGCGACTCCGGCGGGAGGGACGGATGCGACCGGCGGGCGAGGCCGCGTTCGCCCTGCGAACCGCCGAGCGGACGGGCGTCTACTCCTACGAGCAGCGGCGCGAGGCTCGGCTCTCGGCCGAGCAGGAGGCGCAGATCCGAGCCAGGCCGGCCGCGTTGGCGTGGCTCGAGGCCCAGACGCCTGCGGCCCGGGCGATGGCCGTCTGGTGGGTCGTCAGCGCGAAGCGTCCGGAGACCCAGGCGAAGCGCCTCGCGACGCTCATCGAGGACGCGGCCGCGGGTCGCAAGCCGCCGCCGCTCCAGTCGTTGGCCGAGGTCCAGGCGCGGCGCCGGCGTTGATCGATCGCGCCGATGATCCGGGCTCCGGGACGCTTGGGCGTCGTTGAAGGGCCTCGGAGGCGCGTGGTATCCTCGCGACCGCCGACGGGCGACCGAGCCTGGTTGGCCATCGGGCCGAGATAGCTCAGTTGGTAGAGCACGCGACTGAAAATCGCGGTGTCGCCAGTTCGAATCTGGCTCTCGGCACCATCGTTTCGGCGGTGGTCGCGCATCGAGCGGAAGTGGCTCAGTTGGTAGAGCATCACCTTGCCAAGGTGAGGGTCGCGGGTTCGAGTCCCGTCTTCCGCTCCATTT
>DASSMI010000101.1:0-26089 GCA_035688935.1 Candidatus Limnocylindrales bacterium | reverse complement strand
CGCGCTCCTCGAGGCGATCCGGGGCTGCGACGGCGTCCTGACCCTCCTCACCGACCGGGTCGACGACGAGTTCCTCGACGCCGCCGGGCCGGCGCTCAAGGTCGTCTCGAACTACGCGGTCGGGTTCGACAACATCGACGTGGCTGCCGTCACGCGCCGCGGGATCCCGGCCGGGAACACGCCGGGCGTCCTCACCGAGACGACGGCCGATCTCGCCTTCGCGCTCCTCATGGCCGCGGCCCGCCGGGTCCCCGAAGGCGACCGCTACGTTCGCGACGGGAAGTGGAAGACGTGGGGCCCGCTGCTGCTGCTTGGGCCGGACGTCCACGGCGCGACGATCGGGATCATCGGGTTCGGGCGGATCGGCCAGGCCATGGCCCGCCGGGCGCGCGGCTTCGGGATGAAGGTCCTCTACCAGGACATCCAGCCGGTCGACCCCGCGGTGGAGGCCGAGCTCGACGCGACGTTCGCGCCGCTCGAGGAGATGCTGCCGCAGGCCGATTTCGTGTCGCTCCACACGAACCTCACCCCCGAGACGCGCGGGATGATCGACGCGGAGAAGCTCTCGTGGATGAAGCCGAACGCCGTCCTCGTGAACACGTCGCGCGGCCCGGTGATCGACCACGCCGCGCTCGCGGCGGCGCTCACGACCGGCCAGATCTTCGCTGCGGCGCTCGACGTGACCGATCCCGAACCGATCCCGATGGACGACCCGCTCGTGGGCCTCGACAACTGCCTGATCGTGCCCCACATCGCCTCGGCGTCGCGGGCGACCCGCGGCAAGATGGCCGAGATGGCGGCGGCGAACCTGCTGGCCGGCGTCCGCGGGGAGCGCCTCCCGACGCCGGTCAACCCCGAGGTGTACGAGGGGCGGTAGGGCTGCGGCGCTCGGTCCGCTGGTCCGCTGTCCCGCGGTGCGCGCATTCCAGCGGCCGGAGCTCGTCCGCCATCCAGATCGAGCCGGCGTGGGACGCTGGACGTCCCTGCGAGCGAGACGTGCGACCGCCGAAGGATCCAATCGCCGCCACGGCTGGCGACTCGAACGTCAGAATGCCCGCCGCGCGGGACACCGACATCCGGGAGCCCTAATCGCGGGGCTCGCGACCCCCCGACGGGACCTCCACGATGACGTTCGTCGCCTTGACGACGCCGATCGCCTCGTCGCCGATCCGGAGGCCCAGATCGTCGACCGCCTCGGCGGTCATCAGCGACACGAGTCGGTGCGGGCCGGCCAGGATCTCGACGACCGCGGCGACCTTGTCCTTCTCGATCCGGGTCACGATCCCGGCGAACCGGTTCCGGGCCGACTGGGCGACGATCGGGCGGTCCGTCGCGGTCTGGCGCCGTGAGGCGATCAGCCGCGTGACCTCCTCGATGGGGATCAGGCGCTGGCCACCGCTCGACCGGGTGGTCGAGAGCCTGCCCTCGTCGGCCCAGCGCCGCACCGTGTCGACGGTCACGCCGAGCATCTCGGCCGCCCGCCCGATCCGGACCTGGTCGCCAGCCACGGCGCGATTCTAGCCAACGCGATGTCGCCGAACGCCCCGGGGACCTCGAGCCGGCCCGTCAGGCGACCCAGATCGTGCGTCGAACGGTGCGGATCGCCTCGGCAAGGACCGCCGGCACGAGGGCGACCGCCGCGACGAGCGCCCAGTCGACGAGATCGAGCGGCGTCGCCCGGAACGCGTCGCGGAGCGGTGGGATCAGCGGGATGACGGCCTGGATCACGACCGTGACGATGCAGGCCGCGAGCAGGAAGCCATTCCGTCCCAGCCGGTGGACGGGCTCGCGGATGCTCCGGTTCGCATAGGCACGGACCGCCTGGCCACAGACGAGCGCCGTGTAGGCGAGCCAGCGAGCGTGGTCGGCCGACCCATCGTGGGTCTCCACGAGCCACAGCGCTGCCACCGAGCTGAACGCGCCGGCCAGCGCGATCCGGGCGAGCAGCTCCGAGGTCAGCAACGGGCGATGTGTCGAGCGGGGCGGGCGGCGCATCACGTCGGGCTCGTCCGGCTCGCGTTCGAAGGCGACCGAGGCCGCGAGATCGATGAACAGCTCGAGCCACAGGATCTGGATCGGCAGGAGGGGTTGGCCGATCCCGGCGATCGTCGCGATCAGCAGGAACCCGAGGAGCGCGACGTGGGTCGACACGAGGAACACGAGGCCCTTCTGGACGTTGTCGACGATCCGCCGGCCCTCGCGGATCCCGAAGATCAGCGTGGCGAACGAGTCGTCGCCGAGGACCAGGTCCGACGCCTCCTTGGCCACCGCCGTCCCGCTGCCCATCGCGACGGCGACGTCGGCACCGTGGAGGGCCGGCGCGTCGTTGACCCCGTCCCCGGTCACGGCAACGACGCGGCCGGCGGCCCGCGCCGCCTCGACGATCCGTCGCTTGCCGTCCGGCGTCGCCCGGGCGACCACCGTCAGATCGCCGAGCCGGTCGGCGAGCGTGCCGGCGGCCCAGCGGTCGAGCTCTGCCCCGGTGACGACGCCGTCCCCGCCGATCCCGGCCGACGTGGCGATCGCCCGCGCGGTGGTCGGATGGTCGCCCGTCACCAGCACGACCTGGATCCCCGCGGCACGTGCCGCGCCCGTCGCCTCGGCGATCTCGGGACGGAGCGGATCCGCGAAGGCGATGAGCGCCTCCATGCTCGCCGGCTCGCCGTCGAGCTGACGCGCCAGCCCCACGACCCGGGCGCCGCTCGCGGCCGCGCCCTCGATCAGGGCATGCCAAGCGGTCCGCTCCGCGCCCTCGGATCCCAGCGCTCGATCGGCCACCGCCTCGGGCGCCCCGAGCGTCAGCGTCTCGGTCGTGCGGTCGCGGACCGCGGTCGTTCGCGAGTACGGCCGATCGTCCGCGACTCCGTCCGCCGAGATCAGGTCCTCGCGACGCAGCTCGACCGAGCCCTCCTCGGCGCGGACGGCGCGAGCGAGCGCCTGCGTGAACGAGTTCGCCGTGACCGCCGCGTCGGGAGTCCACGCGTCGACCTCGGCCCGGATCGCCATCGTGAGGGGCTCGAGCCGGCGAGCCGGGTCGACGATCCGTCCCGCGAGGTCCGCGATCCAGGCGACTTCGAGGCGGTTCCGGGTCAGGGTGCCGGTCTTGTCGGTGACGATCAGATCGACCGCCCCGAGGATCTCCTCCGCGTTCAGGCGTCGGACGAGGACGCCGCGTCGGAGCAGCCGGTAGGCGCCGAGGCCCAGGACGACGGCGAGGAGGACCGGCGGTTCCTCGGGGATCGCCGCGATCGCTGCCGAGATGCCGGCGATGAGGTTCGCGCCGACCGGGTTGCCTCGGACGAACCCAAGACCGGAGGTGATCGCGATCAACCCGATCGCGACGACGAGCAGGATCCGGACGAGGCGATCGAGCTCGCGCTGGAGCGGCGAGCGGAGGTGGGTCTTCGTCGTGACGGCGCCGGCGATCCGGGCGACCTCGGTCCGCGAGCCGACCGCCGTCACGATCCCCGAACCGTGACCGGCGACGACGCTCGTGTTCGCCTCGACCATCGAGCGGCGGTCGCCGAGCGTCGCCCCGGGTGGGTCCGGCTGCGTGGACGCGGGCTCGGGGATGGACTCGCCGGTCAGCATGCTCCGATCGACGACGAGGCCGACCGAGTCGCAGACGCGGACGTCGGCCGGGGCGACGTCGCCGGCACGGAGCAGGACGATGTCGCCGGGGACCACCTCGGCGGCCGGGATCTCGACGGCGGAGCCGTCGCGGCGGACGCGCGCGGCCGGCGCCGACGCGCTCCGGAGCGCTTGGAGCGCGCGCTCGCCGCGAAAGGCGGTCGCCACGTCCGCCCCGACGATCGGGATCAGGCCGAACAGCACGAGCAGCCCGTCGCGCACCTCCCCGAGGAGGACCGCGCCGAGACCCGCGGCCAGCAGGAGGAGCACGAACGGCTCGGTCGCCGACCGGACGAGCATCCCGAGCACCGACGGCGGACGGATCTCCTCGAGTGCGTTCGGTCCGTGCACGGCTCGCCGGCGCGCCGCCTCGGCCGTCGTCAGCCCGACCGCGGGATCGACGTCGAGCCGCCCGGCAAGCGCGGCGACCGTCATCGCGAACGGACTCGTCGGCAGCTCGGCCGGATCGGGTTCGAGCGGCTGCGCCGTCGCCAGGGGCAGCCGGCCGCTGGGCTGGGTGTCCGTGGGCGCAGTCATGGATCGAGCATCGGGCATCGGGCGCGACGCGGCACGTGCCGGACGGACGCGTGGCCCGGGCCGAAGCGCCCGAGTGGGCCGCCGGGGATGCGCGCCGGCCGCACGGGGGCCGGCCGGCCCTTGGCGATGGGCGGCCGGTGCCGCCAGACTGGTCGGCGCCCGTCCGACGCACGAGAGGAGCCAGCGATGGTCACGAACCCCGACGATGCTGCCGTGGCGCCGAGCGGCGAATCACGGACCAGCGCCGAGGGCCCGTGGATCGTCTCGAAGCGCGTCGGCACCGTCGTGGCGCTGGCGGCGTCGGTCGTCGTGCTGGCCGGCATCTCCGCGATCAGCAGCCTGGTCGGACCCGCGCTGCTGGCCGCGGTCATCGTCATCGCCGTGGAGCCGCTCCGGGCTGCGATGGCGCGCCGGCTGCCGAACGCGATCGCGGTCGGGACCGCCGTCGTGTGCGCCTACGCGATCATCGCGGTCCTCGTCGCCGGCCTCGTGCTGTCGGCGAGCCAGCTCATCGCGCTGCTGCCTCGATACACCCCGCGCTTCGAGAACGTCGTCTCGGAGGTCGCCGACCTGCTCGCGCCGCTCGGGGTCACGCGCGACGATCTCGCCGAGCTCGTCGGCGGCATCGACCCGTCGAGTGTCGCGGGCGCGCTGCGATCGGTTCTCAGCAGCGCCACGAACGTCGCCTCGGGGTTCCTGGTCCTCGTGGTCCTGATCCTGTTCCTCGTGATCGACGGTCGTCACGCCGAACGACTCAGCGCCCTGCCCGACTTCCCGGCCCGGCTCGCCGTGACCCTCCGGACGTGGATCGTCCGAACCCGGCGGTATCTCGTGGTCCAGACGGCGTTCGGGTTCGTCGTCGCGCTTGCGGACGTGGCACTCCTGTGGGCGCTCGGGATCCCGGCGCCCTGGGTCTGGGGCCTGCTGTCGTTCGTGACGAACTACGTCCCGAACGTCGGGTTCGTGTTCGGCGTCGCACCGCCGGCGATCATCGCCGTGTTGCAGGACGGGCTCGGCGCGGGCCTCGCGGTGGTCGCCGGCTACTCGATCGTGAACTTCGCGATGCAATCGCTCGTGCAGCCCGCGGTCGTGGGCGACGTCGTCCGCCTCTCGCCGACCGTGACGTTCATCTCGTTCATCTTCTGGACGCTCGTCATCGGGCCGCTCGGCGGCCTCCTCGCCGTGCCGCTCACGCTGTTCGTCAAGGCGATCCTCGTCGACGCGAACCCGTCGATGCGCTGGCTCGGCGCGTGGCTCGGCGACGCCGACCCGCCGTCGGCGTGACGGGGACCGGACGACCATCCCGAAACGGGTTCGGGTAGTCTCGGCCCGGACGGACGGCTCCAGCGGCCGTGCGCCGCGCCGGGCCGGTAGCTCAGTGGCAGAGCAGGGGACTTTTAATCCCTGTGTCGTGGGTTCGAATCCCACCCGGCTCGCCAGCCCTCACGCTGGCTCGCCCGTGTCGAGGATGTAGCGGGTCAGCGCGAGCAGGTGGCGGAGCGACTCGTCGCGCGGCTCGTCGCGACGGCTCCCGCGCATCCCCCACGAGGTCGGGTCGAGCCACGAACGCAACGTCCCGAGGACGACATGCCAGCGGAGGCCGATCGCGAGTCGGAAGGCGCGCCGGATCCCAGCGTCGGGCTCGATCCCGGCGGCCCGCAATCCGGAGCCGTACCCCTCGAGAACCCGGCGTTCGAGCGCGGGCAGATCGTCCGCCGACGCCTCGCCCCGCCGGACCGAGCCCGACACGAGGGGCGCGAGGTCGACACCGAGCGGCCCTCGGCCGACGTTCTCCCAGTCGATCGCTCCGGTCGAATCGGGCCCGAGCGCGAACAGGTTCGAGCGCACGAGATCGTGATGCATGAGCGTCGTCGGAAGCGCCCCGAGCCGCGCGATCCGGGCGGGAGTCGTCACGATCAGGTCCTCGGTCCGGCGGAACCCGGGATCGCCGACGAGCTGCGCGAGGGCTCGCGCATCGCCCGCGCGACGGACGTGATGGAGCTCGGCGAGCGCCTCGTCGAGACGCTCGGGTTGCCCGTGTCGTTCAGCCCAGGCGTCCTCGGAATCGAACATCGCCGGGACGTCCAGATCGCGCAGCCGGGCGTCCGCCGCCGCGATGTGGCGCGCGGCGGCGCCGAACCGTCCGGACGTCCAGCGCCCGCCATGCCCGTCCGCCAGGACCTCGAGCCAGAGCTCGACCGTCTCGGGGGCCTCGTGCCAACCGAGGAGGCGCGGCGCACGGAGGCCGGAGACCGGCCTCGCGTCCGCGATCCCGAGCCGGTACGCGTCGAGCTCGCGGCGTGCCGCACGGAGGCCCGGGCCTTCCGTCCGCTTGACGATCGCCGACCACGACCCGGTCTCGCCGTCGGCGAGCCGGGCGACGCCGTCGACGCGCTCGACCGATCGACCCGGCAGATACGGGTCGTAGGCGACGGACGTCCGGCGCTCGATCGCGGCCGCGCCGACCGGCCGGCCGAGCGCGAGCTCTGCGACGGACCCGGGTTCGACCGGGGACGGAGTCTCCATCGGGAGATCGTCGTCGCCCGCAGCCCGGGTGCGGGCACGTCCCAGCGGCGTACGCGTGTCGGCTAGGCGACGATCGGCGCGTCGCAGGCGGCATCGCGGAGCGTCGCCGAATCGCCCATCGTGTGCTCGACGACCCGGCTCCTGAAACGCACTGTTCCCCCGGCGGTGTGACAGCCGGGTCGTTTGCTGTCCGGCTCCGGCCGCGGCCTAGTCGTCCCGCCAGTCGTCCGCGGTCTTGACGTCGGGCAGCCCGAGCAGCCGCCTCGCGGCCTCGTTCTTCCGGATGCTCCCGAGCCCGAGCGACACGCCGCGCAGCCCCGGCAGGCCGGCGAGCGGAGTGACGTCCTCGGCCGCGAGCTGGCGGAGGTCGACGAGAACGACATCGCGGAGCGCCGGCGCGGTCGCCAGCGGTGCGAGGCTCCGCAACCCCTTCATCGTCTCGAGCCGGACCCGACGCAGCCGGATGCACCTCGAGAGATCGGGCAGCTCCTCGACCCCTCGGAGCGCCTGGAGGAACAGGGACCGCAGCTCGGTCATCCCGCCGATGGGCCGGATGTCGGTCAACCCCTTGATCATCCACAGCTCGAGGTACCGGATCTCGCCGATCCGCGGCAGGAGCGCGAGGTCCTTCGTCCCGCCGAGCTTCAGGTCGAACGACCGGAGCCGACGCAGCGGCAGCAGGAGCGACAGGTCCGGCAGCGTGATCGAGCGGAAGGTCAGGTCGTCGATCTCGGTGAGGCCCGAGACCACCTCGATCCCGCGAACGGGGCCCTCGAGGAACAGGGAGCGGAGCTGCCGGAACCGCGCGAGCCCCGAGACGTCGAGCGGCCGCCGTGTCGCTCCCAGCCCCAGCTCCTCCAGGTCGTCGGGGAGGTGGCGCAGCCCCTCGATCGAACCCAGCTTGTCCCACAGCGCGTCAGCCGCGAAGCGGCGGAGGGACGGGAAGGACCGCAGGAACTCGAGATCGCGGATCGAGCCGTCGTAGCCGCCGTACGCGCGGAGGGTGATCTCCGGGTACGCGCGCAGCCACTCGGCCAGCCGGACGAAATCGTCGTCGGTGAGGAGCGAATCGAACTGGACGACGCCGCGCCCGGTCGTCGACGGCCGGAGCATCTCGTCGGTCAGTGGCGAGCGGACGTGCCGGAAGTCGGTCTTGGGCGGCGGGTCTCCGTGGATGAACCTGCGTTCGGCACGCCAGACCGGGAAGTTCGTGCCCCAGTGGGTGGATGGCCGGTCGGTAACCTCGATCGGGTCGAGCTCGAGGGCGCGCTCGCCGACGATCTCGCCGCCGTTGACCCCGATCGATCGGACATGGGCGACGCCGATCGCGAGCGCCCCGAGACCCGCGATCGCCTCGGGTGTCGGCGGCCGGTCGCCGACCCAGTCGAGGACCGCGCCGGTGAACAGCACCCGCGCGCCGTACGCGCGGTCGCGGTCGATCCGAAGCACGCGACCACAGCCGAACCGGCCGTCCGACATCGGGATCGACCAGATCTGGCCAGGTGCGAGGTGCGTCGTCGTCTTCGGGACGAACGGGTAGCGGCTCATCGATCTCCCTTCGCCGCGCCGCCTGTCGGATGCGCGACGGTGCCGATCGTGGAACATCCGCGACCCGTTCGCATCCTTTTCGCCCCAGCCCCGGCGACGAACCGGCTCGAGCCACCGCCCATCCTCGTTCGGGATGGAGCCGCCGCAGGCCGACCGCCGCCGCGACCGCGACCGAGCGCGAGACCGCCGGATCGCGCCTCTCTACGATCCCGTCTTCGAGCATGACGCCTGCGGCATCGGGTTCGTCGCGGACGCCGGCGGACGACGTCTCCACGAGGTCCTTCCGCTCGCGCTCGGCGGCCTGGCGGCGCTCGCGCATCGCGGCGCGTTCGGCGCGGACGGTGCCTCCTCGGACGGCGCCGGCGTGTCGCTTCCGCTCGATCCGACCGTCGTCCGCGCGCTCGCGGGCGACGGCCCTGCCGCCGCCGATCGCGCTGCGGTCGCCCAGCTGTTCCTCCCGCGAACCGGCCCGGGTGCGCGCCGGAATCGCGCTCGTGCGCTCGTCGCCGAGGTCCTCGCGGCCGACGGCCTCGACGTCCTGGGCTGGCGAACCGTCCCGACCGATCCCGACGCCCTCGGCGGCGCGGCCCGGGCGTGTCGTCCGGCGTTCGTCCAGGCGTTCATCGCCCGGCCCGGCGACGAGCGAGGCCGTCCCGTCGCCGACCGCGCGTTCGAGCGCCGCCTCGTCGTCGCGCGGCGCCGGCTCGAGACCGCCCTCCGTGACGCTGGTCTCGGCGACGCCGTCGCGATCCCGTCGATGTCGTGCCGGACGATCGTCTACAAGGGCCTCGTGGCAGGCGCGCGCCTGGCGGATCTCTACCCCGACCTCCGCGACCCCGGGATCCGCGTCCGGTACGCCCTGTTCCATCAGCGATACGCGACGAACACGCAGCCCACCTGGCGCCTGGCGCAGCCGTTCCGGACGATCGCCCACAACGGCGAGATCAACACGGTCCGTGGCAACCGCTCCCAGGCGCGAGGGCGGACGAACGACGCGCGCGCCACCGGCCTCGCTCGCGCGCTCACCGAGGCCGGCCCGCTCCTCGCCGACGACGGTTCGGACTCCCAGTCCCTCGACGAGCTCCTCGAGCTGCTGACGACGACCGGCTGGGACCTCGGTGAGGCGCTCCTGACGGCGATGCCCGAGGCCCAGGCGCTTCGTCGCGCCCCGCATCCCCACGTCGCGGCCCTCCGAAGGCGAACGGCCGGCTTCCTCGCCCCGTGGGACGGTCCGGCGGCGATCGTCTTCGGGGACGGGGCGCGGGTCGGCGCGATCGCCGATCGGAACGGGCTCCGGCCGGCGGCCTTCGCGGTGACGCGCGACGGGCTCGTCGCGGTCGCGTCCGAGGCCGGCGCCATCCCGCTCGCGCCCGAGGACACGGTCCGGCGCGGACGGCTCGGCCCGGGCGAGCTGTTCCTCGTCGAGCCGGCGCGCGGCCTGATCCTCGAGGATGCCGACGCGAAGACCCACCTCCTCCGGCGGCTCGCGATCCACGACGCGCCGCGGCTCAGCCATGTCGATGCGTTGCCGGGGGACGACGAGTCGTCGGTCGCCACGGACGGCCCGGCGACGGGCTCGGATCGGCGGTTCCTCGCCGGCCTCCATGCGGAGAACGCGCGGCTCGACATCAAGACGATGGCGCTCGAGGGGCACGAGCCGCTCTGGAGCATGGGCGACGACACGCCGCTGCCGGGCCTCGGTCGGATCGATCGGACGGTGACCGACCATCTCCGCCAGTCGTTCGCGCAGGTCACGAACCCACCGATCGATCCCGAGCGCGAGCGGGCCGTCATGGACCTTCGGGTCGAGCTGGGGCGGAGGCCGGCCCTGCTGGGCGGACCGCCCCTGCGGTCCCGCACGATCCGCCTCGAGCGGCCCTTCGTCGCCGACCTCGCCGCGCTCACCCGCTCCTTCCCCGGACCGATCCGCCGCCTCGACGCGACCTGGCCCGCGGCGGACGGCCCGGACGGGCTGTCCGCCGCCCTCGAGCGGCTGGCCGCCGATGCCGTCGAAGCGGCGCGCGGCCGGACCGAGCTCCTCGTCGTGAGCGATCGCGCGTTCAGCGCCGACCGGCTCCCGATCCCGTCCGTGCTCGCCGCCGGCGCGGTCGACACCGCGCTCAGCACCGGTGGGCTGCGCGGGCGAACCGATCTCGTCGTCGAGGCCGCCGACGTCCTCGACGTCCACGCCGCCGCGATGGCGCTCGCCGTCGGCGCCACGGCCGTCGCCCCGTGGCTGGCGGTCGAGCTGGCGGCCGAGCATGCCGGGGGCCGCGGCGCGGAGGACGTGACGCCGGCCGACGCCGTCGGCAACCTGCTCGGCGCGTTCGACGCCGGGCTCCGGAAGACGCTCGCCCGGATGGGGATCAGCACGGCGTCGTCGTACATCGGGGGTCAGCTGTTCGAGACCGTCGAGCTCGACGACGATCTCCGGGCGCGATGCTTCCCGCTCGCGCCGGCGTGGCGCGGCCGCGTCTCCCTGCGCGACATCGCGGCGCGCCAGCTCCGCCGTCGCGAGGCCGCGCTCGCGGTGGCCGCGACGACGCCGTCGAACAAGCTCCAGGATCCCGGTTTCGCCCGGTTCCGCGGCGACGGCGAGGCGCACCGCTACGCGCCGGCGGTCGTCGCGCAGATCCAGGCCGTCTCGGGGTTCGCCGCGACGGTCGCCGAGAAGTCGGCGCCGCCGATCAGCGGACCGACCGTCGTCCGCGACCTCCTCAGGATCCGTCGGCGAAGCGCCGCCGGGAGCGGGCCGGTGCCGCTCGACGAGGTGGAGCCCGCCCGGGCGATCGCCCGCCGGTTCGTCGTCTCGGCGATGTCCGTCGGCGCGCTCTCGCCCGAGGCCCACCAGGCGCTGACGATCGGCATCCAGCGGGCCGGCGGCGCGGCGAACACGGGCGAGGGCGGCGAGGATCCCGCCTGGTACCGGCCGGCCGTCGATGGCAGCCGCCATGACGCGCGGATCAAGCAGGTCGCGTCGGCTCGGTTCGGCGTCACCGCGACCTACCTCGCCCGCGGCGAGCAGCTCGAGATCAAGATCGCGCAGGGCTCCAAGCCGGGTGAGGGCGGTCAGCTGCCCGCCCGGAAGGCGACCGCCTGGATCGCCTCGCTCCGTCGCGGGCAGCCGGGGATGAGCTACATCAGCCCGCCGCCGCACCACGACATCTACTCGATCGAGGATCTCGCGCAGCTGATCGCCGACCTCCGCGCGATCAACCCGGCCGCTCGGATCGGCGTGAAGCTCGTCGCGAGCCGCGGGGTCGGCACGATCGCCGCCGGCGTGGCCAAGGCGGGCGCGACGTACGTGCACCTCAGCGGGCACAGCGGCGGCACCGGCGCGTCACCGCTCAGCTCGATCAAGCACGTCGGCGCGCCGTGGGAGCTCGGGCTCGCCGAGGTCCACCAGACGCTGCTCCGGAACGGCCTTCGCGATCGCGTCGCGCTGCGGACGGACGGCGGGCTCCGCACCGGGCGCGACCTCCTGGTCGCCGCGCTCCTCGGCGCCGAGGAGTTCGCGTTCGGCACCGCCATGCTCGTCGCCGTCGGATGTGACATGGCGCGGCAGTGCCATCTCGACACCTGCCCGACGGGGATCGCGACGCAGCGCGAGGACCTCCGCGCGAAGTTCACCGGGACGCCGGACCAGGTCGAGCGGTTCGCGCTCGCGGTCGCCGAGAGCCTCCGCGAGGAGATGGCCGCGATCGGCGTGCGCGAGGTCGGCGAGCTCGTCGGCGAAGCGCGCCGCTTCCTGGCGCCCGATCGTCTCCGTTCCACCCTCGAGCTCGACGCCGTCGTCGGAGCCGCGCCCTGGGCCGCGGGCCCGGAGCGCCGCCGTCATCCGGACCACGCCGGGCGCGACGTCCGCCACGGTGAGGCGAGCGCCCTCGAGCGACGCCTGGCCCGGGCGCTCGGCGGCCAGTCGTCGTTCCGTGCCGACGGGCTCGCGGTCTCGACCGCGGACCGGTCCTTCGGTGCGCGGCTCACCGGCGCGATCGAGCGGGGCGAGCTGCCCGGCCCGGTCGGCCTGGGGCTGCACGGCGCGGCCGGCCAGTCGTTCGGCGCGTTCGCGGGTCCCGGGATCGAGCTCCGCCTCGTCGGCCAGGCGAACGACTACGTCGGCAAGGGGCTGGCCGGTGGCACGATCGTCGTCACGCCCGAGGCGGGACTTGCCGCGGACGCCGGGCGCCAGGCGATCGCCGGGAACACCTGCCTGTACGGCGCGACGGGCGGCCGCCTCCATGTCGTGGGTCGGGCCGGGATGCGGTTCGCGGTTCGGAACTCGGGCGCGGGCGCGGTCGTGGAAGGGATCGGCCCGCACGGCTGCGAGTACATGACCGGCGGGGTCGTCGTCGTCCTCGGACCGGTCGGTGCGAACTTCGGCGCCGGGATGACCGGCGGCCGAGCCTTCCTGCACGACCCCGACGGCCGCCACCTCGCGGCGCTCGACACCCGGAGCGTCCACGGCCAGCGGCTCAGCACGGTCGCGCTCGAGCGCGAGGACGGCGCAGCGCTCGTCGAGGAGCTCATCGCGCTCCTCGAGTCACACCGGGCCGCGGGCTCTCACGCGGCGGACCGCCTGCTCGCCGACCTCGCGGGGACGACCGCGGACACCTGGCTGGTCGAGCCGATCTCGACGGGTGCGCCAGCCGTCGCGGCGCCGGACCCGATCAGCTCGGGAGCGGCGCGTTCGGTGACGGTGCCGGCCTGATGCCCGCGGCCGCTGCCAAGGCCGTTTCGATCCCGGCGGCGATGTCGAGGAACGGCTGCAGCCCCAGGCGGTAGCCGCCGAGCCCGAACGTCGCTCGCGCCGGAGCCGAATAGGCGACGAGGACGGCTCCATCGTCGTCGGGGACCAGGTCCAGCAGCGGCTCGATCGTGAACGTGGTCTGGTTGTAGATGACGACCGGCTGGAGGAACCGCCAGATCGTCGAACCGAGCCCTCGCACACCGGCGAGTGCGCCGGCGACGGCGGGATCGCCGCTGAACTCCCCCGACCGGAACCGCCCGCGCCGGAACGAGGTCAGCGCCGGGACGAGCACGGACAGCCTTGCCTCGTACAGAACGCCGACGGGACCTGCTCCGCGGCCCACGGGGACGTACCCGGCGCCGATCCGGAGCGGCCGCGCCCCGCCGACGGTGGCGAGGACCGAGAAGATCGTCCGCTCGCTGTTCCGGAAGTACGCGCCGAGCTCGTGGCCGATGGCCGCGCCGAGCGACGGCTGTTCGGGCGTCCCGAAGATCTGCGTCGACACGCCCGCCGTCGGAAGGACGTCCCGGACCGACGCCGTCAGCGCCTCGGCGGCCGCCCCGGGATCGACCCGCTTGATCATGAGGTTCGCTGCCATCACACCCTCCCCGGGCGATTGTCGACGATCTGCAGGCCGCCGCGCGGCGCAACCCGACCGCAACCCGGCGGCAACGTCGCGGGTGTCGTCCACGCCGGCCGCGGCGCGCCAGACTGCGACGACGGTGCCGCAGGTGCCGCCTCGCCCTCTCCCGACCGGAGCGCGAAAGGCCGACCGATGATCCACCCGTCCGACCCCGAGACTCGCCGGCCCCTCGCCGTCCGTGATGGCCACGGCGCGCCGGTCACGTGCGCCACGTGCGGCTGTCGCCTTCGGTCCGGCATGGCCGACAACGACATCGCCTGGTTCCACTTCAGCCCGCTCGGCGGGCGCGATGCGCGCGGCTGCCGCGTCGACTGCGTCGATGCCGCCCACGACGTCGCGGGCTACCGGGCCACGGCCCTCGCCCTCGCCTGACCCGCGGGCCCGTGAGGCCCTGAACGCAACGCCACTCCGTTGAGCGCGCCTTCCTCCCCGGCGCGCTCAACGTCTGTCTCCCGGTTATCCGGCCTCGATGCGGTAGCCCACGCCGCGCACCGCGAGAATCTGCGGTCCGCCGGCAGCCTCGACCTTCGACCGGAGCCGCGCGAGATGGGGCTTCAGCCAGAGCAGGTCGGGATCGGTCTCGGCCGGCCAGCCGGCCCGCGCCAGGAGATGGTGCGGGACGATGTCGCCCGCAGCGCGCACCAGCGCCTCGAGCAGCCGGAACTCGGTCGGGGTCAGCGTCAGAGCGGTGTCGCCGACGCGCGCCTCGTGGCGTGCCGGCTCCAGGACCAGATCGCCGGCGGTCACCGGGCCCGTGGACGGACCGGCCGTGGACCGATCGACCCGCCGCATGACCGCCGCGATTCGGGCGAGCAGCTCCGCCTTGCCGAACGGCTTCACGAGGTAGTCGTCCGCGCCGATCCCGAGGGCGCGGACCTTCGCTTCCTCGGCGCTCTCGCCGGACACCACGAGGATCGGCGCCTGGCCGGCCGCCCGGATCTGGCCGGCGACCGTGAATCCGTCCGGGCCCGGCATCGCGAGGTCGAGCAGGACGAGGTCCGGCGCCTCCTCGCGGAACCGCTTCACCGCGGTGAGCCCGTCGTAGGCGGTGATCACCTGGTGACCCTCGGTTCCGACGAGCGCGGTGATCGCCCCGACCATCGCCGGGTCGTCGTCGACGACGAGGATTCGGAGCGGACGAGCGGCGAGCATCAGGACCTCATCGGTGGCGGGCTAGACGGCGGCGACGGCCGGAAGGGCGACGACGAATCGGGCGCCGGTCGGCTGGGCCGGCTCGACCCAGACGCGCGCGCCCATCGACTCGGCCAGGCGCTTGGCGGCGTACAGCCCGATCCCCGAGCCGCGCGCCGTGTGCGTCTCGCGCCGGGCGTACGGCTCGAAGATCCGCTCGCGCCACTCCTCGGGCACGCCCGGTCCCTCGTCGCTCACGCCGATCCGGAGGAAGCCCTCCACGAGCGCGTGGTCGATCGTGATCGTCGTCTCGGGCGGCGCGTACTTCACGGCGTTCTCGATGAGGTGCTCGAGGATCTGGCGGAGCCGGGGCGGGTCGGCCAGGACGTGGTGACCCAGATCCTCGCGGACGTCGAGACGGTGCTGGCGGACGATCGGGCCGATCGATTCGACGACCTCGGCGATCGTCGCCTCGACGTCGGTCGGGACGACTTCGGCGGCCTCCGGCGGGACGACCCGGACCGACGCGAGGATCGAGTCGACCAGGCGGTCCAGCCGCTCCACCTGGGTCATCGCCGCGTCGTGCCAGGCCGCGCGCTGGGCGCGCCGGTCGGGATCGCGCGACTCGCGGCCCTCGAGCGGCGGGTCGTCGGCGAGGAGCTCCGTGTATGCCCGGACGATCGCGAGCGGCGTGCGGAGCTCGTGCGTCACGAGCGCGATCAGCTCCGAGCGGGCCCCGTCGATCTGGCGGAGCTGCTCGAGCCGTTCCTCGGCCTCGGTCTGCTGGCGGCCCTTCTCGACGATGCCCGCGAGGAGGTCGGCGATGGCCTGGAGCTGATCGACGTCGGCCCGGGAGAACGTGCGCGTCCGCTCGGTCTGGACGTTCAGCACGCCGACGACCTGGTCGTTCCAGCGGAGCGGCACGCTGAGCATCGAGGCGATGAACCGCTTCTGGTCGATCCCGCGGACCCACAGGAACCGCGGGTCGCTCCGGACGTCCGCGATCACGAGCGGCTCGCGACCGGCGGCCACGCGGCCCGTGACGCCCTCGCCGAACGGCACCCGCGCCCGGCCGATCTGGTACCGGTCCAGTCCGTTCGTCGCGGCGAGCGTCAGGTAGGCTCCGTCGCGATCGAGGAGATACAGCGAGGAGACATCGGCGTGGAGCGCGTCGCGGGTCCCGTCGACGACGATCTCCAGGAGCTCGTCCCACGTCCGCGCGGTCGTTGCGAGGCGGGCGACCTGATGGAGGAACCGGAGCTGATCGAGCTGATCCGGTCCGCCTCGCTCGTCCACGTCGGGCGCCGCCATGGCCATCACGATACAAGGCTACGAGCGGAATCCACGCTCGAAGGTTGCGGCGGCGGGGCGAGCGGGATGCGGGACGGTGCCATCGCAACCTTCCCCGGGGTCGTCGCTTGAGCCCGAGGTCGCCTCGCCCATCGACCTCGAACGAGGCCGTCCGAGCCGAGCCAGGCGGGATCGGCACGGGCCGCTCGCGCGATCCGCTGGCGCTCGAGATCCGGCTCCTCGGCTCGCTCCTGGGCCAGGTGATCGCCGAGCAGGAGGGCCGTCCGCTGCTCGACCTCGTGGAGCGGATCCGACGGACGACGATCCGGCTCCGTCGCGGCGACGAGCCGTCGCTCCGGACCGGCCTCGTCGCCGAGCTGGCGGCGCTCGACGCCGACCGAGCCGAGGTCGTCATCCGGGCGTTCGGGCTGTACTTCCGGCTGGTGAACCTGGCCGAGGAGCGCGAGCTCGTGCGCGAGGGCCGGCGCGCCGATCGCGAACGGGCGCGCGGTGGCCGTCGGGCGTCCGTCCCGCCGGACGAGTCGCTCGAGGGGGCGATCTGGTGGCTCCGGCGATCCGGCGCGAGCGCCACCGACGTCGAGGCCGCGATCGGCGCGCTGCGGATCACGCCGGTCCTCACCGCCCACCCGACCGAGGCCCGCCGGCGGACGGTCCTGATCGCCCTGCGCCGGATCGACCGCCAGCTCGACCGTCTCGCCGACCGCGATCTCGTGGTCGATGACGATCGCGACGCCCGGCGCCGCCTGCGCGAGGAGATCACGCTGCTCTGGCGGACGGCCGATCTGCGGGCGATGGCCGTATCGCCCCTCGACGAGGTCCGCACGGCGCTCGCGTTCTTCGACGAGACGATGTTCACCGTCGTCCCGCGGGTCTACCGCGACGCCGATGGGGCGCTCGATGCGATCGCGAGCCGCCCCGCCGCGGACCCCGAGGCGAGCGACGCCGGCCGGACCGGCACCCGGCCGCCGCGGGTCGTCCCGTTCCTCGCCTGGGACACGTGGATCGGCGGCGACCGCGACGGCAACCCGGCGGTGACGGCCGACATGACCGAGCGGACCCTCCGGATCCAGGCCGACCACGTCCTCCGCGGCTACGAGGCCGTCGCCACCCG
This sequence comes from Candidatus Limnocylindrales bacterium, assembly GCA_035688935.1. Classification (GTDB taxonomy): domain Bacteria; phylum Chloroflexota; class Limnocylindria; order Limnocylindrales; family CSP1-4; genus CF-46. Next base: position 8,905 of record DASSMI010000101.1, on the reverse strand, counting down.
GCTCGCCCAGACGATCGCGGCGGCGACGCCGGCCGACCGACTCCATCGGGCTCTCGCCGTGCGCCTCGGCCGCGACGCGGAGCTCCTCCCCGATCTCGATCGCCAGCTGCGGCGACGCTACCCCGACGAGCCGTACCGCCAGCGGTTCGGATTCGTCGCCGAGCGGCTCCGCCGGACCCGGGCGCACCTGACGGGTCACGCCGCGCCGCTGACCGGTCGCTACGGCGGGCCGGACGAGCTCGACGACGAGCTCGTCGAGGTCCAGGAGGCGCTCGTTGCCGACGGGCTCACCCGGGTCGCGTGGGGCGAGGTCGCCGACCTTCGCTGGCAGCTCGGGACGTTCGGGTTCCACCTCGCGTCGCTGGAGATCCGCCAGCACAGCGCGGTCCACCGGGTCGCCGAAGAGGCCCTCGCGAAGGGTGAGCCCGCGCGCGAGGCGGCACCGGGCGTGGCCGCGGCCGAGGTCGTCGAGACGATCCGGACCGTCGCCGCGGCGCAGGGCCGGTTCGGGCGCGCCGCGGCCGGCCGCTACGTGATCTCGTTCACCACCGATCCCGACGACGTCAACCGCGTCCTCCGGCTTGCCGACCGGGCAGGGGGCGAGGCGGTCCTCGACGTCGTCCCGCTCTTCGAGGACGCGGCGACGCTCGAGCGATCCGGGCCGATCCTCGACGCGATCCTCGACGACCGCTCGTACCGCGCGCATCTTCGGACCCGGGACGACCGCCAGGAGGTGATGCTGGGCTACTCGGACTCGAACAAGGAGTCCGGGTACCTTGCCGCGAACTGGCTCCTCCACCGCGCCCAGGCCGCTCTCGCGGCGAGCGCCCGGGCGCACGGTGTCGAGCTGACGACGTTCCATGGCCGCGGCGGCGCGATCGGACGGGGCGGGGGACCGGCGAATCGGGCGATCCTCGGGCTCGCCGCGGGCTCGGTCGAGGGCCGCCTGAAGCTGACCGAGCAGGGCGAGGTCATCGCGGCGAACTACGCGGTGGCGGGCATCGCCCGGCGACACCTCGACCGACTGGCCGCGGCGACGCTGATCGCCTCGTCGTCCGCACATCGCTCCGCGCTCGAGCCGTTCGAGGAGGCGGGCGGGCCGATCCTCGACGAGCTCGCGGAGACGTCGCGTCGCGCGTACCGGGCGCTCGTGGACCGCCCGGGCTTCGTCGCCTTCTTCCGGGCGGCGACCCCGATCGACGAGATCGCGACGCTCCGGCTCGGGTCCCGGCCGGCGGCCCGCGGCCGGGCCGGCGCGGGGGCCGACCGCGCGGTCCGGCCGGCGGCCGAATCGATCGCGGATCTCCGGGCGATCCCGTGGGTCTTCGCCTGGTCCCAGGCCCGGATCGAGCTGCCGGGCTGGTTCGGGCTGGGCTCGGCGCTCGAGGCCCATCACGAGCGGCACGGGGACGCCGGCGTGGCGACGCTGGCGCGGCTCTACGAGCGATGGCCGTTCCTCGCCAGCCTCGTCGATAATGCCGAGCTCGCCCTCGCCCGGGCCGACCTCGGCGTCGCCCGCCAGTACGCGGCCCTCGCCGGCGACCCGTCGGGCACCCCGTGGGCGACGATCGAGGCGGAATACGTCCGGACGACGACGTGGCTCGCACGGCTGACGGGCCGGCCCCATCTCCTCGACCGCGAGCCCGAGCTCCGACGCCGGATGGGCCTCCGCGACCCGTACGTCGACTCGCTGTCCGAGCTCCAGGTGACGCTTCTCCCGCGTCTCCGAGCGACCGCGCCGGGCGATCCCGAACGCGACCGGCTCCTGCGGCTCGTGCAGCTCACCGTCAACGGGATCGCCGCGGGCCTGCAGCGGACGGGCTGAGCGCGCCGCCCGAGCGGTCGCGGCGCGTCAGGCGGGGAGGTGGAGGAGGTCGCCGTGGCGGCCGATGACCGCCTCGGTCGCCCCGCGCGCAAACCAGTGAGCGGCGCCCTGACCGGCAACCCGCCACGCGCGGCCGGTGGGGCCATTCGGCTCGGCGATCACGCCGGTCCGCTCGTCCAGGCCGAGATAGCCGATGCCGCCCGGCGCAACGGCATCGAGCGCCGCCTGCCAACGCGTCCGCCGGACGTCGTCGTAGTGCGGAACGACCGCGATCCCCGCGACGAATCCCAGGCCGTGGATCCCGCCGTGCGGCGTCCAGCTCCACTCGGCCAGGGCCATCGCGCCCGCGCTCGCGCCGGCGACGACCGTCCCGCCTTGCCACGCCGATTCGAGCGCGGACAGGGCCGCGGACCGGTTGAGCACGGCCGGGACCAGATCCGGATCGCCGCCTGGGAAATGGACGAGATCGGCCGTCATCAGGAGCTCGACGTTGTCGGGATCGGCGGCGCTCTCGGCGTCGACGATCCGGGCGATCGCGACCTCGATCGGGCCGTGGTCGCCGGCGCTCGCGCGGCGCTCGAACGCGGCGCGGCCCGTGGCGGCGGCGAGGTCCGGCCGGCCGCGTGCCGCGGCCGTCGGGACGATCACGACCCGGATCGGCCGGACGCGCCCCGGCGTCCCGGCCGGGCGACCGGGGAGCTCGACGGAGTGGCCCGCGACATCGCCCCCGGTCGGGCCGGCGGCGGCGCCGTCCGCGGCCCGCGCGGCGGCTTCGAGGAGCGCGTCGAGGAAGCGTTCGTCCCCCGGCAGGTATTCCCCGCCGCCGTGGAGGCCGATCGGCCCGCTCATCGCGGCCGGGAGGCGACCGTGAGAACGCCCGTCACCAGGGCCGGGCAGGATGGGGCGCGCTCTTGGGCAGGCACCGCGCGATGATACGGGCGGGCCGTTATCCCGTCGTCATCCGTACGATCGCGGGCCCATGGCCCTCGCACCGCGTGTGCTCGCCGACCTGCTCGCGGGCTGGACCCGGCGCTGGAACGCGATCCTTCCGCTCCTCCTCGCCGAGTTCATCGTCTGGCTCGGATTCGGGGCCTTGCTGCCGGTCATGCCGCTCTACTTCTCGGAGCACGGCGTTGATTTCGCGACCCTCGGCGTCGTCGTCGCCGCGTGGCCGGCGTCGCGCCTGATCGGCGAGCCGATCTTCGGCTGGATCGCCGATCGGACCGCCCGGGTGCCGTTGATGGTCGCGGGCCAGGTGGGCTCGGGTCTGTTCCTGTTCCTGCCGCTCCTCCTGATCGGGATCGGTCCGTTCATCGTCCTTCGCGCGCTGGCCGGACTCTCGACGGCGCTGTACGACCCGGCCGCCCGGGGCTACATCACCGACGCGACCCCGGCCGACCGACGCGGTGAGGCCTTCGGGCTCTACGGCGCCGCCCAGATGGGCGGGCTGCTGTTCGGACCGGCGATCGGTGGCCTGGGCGCGACGATCTTCGGTGGGGTCGCCTTCATCTTCGTGTTCGGTGGCGCCGCTTCGCTCGTCGCGGCGGCGGCGATCGCGATGCGCGTTCGCGAGCTGCCGCGGATCCCGGTCGGTCGCGTCGTGAGCGCGCGCGACGTCACGGACTACGGATCGGGTGCGGCGGACCTCGTCCGACGACGCTCGGTCGCGACCCGCGACGACCCGGGGCGCGGCCCGACGTCCCTGGCGAACCCGTGGCTCGCCGCCGGGATCCTGTTCACGATCGGCGGCAACTTCGCCTACGGCACGTACGAGGTGGTCTGGTCGCTCTTCCTCCAGCACCTCGGAGCGGGACTCGACCTGATCGGCCTGACGTTCGCGATGTTCGGGCTGCCGATCCTCGTGCTCTCGCCGTGGTTCGGGCGGCGGATCGATCGAGGCGGGCTGACGCCCTACCTGGTCGCCGGAACGATCCTGCCGATCGTCGCGGCGCTCGCGTACACCCGTCTCGTCGATCCGGTCCTCGCCGTCCCGCTGATCCTCGTCGAATCGACCGGCTCGGCGATCGGCAGCCCGGCACTCTACTCGATCATCGCCGCGGGGAGTCCGGCCGGACGGTCCTCGACCGCCCAGGGGATCGCGGGAGCCGCCGGAACGCTCGCGTTCGTCGTTGCCTCGCTCGTCACCGGCTGGGCGATGGAGATCGACATCACGCTGCCGTTCTATCTGTTCGCCGTGGTGATGGCCGTGTTCTCGGCCGCCGCGTTCGCGGTCGCGCGGCCGTGGGCACGGGACCCGCGCGCCCGGGAGGAGGTCGCGGCGCCCGTCTGACCACGGGCATCACGCGACGGACGGGCCGCCCCGAGCCGGGTGCCCGTCCGGGTGATCAGGTGGGGCTGAGGCGGCCGTCGAGCCGGTCGCGGAGCCCGACGCGCGGAGACCCGACGAGGCGGCTGCGGAGGTCGCGTCCGGCGATCCGGGGCGGGTCCGTGCGACCCGTCAACAGGGAGCCGGCGAGCCGGTCGTGGAAGCTCTGCGCCAGCGGGTCGGTCGGCCGGTCCGGTTCGGTGCGGTGGCGTGTGAACATGTCCGGCACGGTGCGCCGGGTGGTGCATCGGGGCAACCCCGCCGTTCGCACTACCCGGGCCCGGACTTTCGGCCGCCTCGATCGTTTGACCCGCTCGGGGGGCATCCATACAATTCGCAGTCGCGGGGTGGAGCAGCGGCAGCTCGTCGGGCTCATAACCCGAAGGTCGGCGGTTCGAATCCGTCCCCCGCAACCAAGCCGCATTCGTCCGAACCCCGGGTCCGACCGCCCGGGGTTCTTTCTTGTGTGCCGGCGGCCGCCGGCTGTCGCGCCCCGACGACGCTGGACTGCGTTGCCGGTGAGGCGATCCGAGCGGGGCGTCACTCCCAGCGGAACGTCCGGGCGGTGATCGCGAGCGTCACCGCGGCCCAGCCGGCCAGGAGCGCGATCTGGCCGCCCGGGTCACCCGTCGTGCCGCTCCCCAACGAGTCGCGGAGGAGGGCGGAGAGCGGCGCGGCCGGCAACGCGTTCGCGATCGCAGCCAGGGGCCCGGGCAGTCGATCGACCGGCACGATCACCCCGCCGACGACGAGGAAGCCCAGGAACAGGATGTTCGCGAGGGCGAGCACGGTTTCGGCGGGGAGCGTCCCGGCCATCCAGAGCCCCAGACCGGCACACGCGGCCGTCCCGAGCAGCACCGCGACGACCAGCCCGGCGGCCGAGGTCGACGCGGGCGGTGTCCAGCCGAGCACGACCGCCGCGGTGGCGACGAGCAGCCCGACCTGCACCGTCTCGACGACGAGGACGGTGAGGAGCCGTGCGACCACGAGCTCGCCGCGGCTGAGCGGCGATCCGCCGAGCCGCTTCAGCACGCCGTAGGACCGGTCGTAGGCGGTCGTGATCCCGAGGCTCACGAGACTGGTCGCGATGATCCCCAGGGCGATCGAGCCCGGGAGGAGGAAGTCCACCGGTCGGCCGGCGCCGGTGGGCAGGATCGAGACCGACGAGAACAGGACGAGGACGATCGTCGGGATGACGATCGTCGCGAACAGGTTCTCGCCTCGACGCAGGACGAGCCGCAGCTCCATCGCGGTCATCGCGGCGATCGCTCGGGCGGGCGATGCGGCCGCCCTCACGCGATCTCCTCCGGGTCGTCGCCGCCGGCGCCGACCAGCTCGAGATAGCGCTCTTCGAGCGTCCCGCCAGCCGCCCTCAGGTCCGTGATCATGGCGCCGCGCGCCGCGCACCAGGCGGCCAGCCGCGCGATCAGCTCCGGCGATGCCGCGACGGCCGCGACCCGGTACGCGGCGCTGCGCTCGTCATCGCCGACCAGGGCCGCGCCGAGGCTGCGCGCGAGGTCGGCTCGGTCGGCGTCATCGAGCGGCGTCGCGAGCCGGAACCGGAGCGCCCCCACGGCGCCGGTCGCCAGCTCGTCGGGCCGCCCCGCCGCGACGATCCGCCCCCGATCGAGGATCACGATCCGGTCGGCGACCCGTTCGACGTCGGCGAGATCGTGACTCGTGAGGAGCACCGCGGTCTCTTCGGAGCGCAACCGGCCCAGCTGCTCGCGGACGAGGGCCCGGCCCTCCACGTCGAGCCCGGCCGCCGGCTCGTCCAGGATCGCCAGCTCGGGCCGGCCGACCAACGCCAGCGCCAGCCCGACCCGCTGCCGCTCGCCGCCCGACAGCCGGCGGTATCGCGTCCGCGTCTGCGCTCCGGTCAGGCCCGCCGCCGAGAGCGCGTCGTCGACGTCGCGCGGCCGGGCGTGGAACCGGGCATGCAGCCCGACGACCTCACGTGGGGTCATCCGCGGATCGATGCCGCCGCCGCCCTGGAGCATCAGCCCGACCCGCGCCCGATGCTCGCGATCGCCGTGCGCGGGATCGACCCCGAGGACGCGGACCTCGCCCGAGTCGCCCCGCCGGTAGCCCTCGACGATCTCGACGGTCGTCGTCTTGCCTGCGCCGTTCGGTCCGAGCAGCGCGACGACCTCGCCGCGGGCCACCCGGAACGAGACGCCGCGCAGCACGGCCCGACCGGCGTACGACTTGCGGAGGTCGGTCACCTCGACGACGGCCGGCGAGGCGTCCGACGGTGCGCCCGCGTCCGACGGTGCGCCCGCGTCCGTCGCGGAGGCCGTCACGCTGGGTGGACCGTCAGCCCGAGCTGGCGCTCGAAATCCGCGTCGGTCAGGGCGCCGATCTGGATCGAGCGCAGGATCCCGCTCGCGTCGACGAAGAACGACTGCGGCCGGCCGAGCACGCGATAGGTCTTCTTGATCGCGGCGCCGGGGTCGATCACGGTGTCCCACGTCCCGCCGAACTCGGCCGCGAAGGCACGGGCTGGCTCGACCGGATCGTCGGTCAGGACCCCGAGGATGACGACGCCGTCGCCGGCGTGCTCCTTCGCCTTGGCGGCGAGGAGCGGCATCTCGTCGCGGCAGGGGACGCACGACGGGCCCCAGAAATTGATCACGACGGGATGGCCGCGGAACTGGGCGAGATCGACGGATTGCCCGGTGAGCGTCGTCCCGCCGAAGTCGGGGACGGGCCGGCCTTTCTCGACGACGACCGCCGGCGTGCATCCGACGAAGAGGACCACCGCCGCCACGATCCCCGCGATCGCGGCCCGGCGCGACGTGCTCAACCGCCGACGGTCAGGGTGCCGTTCATCAGGGCCGGATGGATCGAGCACTCGAACTTGTAGGAGCCCGCCTTCAGCGCGGGGACGTCCTCGGTCACGACCTTGGGACCCGGGAAGTCCTTCATGTCGACGACCTTCGCGCCGCTCGCGTCGAGGATGTCGACGTCGTGGTTCGTCCCCGGGTCCTTGTTGTCGAGGGTCAGCTTGAACGGCTTGTCCGCGGGCGCCGTCAGCGTCGACTTGTCGAACTTGATCTGCGCGGCCGTGATCTCGATCCCGCCGGCGCCGGGCCCGCCCGAGCCACCGGGCGCTCCCGACGGCGCGCCCGAGGCACCCGGACCCGCGGCGCCGCCGGACGCGGCTCGTGGCGGGAACAGCCCCGAGTTGAGGCCGATCGCAACGACGATCAGGAGCGCGAACACCGAGAGCACGGTCTTGGGCCAGCCCGGCGCGGGGAGGTTCTCGAGGTGCCCGGTCGAGTCCGCGGCGAGGACCTCGCGGTACTCCTTGCGCGCGTCGTTGAGCCAGCCGAGGAGGCTGACGATCAGGAACAGCAGGCCGACCGCGAGGAGCGGACCGGGAAACACCAAGCCCGCGAACAGGACCGTCGCCCCGAGCGACGCGAGCAGCGGGCGGAAGCTCGGACCCGGGACGTGGACGCCGGGCGGCGGTCCGGCATGGATGACGGCGGGGAGCTGCTGGTGCTCGTCGGCGAGATGGTCGTAGTCCACGAGGCCCTCGCGGCCCCAGTAGAGGAGGCTCAGGACGAGCGCCACGAGACCCGCCACGAGGAGCGGGCCGGGGAAGACGAGCCCGAAGAACAGGAGCGTCGATCCGGCGGCGGCGAGGGCGGGAGCGAGCGACGGGCCGGGCATGTGGATGCCGGGCGGCGCGACGGGCTTGAGGCGAGCGGGCCGGCGGCGCTTCGGGCCGATGCTCCGATAGCGCAGGACGACGCCGATGACGAACAGGACGACGACGACGGCCATGAACACCGGGAGCAGCGCGATCAGCGCGCCCCAGTCCGGGATGACGAGGAGCTTCGTGAGATCGAGGATCCCGTTCCAGATGTTCTGGAGGAGCTCCATGGTCAGTCGATCACGTCAGCGTGGTGGTCGGTCGTCAGCGGCGACTAGTCGTTCGGCGAGCCGGCGACGAGCACGTAGAACATGATCGCCATCGAGATCCCGAGGATGCCGAGCATCGTGACGCCGGCATAGTCCAGGTGCCAGCCGCCGAAGTACGGCACGGCCCAGTAGATGAACCCGATCACCACGAACAGGATGCCGGCGAGCGCGGCGTTGCGGGGATGGCGGAGCGGATGCATCGGTCCTCCGTGCCTACAGGATGTAGAGCGTCGAGAACAGGGCGATCCAGACGACGTCGACGAAGTGCCAGTACAGCGACGTGGCCTCGACGGCGTCGTGGTGGCGCGAGCTGAACTGGCCGGCCAGCCCGCGGTACAGGACCACCGAGAGCATGATCGCGCCGCCGAACACGTGGGCCCCGTGGAAGCCGGTCAGCGTGTAGAACGTCGTGCCGAACGGCGTGTCGGAGACGCCGAAGCCGATCGTGGAGTAGTCGTAGATCTGTCCGATCAGGAACACGATCCCGAGAACGAGCGTGACGCCGATGCTCCGGATGAACCCGGTCCGATCGTCGCGCCGGATCGCCCAGACGCCCATCTGGCAGGTGAACGAGCTGATCACGAGGACGACCGTCAGGACGCCCGCGAACCACGGCTCGGCGTGGAGGTTGAAGTGCTCGTTCAGGGCGTCCGCAGCCGCCTTCGTGGCGGCATCGGCGTTGGCCGGCGCGATGGCCAGGAACGGCCAATTGAGGTGTTGGGCGCGGATGCTGAAGTAGGCCGCGAACAACCCCGAGAAGAACATCACCTCCGAGCAGATGAACAGGATCATCCCGAGGATCGGGTTGCTGATCCCGCCGCGCG
>DASSMI010000100.1:0-8311 GCA_035688935.1 Candidatus Limnocylindrales bacterium | reverse complement strand
CTGGAGTCGGTCCGAACCGGGGTCGCCGTCCCCGTCGGATCCCTCGCTCTCGCTGGAGTCAACCAGCCGACACCCCCGTAACGAGCTCCGCAGGGTCCGCGTCAGACGGCCGTTCGACGCCCACCCGCACGAGGCGTCGCGCGTTCGACAGATGGGAACTGCCAGACATGCGCCCGATCGTGGTCCCGATGCTCGCCGCCATCCTCGTCGCCGCATGCTCCGCGGCACCGGCGGCCTCGTCCCAGGTCCCGAGCCCGTCCGGGCCGGTGACCGCCTCCCCGACACCCGGCGCGCCGACCTCGGCGCCGCCGTCCGCCCCCCTCCCGACCCCGGATCCCACGCCGGTCTCGTCGACCCCGGCCAACCCGCCAAGTGGCGCGTGGACGGCCCTCGATTGGCGCGACGTCGGGAAGCTTCCCCTCGGCCCCCGGGAGATCACGGCCTACGGCTGGAGCGGCGGCTACATCGCGGTCGAGCAGACGACCGGCTATGACAACGATGGCAACGAGCTCCCGGTGACGATCCGGACGTCCCTCTCGGCCGACGGCTCGCGATGGTCGACTCCGAACGCGATCGACACGAGCGGGCTCAAGGGCAACGTCGAGATCGAGTCGATCGTCGAGGGTCCGTCGGGGCTGATCGCGGTGGCCTATCCCTACGGCGACACGTGCGGGGGCCCGCCGAGCGTCGTCGCGCTGTGGGGCTCGTCGGACGGACGCGCCTGGTACCGGATCGCGATGCCACGAGCCTTCGTCGAAGGCCAGGTCCGGACGATCCGGGGCGGCGGGGCTGGATTCATCGCCACGGGCACCCGCGCCGACGGCAGCGAGGGGATCTGGACGTCGCGGTCCGGAGACGGATGGCGATCGCGGCCGCTCCCGACCGTGACGAGCGGGACGCTCGCGATCGACGATGCGATCAGCTTCGACCAGGGCTTCGTCGTCATCGGGTCCGTCCTCGGTGAAGGCGAGTGCGGCGGTCCGGCCCACGTGCGCTACGCCACCTGGTTCTCCGCCGATGGCACCTCGTGGACCCGCTCGGAGGTCCCGGACGCCTCCAAGACGCCGGGCGCCCCCCTCGCCGTCCGACGGATCGGCGACACGCTCCTCCTGACCCAGACGGTCGACTACGAGAAGCCGGCCCACGGGTGGACCTCGGTCGACGGTCGAACCTGGACCTCGACCGGAGACGTCTCGAAGGACCTCTATTGGGCCGCCGTGTCCGACGGCGAGCACGTCGTGATCTCGAGGGAGCCCGGTGGATCCGGGCCGCTCATCCTGGTCGGCGTCGACGCGACCGGTCGGTCCACGGACCTCGCGCAGTCCGGCGACGTCCCGCAGGCGACCGACGAAGGCCCGAGCCTGCGGATCGCGGTCGGTCCGGATGGCGTGCTCGCCGTCCGATCGGATGGCGGCGCCAGCTACCTCGGCGTGCCGAGCTGATCCCGCGCTGACCGGGCGCTCGCCGCGATCCGCCGGTCCGCGGCGAGCGCGGCGGGCATCTGGCGGAAGTCCGCCGGCAGGCTCGGGCGCCACCACCGCCACGTGGCGACGAGCCATGCCGTCACGATGCGCTGGAGCGGGCCCCAGGCGAAGCCGTACTCCGCCCGGACAGAGGACGGCAGCAGGTCGAGCGACGGCCAGAGGGTCCACGAGAGCAGCGGCGGTGGCACCCGCAGGAGGGCGGGCGGCTGGGAGGTCGGTACGGGGACGACTCGCGGATTCAGCACCGCGTCCGCCAGGTCCCGGGCGACGCGGTTCGGGTGGACCGGTCCGTCGCGCCCGATCGAGCGCTCGACATAGGCCTCGAATGCGTCGAGATCGACCGGCAGGAGGCCCGGCGAGATGCCGAATGCCCGGCCGATCGGGATCGTCTCCGCGTAGTACCGGCGCCGCCGCTCGCGCGACAGCGGTTCGAGCCAGCGGTCGGCGACCACGATCGTCGAGTCGACGAGCGTCGCGTGGACCCACAGGCTGAGCTCCGGGTCCCGGGCGTGGTAGCCGGGGCCCGTGATCGTCCGGTGGAGCCCGTTCAGGCGGCGGATCTCCGCGCGGGCCGCCGTCGCCGTTCCGTAGACGATCGTCAGGTAGCTCCGGAGCGTGCCCTGGAGACGCCGCCACGGGTCGGCCCGGAAATCGGAGTGCTCCGCGACGCCGGCCGCGACCCCCGGATGGGCCAGCTGGAGGAGCAGGGCCCGCGGCCCCGCTCCGAGGAGGAGCATCGCCTCGCGGTTCAGGGCCCACGCTTCCGACCCGGGACCGTACAGTCCCCGGCGGTCGTCCGCGTCGGTGATCCGTGACCGGGCCATCCGCGAAGGATCGGGCATGGGACGCTGGGGCGCCGATTTCGATCCCGATCGGCTCGCGGAGCTCGAGCTCGCGATGTGGAAGGCGTACTACCGACGCCAACCCGGGCGGCTCTTCGCGAACCTGCTGTCGGGATTGCGCGAGGAGGCGCGCGTGTCGTGGCCGCGGGCGCTCGCGGCATCGCTCTTCCTGACCCGCGCAGCGGTCGGATTCGCCCGGTCGAGCGGCGACTACGAGCGGTTCGCGCCCGACGTCGCACGCGGCTACCGGCTCCTGCGCTTGCCTGACCACGTCGACGCGGACGAGGTCGCCCGGCGGGAGCTCCGCTGGTGGGTCGTCCGCCGCGAGATCGGACTCGGCGCGGGCGCCGCCGCCGGCGACGCGATCACGCGCCTCTACGCCGCGCTGTACGACGTCCCCGAATCGACCGTGGCCGAGGCGGGCCGCCTGCGCGGCGAGGCCGCCGAAGTCCGGGATCGGGGCGGATCAGCCGATCCCGACGGGCACTCGGGATGCGGCCTGGCCTACTGGCCGCAGGTCGCGCGGCTCCTCCGTGAGTCGTACCGCGCGCTGCATCGGGCCCTCAACGGCTGACGCCGGGGCGGCGCTCCCCAGGGGCTCGATTCGGCGTCGCGCTCGCGTGACGGCGATCGCGGGACGGTGGTGCCGTCAGCCCTCGCCCGCGCGCCGCCCGACGAGCCACCATGCGGCGGGGAACGCCAGTGCGGCCAGGACGAGCTTGATCGCGTCGACGATGACGAACGGTGTCAGGCCCCACTCGGCCGCCGTCTCCCAGCGCTGCGTTGCGTACTCGGGCGGCATCGCGAGGAGCGCCATCCACGGAATCGCGACGGCGTAGATCGCGATGTTCCCGATGAGCATGGCCGCGACCGCGCCGACGAGGTTCCGGTCCCAGCCGATCTCGGCGAGCCGGCCGGTGACGACCGCCGCCAGCAGGAACCCCAGCAAGTAGCCGGCCGTGATCCCGAAGACGAGCGAGCCGTCGGCGTTGCGCATGACGAACTCGTCGAGCCCGGACTTGCCCTGGGCGTAGAACGGCAGGAAGAGACCCAGGGCGAGGTACAGGAGCACCGACAGGAACCCGCGGCGCAGGCCCAGCGCCCCACCGACGAGGAGCACGGCGAACGTCTGGCCGGTGATCGGCACGGGCGTCGTCGCGAGCCGGACCTGGTAGTCCGAGATCAGCGGGATCGTCTGGCCGTCCTGGACGACGACGATCTGGGCGCACAGGGCGATGAACAGCGCCCCGATGACGACGAGCAGGATGTGTCGCAGGCGCGAGCCCACCCGCTCTCCGACGCCGATCGGGACGAGGAAGTCGGCGAGGGTGATCCCCCGCTCGTCGGCTGGCAGCCGATACGGTCGCGGGTTGACGGTGATCATCGGGCGATGGCTCCCTCGAGTGAGCGCGGACCCGACGCCCCCCGGCCCTCCATTCGGCTCCGCACGGTCGGCCGAGTCTACCACCGGCCCTACTCGTGCTGGACGGCTGCCACGATCGCCAGCCGGCTCGCCAGCCGGGCCGGATACCACGCCGCCGCCATCGAGATGCCGACGCCGAGGAGCGCCGCGACGACCATCGAGACCCAGGGGATCTCGACGACCAGCGGCGTTCCACCGGCGAGCACGACGAGGATCGCTCCCGCCACCAACCCGGTCACGATCCCGAGCGCCGACCCCACGATGCCGAGGATCCCGGCCTCCACCACGACCGACCGACGGACCTGGTCGCGGGTCATCCCAGCCGCCCGGAGGACGCCGAGCTCGCGGACCCGCTCGAGGACGCTGACGGTCAGCGTGTTGACGATCCCGAGGGCGGCCACGATGACGGCGACGAGCGCGAGCGCGTCGAACAGGCCGAAGACCTGGCCCAGGGCGGTATCCACGGCACCGGCCACGACCGAGACGGGGTTCGGCTCGAGCGCGGCGAGCCGGGCTGCCTCGTCGACGGTCGGGCGGGCGTCCGCGATTCGGCCCGGGGCGTAGCGGACCGCCAGGACGTCCGCGCCGGCGACGCCGAAGATCCGCGTCGCGTCACGCCAGCCGATGAGCACCGCCTCGCCGACCCCGCCCGGCAGCGTCCGCTCGGCGATCCCCGCCACCCGCAGGTCCGCGACCTTGCCCTCGCCCACGGCGAGCGTCAACGTCGAACCGACCGTCAGTCCGATCCGGTCCGCGATGCTCCGCGGCAGGATCGCGGCACCGCCGGCATCGAGGTCCTTCAGCGCCGCCTCGCGGTCGCCGACGAGGATCCGAAGCCGCCCGTCGGCCAGGAGATCCGCGCCGCGCACGGCGGCGGCGTCGAGGCGGACGCCGTTCCGGGCGACCTCGAACAGCGCGAGCGGGCTCACCCGCGCCACGCCATCGACCGCCGCGACATCGGCGATGACGTTCTCGTCGAGCGCGAGCGGCCGGATCGACGTGAGGAGCTCGTCACCCGGGATGACCTCGTCGAGCCAGGCGGCCGCGGCCAGCCGCGATTGATGCGCGACGCCGCCCACGGCCACGACCATCGCGAGGCCGACGGCGAGCGCACCGACCGTGAGCGTCGTCCGGGCGCGGTCGCGCACGATCGAGGCGCGGGCGAGGCGTTCCTCGACCCGGAACGCGGCTCGGAACGGGAGCCCGGCGACCCGACCGAGGGCGCCGAGCACGTAGGGCGCAGCCAGCACGGCCGCGAACAGGACGAGGTACACGAGGCCCGACCGGGCGAGACCGGCCGCACCCGCGTCGCGCGGCCACACGACGAGTCCGGCCAGGCCGACCGCGACGAACACCCCGATGAGCCAGCGCAGGCGCGCGCGCCGGGCCGCCGCCGGATCGATCCGATCGCGGAGCGCCTCGACCGGCGGGATGGAGCCCGCCCGCCGCGCCGGCTCGACGGCGGCGGCAACCGTTACGGCGAGACCGATCGCGAGCACCGCGACCACGGCGACCGGGCTCGGGTCGACCCGCTCGAACGGGATCGCACCGATGGTCCGCAGCTCGGCGGCCATCGCCTCGGCCAGCAGGATTCCGAGACCGAGCCCGACGATCGCCCCGAGGACGCCCAGCACGACGGCCTGGATGACGACGAACCGGACCAGCTGGCCGCTCGTGGCGCCGGCGGCCCGAAGCAGTCCGAGCTCCCGAACGCGTTCGGTGACGGTCATCGAGAGCGTGTTGAAGATGAGGAACGCGCCGACGAACAGGGCGACCGCCGCGATCAGGGCCGTCGTCGAGCGGAAGTCGGCCGTCGATCCCCGGAGCGAGGCGGCGACGTCGGCCGGCGACGACAGGACGTAGGGCTGGCTCGTCAGGGCGACGGCGATCGCGGAGCCGAGCTCGGCCGGCGTGGCGCCCTCGCCGGCGATGAGATCGATCCGGCTGACCGTCGGGTCGCCGAACAGCCGTTGCATGGTCCGCAGCGGAAGGACGACCGTCCGCCCGTTCGCGCCGACGAGCGGCCCGTCGCCGGCAAGGATCCCGACGACCGTCACGTCGACCGGCGCGCCATCGCCGCCCTGGAACGTGATCTCGCCACCGACCGCCGTTCCGGTCGCGGACGCGAGCGTCTCCGTGACCAGCGCCTGGAACGAATCGGGGCTGGACAGCTCGCTCCCGCTCCTCAGAACGAGATCGCGGACGCACGGCTCGAACGCCGGATCGATCCCGAGCGCCGTGACCGGCGGCGGGCCACCCGCGCCGTCGTCGGGCGCGTCCGCGGCCGGGATCAGGTACGTCCGACGCTCGAGCGCCGGCGCGACGACGGCCGCGCCCGGCGCGTTCTCGACCGCCGCGAGGCTCTCCGCCGAGAGGCCGGCCGGCCCGAACGCCTCGACCCGGAGATCCGCGCGCCCCACCAGGTCGCGCACCGTCCGATCGGTCGACGCGACGATCCCCGCATCGGTCGCGAGGGCGGCATAGAGGACCGCGATGCCGAGCGCGATCCCGACGATCGAGAGGGCCGTTCGGCCGCGACGGGCGAGGAGCGATCGGATCGCGAGCGCGCGCATCGCGGCCTAGCGCACCGCGACCGTCAGAGCCCGAGCTCGGCGAGCCGGCGGACGAGCGGGGCGGTGTCGTGATCGCGTCGCCGGCCCAGGACGATCTCCTCGCGGATCCTCCCGTCGCCGATCACGAGGACGCGGTCGGCGTACGCCGCGGCCTTCGAGTCGTGGGTGACGAGGACGATCGTCTGGTGCCGCTCCACGCACGATCGCCAGAGCGCCTCGAGGATCTCGGTCCCCGTCGTGTAATCGAGGTTGCCGGTCGGCTCGTCGGCGAACAGGAGTGCCGGGCGCGTCACGAGCGCGCGCGCGATCGCGACCCGCTGCTGCTCGCCGGCCGACAGCTGATCGGGCTTGTGATGCTCCTTGCCAGCCAGGTCGACGAGGGCGATGACGTCGCGGATCCGCCTCGCGATCTCGCCGCGACCGGTGTCCGCGCCGGCGATCGTGAAGGGCAAGGCGACGTTCTCGGTGACGTCGAGGAGCGGGATCAGGTTGAAGGACTGGAAGACGAAGCCGGTCCGGTCGCGGCGGAGCTTCGTGGCCGCGTCGTCGGTCAGCTCGCTGATCGGCTCGCCCTGGAGGACGACGTCGCCGGCGGTCGGCTTGTCGAGCCCGCCGAGGAGCTGGAGGAGCGTCGACTTGCCGGAGCCCGACGGGCCCATCAGGGCGACGAACTCGCCCTCGTCGACGGAGAGCGAGACGCCGCGCAACGCGTCGACGACGGTCCCGCCCAGCCGGTAGCGCTTGGCGAGGCCGTGGGCCTCGAGAATCGCTGCCATTCGCCGGGAGTGTACCGGCGCCGCGCGGCGGCTCGCCGGGTCAGAGGCCCAGGAAGAACCCCGCGATGCCGCCGACCACCGATTCGAACAGGCTCGGCGGGCTGGCCGGGTCGGTCACCCGCAGGCCGCCCTCGCCCCGTGCGGGGTCGGCGTCCCGGACCTGACCGGGTGGCGGGCCGCCGCCGCTCCGGCCGCCGTTCCCGTTCTCGTCGCCGTCGCCGTTGCCGTTCTCCTGGCCGCCGGGCCCCAGGCCCAGGCCGACGTCCTCGGCCAGGCCGGGCGTCTCGGTCGGGGTCGGCGTCGGCGTGGGCGTCGGGTCAGGCGTCGGCTCGGGTGTCGCCCGCGTAGTCGGGGCCGGCGTCGCCGACGCATTCGGCGCCCTCGTCGGCTTGGGCGTCGCCTTCGGGGTGGGCTTCGGCGCGGTCGAGCCCGAGGTCGAGCCGCAGCGGTCGGCGAAGATCACCGTCCACATCTTCTTGCCGGTGGGACCCTTGTACGCACCGATGCCGATGACGTCCCACGACTTGCCGAGGATGTTCGCCCGATGGCCGGGCGACTCCATGAACTGGCGCTGGATCGTCGTCGTCGCGACGTCGTCGGGGTAGTTGTTCCAGCCGATGTTCTCGCCGGCGAGGTGGTAGCAGTAGCCCTTCTGGTCGAGCACGTGGAACACGTTGTAGCTCGTGCCCAGGATCGTGTGGCTGAAGTAGTCGCGCTGGATCATGTCCTTGCTGCGCCAGCGGGCGATCGACGCGAGCTTCGAATCGACCTTGAGCGCCCGCAGCCCGGCCGCGGCGCGCGCCTGGTTCGTGAGGCTGAGGAGCTTCGACTCGGACGCCGAGCTGAAGGAGTTGATGTCCCAGGCGAGCGTCGTTCGCGCTGCCCCGAGCAGGCCGACCGACGTCAGGACGAAGGCGGCGAGCACGATCAGCGCCAGCCGTCGCGGATCGGCGATCAGGGATCGCGATCCACGCTGGATCCGCGCGGATGGGCTCGGGGCGAACATCGAGGGCAGGTCTCTCGCGGGGCGCTGGCTTCGGGGTTCCGGCCGGCTCCGACCGTAGGTCGACGGCGGTGGTGCACGCGCCCGCGCGATGGTCCCGGTGGCACCGCGAACCGGTACCACGGCGTCCACCGCACGCCACCGAAGGCTGGCGAAGTCCAGCGAGGGCCAGCGGGCCGGCCCGGTCCGGAGCGGACTGCACCGCACCAG
>DASSMI010000099.1:0-26661 GCA_035688935.1 Candidatus Limnocylindrales bacterium | reverse complement strand
CCGGAAGCTCCGGCCGAGACGGGCTGGCGCGACGGTCTCCACGATCCGGGTGGGCAGGAGGCGCACCGGGCGGAGGATAGCAATCGGACGGACCGCCGGCGGGACGCTCCGGCACATCCTCTACGGGACGACGAGGACCTTTCCTCGAGCCCGCCCGTCGTCGACCCACCGGAGCGCGCCGACGACATCGTCGAGCGGGAAGCTCCGATCGATCCGCGGCGTCACCTGGCCGCTCGCGATGAGCTCGGCGAGGCGCGCCACGTCCGGGCGGTGGAAGGGCTTCCACCAGAGCATCAGGCCCGTCCAGTTCGAGGTCGCGGCGGTCGTCACCGCACCGACGGCCATCGCCGACAGGATCGGCCACGTCGTCCCTCCGAGCGTGACGTACGCGCCGTTCGGGCGCAGGACCCGCCGCGCGGCGAGCACGCCGTGGTGCGAGTCGACGTCGACGATCCAGTCGTAGCGCTCGGCGCCCCGCGTGTAGTCCGTCGTCGTGTAGTCGATGACGTGGTCCGCGCCGAGCGAGCGGACGAAGTCGAGCTTCTCCGTCCGCGCGACGCCGGTGACCTCCGCGCCCATCGCCTTGGCGATCTGCACGGCGAACGGACCGACGTTCCCGGACGCGCCGTCCACGAGGACGCGCATGCCCGGCTCGATCGTCCGGCCGTCCCGGAGTCGGAGTCCCTGGAGCGCGAGCACGGCCGCGTGCGGGAGCGTCGCCGCGTCCTCGAACGACATCCCATCCGGAATCGGCTCGAAGGCCTTCTCACGCGGGCAGACGTACTCGGCGAAGGCGCCGCCGCCATGGGCGAACAGGTCCGAGAAGACCCGGTCGCCGGGCTTGAACCGCGTCACGCCCGGTCCCACGGCCTCCACTTCGCCCGCCACGTCGATCCCGACGCGCGGGTTGCGGGGCGCGCGGAGCCCCACGAACAGTCGGACGAACCCCGGCCGCGGCCCCAGCCCGTCGAGATCGGCGCGGTTGACCGACGCCGCCCGGACGCGGACGAGGACGCGGTCCTCGGTCGGCGTCGGGGTCTCGACGTCGCGGACCTCGACGACCTCTGGCGGACCGTACCGATCGGCGAACGCAGCCTTCATCCTCACCCTCCCTCGGTAGCCTGGGACATTGGACCCCGCCGGGGGGCCGCGGGCAAGCCGGTCAACGGGAGGGTGGCGGGGTGGGGATAGCCCCACCACAAGACGCCCGGCGCCCGGCTGGGCGGCGGACGCGCCACAGCCGAGAGTGATCGCAGGCACGGTTCCCGTGCCGCCGCCTCGCTCGCGGTCCCGAGCGCTCAGCAAGCGTCGCGACTCGCGTGCGATCGTGACGCGGGAGGGTCTCCGCCCATGCGGATCAACCGACGATTTCTCTACGCGGGCGTCTTCCTGGTCGCCCTCGGGGCGGTCCTCGTCGCCGCCGATCTCCAGACGCTCGACCTCCGCGCCATCCAGGAGGCGCTCCGCCTCTGGCCACTCGCGGTCGTCCTCGTCGGGATCGCGATCGTGATCCGGCGGACGCCGGCGGCCGTCCCGGCCGGTCTCCTCGCGGCCGGCCTTCCGGGGCTCGTCCTCGGAGGCGCGATCGCGGTCGGCCCCAGGTTCATCACCGAGTGCGGCGATCTCGCTGCGGTCGCTCCCGCACCCGACGTTCGCCAGGGGACGTTCGATGGGCCGGCCTCGGTCGAGATCCACGCGAGCTGCGGCACGATCACCATCGGAACGGCGGCCGGCTCCGGCTGGCAGCTGAGCGCCGCGAACACGAAGGGCCGATCGGCCGCGATCGAAGCGACGAGCCGCTCGCTCACGATCGAGGACTCGGACGACGGACGCTGGCCGAGCTTCGACGCCGGCCGCGACGATTGGCAGCTCACCCTTCCGACGAGCTCCATCCGCCACCTGATGCTCGCGTCCAACGCGAACGACGGGCGGGTCGATCTGGCGGGTGCTGAGCTGGACGCTTTCGAGCTGAGCGTCAACGCCTCACGGTTGAGGCTCGACCTGACGGGAGCTTCCGTTCGCGAGCTCAGCGGCAAGGTGAACTTCGGTGCCGTCTCGATCGAGCTCCCGGCCGGGGCCGATCTGATCGGCGACCTTCGGGTCAACGCGAGCGAGCTCCGCCTGTGCGCTCCGGCCGGCGTCGGCCTCCGCGTGAGCGGACGCGGCTTCGCGGCGGGCTTCGACGCCGACGGCGCCGACCGGAACGACCTGAACACGACCTACCAGACGCCCGACTACGCGACGGCGTCCCACCACATCGATCTCACCGTCAACGCCTCGTTCGGCTCGGTCGAGATCAACCCGATCGGAGGCTGCAAATGAACCGCCATCTCTACCGCTGCCGTCACGACCGCCGGATCGCCGGCGTCGCCGCCGGGGTCGCCGAGTTCTTCGACCTCGACGTCACCCTCGTCCGGATCCTGTGGTTTCTGTCGATCTTCGTCGGCGGGCTGGGGATCCTCCTGTACATCGGCCTCGCGCTGATCGTCCCGAACGAGCCGCTCACCGCGGACGAGCTCGCCGCCGTGGACGCGGTGGCCGAACCGGGCGGGGCCGTCCACGTCCATGCGCACGGCTCGTCCCGAGGCGTCGGCGGCGGCCGCGCAACGACCTTCATCGGGGCCCTGCTGATCCTCGTCGGCGCGATCGCGTTGGCGGAGGTCGTCCTGCCGGGCGTCCACGCCTGGCGCTGGCTGTGGCCGGCGTTCCTCGTCGGGACAGGTGCGTTCCTCGTCGCCGGCGCGATCCGCCGGGACGGCGATGACCGTCCCGACGGGAGCGGCTCGTCCGCCCCGAACGGGTCGGCGCCGTCGTGATCGGCGCGGCGGTCCTGCTGACAGGGCTGCTGCTGATCCTGGCCGGGCTCACGGCCGCCCGGATCCCCGGTGGAGCGACCTTCGCTCGGCCGGGGATCGCCGGCGTGCCGGGCGACGCCGACGTCCCCGGCGGCGTGTTCGCGTTCGCCCGGCGCGGCCCGAACCCGATCCGGGCGTTCCTCCTGTCGCCCATCCATCCCGCGACCTGGGACGCGAATGTCGCGATCGTCACGGGGCTGTTCGTGGGGGTCTTCGCGTTCGGGCTGATCGCGACCCTCCTGTCGGCCGGTCTCACGACCTTGCTCGCCGGAATCGGGATCGTGCTGCTCGTCGCCGGGATCGAAGGGTCGCGCCGGATCGCCCGGCTCGAGCGCCGCCGGGCGTTCATCGGCGAGGGATCGCGACCGGCGGCGCATCCGTACAAGCCGCTCCGGGGCTCGATCGCCGACCTGCTCCGCGCGGAGTTCATGGACGAGAGCCGCTGGCGCGATGTCCTCTACGTCGGCATCAACCTGCCGCTCACGCTCATCGAGTTCGTCGTGGCAGTCGTCGCGTGGACGGTCGCCCTGGCGCTCCTGACGACGCCGATCTGGTACGACATCCCGGGCGGTGGGAGCCCCGCCCTCGGCGGACACGATCCCGCCGTCGTCGTCCTCCGGCTGGGGCTCGGGTTCCTGTTGCTCGCGGTCGCGGCGTCGGTGTCGCAGCTCCTGATCGCCCTCCACCGCGGCGTGGTCGCGGGGCTCCTGTGCACCTCCGAGAGTCGCGAGCTGCGGCGCGAGGTGGCGGAGCTCCGCCAGAGCCGGTCCGCCGTCCTCGATGTCGAGGCGAGCGAGCTCCAGCGGATCGAGCGCGACCTCCACGACGGCGCGCAGCAGCGGCTCGTCATGCTGACGATCGACACCGGCCTCGCGAGCGAACGGATCGACACCGACCCCGAAGCGGCCAAGCGCCTGATCCTCGACGCGCAGGAGCAGGCGCGAGAGGCGCTCGCCGACATCCGCCGCCTCGTCCGTGGGATCGCGCCCTCGATCCTGCTGGACCGGGGCCTCGTCCCGGCGCTCGAGTCCCTCACCGGTCGAGGACCGATCGCGACGACGATCCGGAGCGAGCTGCCGGCTGGGGTTCGCTTCTCGCCGGCGGCCGAGCGGGCCGCCTACTTCGTCGCGAGCGAGGCGCTGGCGAACGCGGCGAAGCACAGCGCGGCGACCCGGATCGAGGTCCGCTGCCGGCAGGCGGGATCACGACTCGTCGTCGAGATCGAGGACGACGGTCGAGGCGGCGCCGAGATCTCGGCGGACGGCGGCCTGCAGGGGCTGGCGGGCCGGGTTGCCGGCGTCGACGGCACGTTCGCGGTGTCGAGCCCGGCAGGCGGGCCCACCGTCATCCGCGCGGAGATCCCGATCGACGCGGGCGGCGGGCCGGGCGGCAGCCGACCGCCCGATCAGGACCCGAGGTAGGTCAGGACGGCGAGCACGCGGCGATGGTCGTCCTGCGTGTCGGGCAGCTGGAGCTTCCCGAAGATGTTGCCGATGTGCTTCTCGGTCGCGCCTTCGCTGATCGTCAGGAGCCGGGCGATCCCGACGTTCGTCCGGCCCTCGGCCATCGCGGCCAGGACCTCGCGCTCGCGCGGAGTGAGCGCGGCGAGCGGGTCGTCGGCACGCGACCGCGACATCAGCTGGCCGACGACCTCGGGATCGAGCGCGGTTCCGCCGCGGGCCACCCGCCGGAGGGCATCCATGAACTCCGGGATGTCGCCGACGCGATCCTTGAGCAGGTAGCCCACGCCACCGGCGCGATCGGCGAGGAGCTCGGTGGCGTACTGCCGCTCCACGTACTGGCTCAGGACCAGGATCGGCGTCCCCGGGACGCGCTTCCGCGCCTCGATCGCCGCGCGGAGACCCTCGTCGCGCTGGCTCGGCGGCATCCGCACGTCGACGACCGACACATCCGGCCGATGCGCCTCGACCGCGCGGACGAATGCTTCGCCGTCGCCGACTTTCGCGACGACCGTTCCGCCGGACTCCTCGATCAGTCGCGCGATCCCCTCCCGGATCAGCACGGAATCCTCGGCGATCACGACGCGCAGCGGCGTCTCGTCCGTGCCCGGCATCATCGGCTCAGGCGAGGTGGATCGGTGACTCGACCGTGTCCGGCACGAGCGTCACCGCCTCGACCGTCGCCTCGTCCTCGGCGAGCTCGAGCGCGAGGCTGAGCGTCCCGTGCGGGCCGTCGAGCCGCCAGGTCGCCTTCCGGCCCCCGTCGCCCGCGGTGACCGGACCGAGGCGGAGCGGCCCGAAGACCGCCTCGGCGCCGCGCAGGTCGCGATCCAGCGCGTCGCGGTCGACGCCGGGGGCGAGCGGAACGTCGGTGGGCCACGACGGGGGACGCTCGTCGAACCGCCCCACGACGCGACGGGCGACCTCCGCCAGCGCCGCCGACGGCTCCGGGACCGACGTCAGCTCGAGCCATTGGACCCTCGGCGGCCGCTCCGGACCCAGCAGGATCTCGACCTCGACCCGGCCGCGATCTCCGGTGAGCCACCAGCGAAGATGGGCCGGCGTATCGCTGACGGCGTCCGCGGACGGATCCGGCCGGAGCCGGCCGTGCGTCTCGTGGAGCCGCTCCATCGCCGCACGCCGCGACGCGAGGTCCTCGTCGAGCGCGACGTTCATCGCGAACAGCTCGCCGGCGACCTCGTCGTCCCAGGCGTCGACGAGCCGCTCCACGACGGCCTTGGCGGCGAGCGTCGCCGGCCACGGCGAGGGCCGACGGGGCGCCGCTCTCCCCCGATCGATCAGGAGGTTCAACGCGTCGCTGCAGACGGAAGCAGGCTGGGCGTACCGGCCGTTCGCGACGGCGACGACGCCCAGGCCGGTCGCCGGGTGCCAGCGCATGTTCGAGCCGTAGCCGGGCAGCCCGCCGCTGTGCGACACGATCCGACCGCGGACCACATCGAGGCTCACGAACAGCCCGAAGCCGTAGCCGGACACGAACGGCGCCGGCGGCGCTCCGGCGCGCGTCCCGCGCAGCTCCGGCGGGATCGCCCGCTGGAGCTCCTGCATCTCGCGAAGGGTCGCCCGGGTGAGCGGCACGCCGTCGTCCGGTTCGTCGCGCGGCGGTGACGCCGCAGCGAACACGCGGACCCACGTGGCGAGATCACGGACCGTCGAGAAGAGACCGCCCATCGGGGCGAACGCGCCGTCCGGCGCCATCGGCTCCTCGACCCACCGGTCCTCGCGCTTCACGTAGCCCGGCGCCACGACCTCCGGCTCGACGCCATCGACGTCGAACGTGGTGGCGGTCATCCCCAGGGGCTCGAGGATGCGTCGCTCCACGAACGCCCGGTACGGCTCGCCCGCCGCCCGCGAGACGACGAGCCCGAGGATCGCGTAGCCCAGGTTGGCGTACTCGAAGTGGACGCCGGGTGGCCAGGCGAGCGCCGGCCCGCGCTCCAGGAAGCGGAGGAACGCCTCATGATCGAGCCCGAGCTGGCGATCGCCCCACGGATCGTCGGTCGGGAACCCGGCGGTCATCGTCAGGAGCGATCGGATCGTGATCGGCGGCGAATCGGCAGACCAGCCTCGGAGCCCGGCCAGCTCGGGGACCAACGTCGTGACCGGATCGTCGAGGCGCAGGATGCCGTCGTCGCGCAGCCGGAGGACCGCCGCCGCCGTGAAGCTCTTCGTCATCGAGGCGATCCGGTAGCGGCTGTCGATGCCGGGCGTCCCGCCGTCCGGGCCGTCGCCCGCGCGGAGCGTGCCCCGGCCGCCGGCATGGACGAGCTCGCCGTCGACGATCACGCCGAACGCGACGCCAGGCGCCACGGCGGTCGCGTGGTAGCGGTCGAAGAGCTCGTCGATCTCGGGGAAGGCGGCGGTCAGCGTCACTCCCCGATGATGTCAGACGGGCCGGGCGCTCGACGCGACCGCGGACCGCGCGTCAGCCCTGGGACGGCGGCCGGATCGTCGCGCCGGAGGAGGATCCCGAGGTACGCCTTCCACGGGCCGACCTCGGCGTCGTGCGAGCCGGCGAGGCCCGCGAAGACCTGCGCGACGTGATCGAGATCGTGGACGGCCCACGTCGCGAGGAGCTCGCTCAGCGTCACCTCGCCGAGGGCCGGATGACGGCCGCGGCGTGCGAGGTCGTCATCGGTGACGGCGGAGCCGAGCGCGGCCAGGCTCTCGGCGCGGAGATCCGCGAACCGGCCCAGCAGCACGTCGAGCGGCACGTCGACGTCCCGTTCGACATGCGCGAACCGGTCGAACGGGTCGAACGGCCGGTCCGTGCCGTCGTCGAGGATCCGCCGAACCCTGGGCATCCAGTCGTCGATCTCGGCCGAGATCAGGTGGCCCACGACGTCCCGCGGTCGCCAGCCGTCCGCGACATCCGGGGTGTCGAGCCATCCCTCCGAGAGGCCGCCGAGGAGCGTCGCGAGCAGGGCCGGCGTGCGGCGGAGGAGATCGGTCGTCTCGGCGAGCGGGGCGGTCACGGTCGCTCGATTGTCATCCTCGGCACGGAGCGGCACAAGGGACGGTCCCGGAGTCACCGCCCGCCCCCCGGAAGCTCGCGGACCACGACGCGCGGATCCTTTCCCACGTCGATGCCCTTGAACGCCGCCTGGCGAACGAGGCCGTCGGACGTCCACCCCGCGAACTCCGCGCGGATGACGAGCTCCGGCCGCACCCAGTTCGCGTTCCGCGCCACGGCGCGCGGAACCGGCGACGCGAACGGCGGGTCGTCGGACGCGAGCTTGGCGAGCGCCGGCAGCAGCTCCGCCCGGGTCGCCGTGGTGAACCCGGCACCGACCTTGCCGGCGTACTCGAGACGGCCGTCGGCGTGGACCCCCACGAGCAACGCGCCGAGATCGACGGCTTTGCCCGTCCCGGGAGCCCAGCCGCCCACGACGAGCTCCTGCTCCGGCCGGATCTTGATCTTCTGCCAGGCCGCCGAGCGTCCTCCGGGCGAGTACCTCGAGTGGCGATCCTTCGCCATGATCCCCTCGAGGCCGCGAGCGCGGGCCGCCTCGAAGAACGCCAGACCGTCCGTCTCGATGTGCTCGCTCAGGCGGACGCGCGGATCGGCGGTCAGGACACCGGCGAGGAGCTCACGCCTCCGCTCCAGCGGCTCGTCGAGCAGATCGCGCCCGTCCACGTGGAGCAGGTCGAAGACCTCGTAGACGAACGGCGTTCCGGCAGGGCTCGCCGAGCGACCGCGGCCCTTGATCCGCTCCTGGAGCAGCGCGAAATCCGGCTCGCCGCGGTCATCGAGCGCGATGACCTCACCGTCCACGATGGCCCGCTTCGCCGTCAGCCAGGTCGCCGGCTCGAGGAATGCGCCGAAGTAGCGGCTCGCATCCTGCTCGCCGCGGGTCCAGAGCCGAACCGATCCGCCGTCGACGACGGCCTCGACGCGGAAGCCGTCCCACTTCACCTCGAACAGCCAGTCGGGGCCGTCGAACGGCGCGGCGACGAGCGTCGCGAGCATGGGCGGGATGAAGCGGGGCTTCGTCATCGGCCCGGACATGGTAGGCCGCCGTCGGGTTCGTCAGCCCGCCGTGATGAGCACCGTGTTGCCGTCCGGGTCGTCGACGATCGCCATCCATGCGCCGAATCCGGTCCGGAACGGCTCGCGCCGGCTGCGGGCGCCGGACCCGACGAGCTCGGCGTGCTTGTCGTTCACCGCCTCGTCGCCGTCGACGAAGAACTCCAGGATCACCCGGCCGTCGCCGGGGGCCGGCTCGTAGCCCGGGATGGCGCCGACGAACCGCGTCGAGATGACGAGCTGATGGTCGCCGCCCAGGGAGACCTGGACGTCCGTGCGGTCCTCGGCTCCGGGTGGGAACGCGACGCCGAGACGCCGGTAGAACGCAACCGAGCGCGCGACGTCCGCGACGAGCAGGACGACCATCGTGAACCGGGGAGTACCCATGCCTCTCCGTAGCGCGGGCGGTTCGGACAGGTTCAGTGCGGTCCGCCGACCCGACGCCCTTGACGCCTCGTGCGACGCTCCTCGCGCCGACCGCCCCGCCGGCGGCAACACGAGGGATCGACGATGACGGTGCAGGCGCAGACCACGACCTTCCAGCGATCGGCCGAGGAGCGCGGCTCCTGGCCCACCGGTCGGGCAACGGGGCTCGCGCTGCTGCCGCTGCTCGCGTTCGCCGCCGTCGCGCTCGCCATCGACGGGCGGAAGGAGCTCGGCCTGCCGTCCTCGCAGGTCGTGTGGTCTGTGCTCGTCCCGTTGGCGCTCGCCTACCCGATCGTCGCGGCGATCGCCCGGGTCAACGCCTATGCACCGACGACCGTCCTCGTCACGGCCGCGATCGCCCCGGCGTTCGCGGTAGCCGGCCGGCTCCTGACCGAGCCGATCGCGCGCGACGCGGCGGGCAGGGCGATCATCGATTCGACCGTCCTGTGGGAGCGCGCGATGCCACCGGCGGCGGTTGCCACCGTCATGTTCCTCGCGATCGAGATCGCAAGCGCCGGGATCCGGCGCGGGATCGTGCTCGGGATCGCGGCCTCGCTCGTGGCGGTCGTGCTCGTCGGCGGCGCCGGCGTGGCCCTGTTCTCGGCGACGGGGACGCCGATCCACCCGCCGGCGTGACGAGACCGCCCGGCCGTTGCGGCGGGCGGTCTCCGTTTCCCCGGTCCCCCGCGAGCTGCCGTCAGACGGCGCGGCGTCCCTGGAGGAGCTGCACGAGCAGCACGATGACGGCGAGGACGAGCAGCAGGTGGATGAACCCGCCGCCGATGCTGCCGAGCAGGCCGAGCAGCCACAGCACGAACAGGATGACGATGATCGCCCAAAGCATGGTGGTGGTCTCCTTTCGCGTCATCGTCGCGCCCGAGCGCCCTGAGGCGATGGCAGAGGCGGCCCGATCACTCGCAGTTGCGTGTCAGGATCGGGCGACGCGTAGCGATTCGTAGCGATGTGACCTCCAGCGCGAGCCGACGCCCGGCCGGCCTGAGCCGGCCGGGCGCCCTCCCGTAGAGCTGCGTGCTATGGCGCGGCGGTGATCCCTCCGAACAGGCCCTCGGTCTCGTCCTCGGGACCCGCAGCGAAGAAGAGCGTGCTGGTCGGGCCGGCCGCGGCGCCGTTCCCGAAGCCGATCCCCCAGAGCCCGTCGATGACGAGCGGCCCGTGGTTCGCGTCCTTCAGATGGCCGCGATCCTCCCAGCCCGCGGCGGTGGACCGGAACGCGTTGATCCGGCCGTCGCCGAAGTTGCCGACGAGGAGGTGGCCGCCGAAGCGCTGCCAGTCCTGCGGCGCCCACGCCATCCCCCATGGAGCGTCGAGCGCGCCATGGGTCGCGACGCGACCGCGGAACGACCCGTCGGTCCCGAAGACGCTGACGATCCCGAGGCCGGCCCCGTGGACCTCGTCGCCGTCGTCGCCCCGGAGCGCATAGGCGATGTAGACCTCACCGTTCAACGTCTGGATCCCGAAGGGCGCGTAGTCGGGAGGCAGGTTGGGATCGGTGAACGCCGAGCCCCAGTCCTCGAGCCCGAACGCGCTGTTCAGCACGTCGACGTGGCCGTTCGCGAAGTCCGCGAGGTACAGGAACTGGGCCGTGCCGACCCTCCCGATCGCCAGGCCCGTGTAGACGGAGTCGTGATCGGATGTGTACTCGATCACCGACGAGGGACCGCCGTTCCAGGCCGACAGCGTACCGTCGAGGCTGTCGAAGATGAACCGGGCGTTGCTCGTGGCACCGCTGCTGCCGGTGATCACGAAGTCGGTCGCCACGCCGTTGAACACGATCCCGGTCGGCAGGCCCGTCCGGGCGCCGCCGCGCCCGGCGATGTCGACGATGACCGCGGTCACCTTCGCGCCGGTGTTGCCGTTGTAGAGCGTCGAGCGGCTCGTGCCGTTGTCCGCGATCCACCACGGGGTCGTGGGACCAGCGACGATGCCCCAGCCGTTCACCAGATCGGGATCGGTCTCGTTCGTCTGGAACGTCGTGAGCGCGTACGCGTTGTCGCTGTTGACGTTCGCCGCGGTGACCGGCGTGGCGGCGACGGCGAGGAGCGCGGCCGTCGCGATGAGCGCGGGGATCCGTCTGGCCATCGGCCATCCTCCATCGAGCTCGGTCCGGCGGTCCGCGGGGATGGCGGACCGGGTGAGCGATGCCGGAGGTACGCCCGTGCGTCCGGGGCGGTTTCAGCGCCGCGTCGGGTGACCGGGGCCCGCCACGGGCCGGAACGAGGAGAACGGGCCGATCCGTCCGACGGACCCGACCCCGCCCGCGCGCGGCGGTTGTCGCATCGCCGGAAGGGACCGATGGACCGACCCGATCCGCCGGAAGGTCGCTCGCGTATCGTGACCCGATGGTCGAACCCCGGGATGTCCGCGTCTCGCGTCGGGAACGCGCCGGCCTGGTCGCGATCGCCGCCGTCCTCGTCGCGGTCATCGTCGCGGCACTCGGGCTCGGGATCGCGTCGTCGTCGAGCCATCGTCCGGGGGTTGCCGCGGGCGCGTCGCTCGCTGCCGTCGCCGGGTCCACCGAACCCGGCCCGTCCGCCTCGAGGGTCGGCGGCGGCGAATCCGTCCCGCCGGCGACGCTCACCGGCGGGCCGCCACGGGTCGGGTGGATCGCCGCGGTCGACGACGCGGGCAACCTCTCGGTGATCGCCCCCGATGGCCACGGGATCGCCCTCACCGATGCGGCGGCCACGACGGTCGGGTTCCCGGCGTTCTCTCCGGACGGCGGCCGGCTCGCGGCCATCGTCGGCGAGAACGGCGCGACGAGCGTCGACGTGTTCACGATCGACCGGGCAGGGGCGACCGTCCCGCCGCCCGTCCCGATCTACGTCAGCTCCGAACGCCAGGCCTTCTACGTGTCGTGGATGCCGGGCGGCCGTGACGTCTCGTTCCTCGCGAACGATGCCGACATCGTCGCCCTCCGGGTCGCCGCGGCCGACCGGGGAACCCCGCTCGACGGCGCCGACACCGAATCACTCGTCCGACGCGGCGCGCCGCTCTACTTCGACTGGATCGACGACCAGGACGCGCTCGTCCACGTCGGCGTCGGCCCGGGGGCGTTCCTCGGACTCCTCCGGCGCGACGGGACCGAGGACGGCGGGGCGCTCGCCCGTCCGGGCGACTTCCGATCCGCCCAGGTCAGCAAGGACGGCCGGTACGTCGCCTGGGTGCGGGCGACCGGAGACGCGTCCGAGGTGGTCGTGGCCAGCCGCGACGGTACGACCGAGCAGACGCTGCCGGTCTCCGGACCGGCGGCGGTGATGTTCTCGCCCACCGAGGACGTCGTTGCCGCGATCGGCGCCGAGACCGGCGGCTCAGCCGATCTCGCGTTTCCGCTCGGGCCGCTGCGGACGATCGATGCGGCGACCGGACGGACCGCCGTCCTCCTCGACGGCCTCGTCGTCGCGTCGTTCTGGTCGCCCGACGGGCGAACGGTCGCCGCCCTTCGGCTGCAGGCGTCGGGCGGATCGACCGCGCTCGCGCCGGGCGCCCTCGCCGCGGCCGTGCCGAGTGCGCCCCCCAACGAGGTCCACCTGCTCTTCGTCGACGTCGCGTCCGGCGCCGTCCGGTCCGATCGGGTGGTCCAGCCGGGAGGGCGCCTCGTCAGCGAGGTGCTCCCCTACTTCGATCAGTACGAGCTGAGCCACCGCCCGTGGGCGCCGGACAGCTCCTCGTTCCTCCTGCCGATCGTCACGGACGCCGGCACGTCCGAGGTCGTCGCGCTGCCGCCCGATGGCGGCGAGCCGACGTTCTCGATCCGTGCCGGCGCCGCGTTCTGGAGCCCGTGACCGCGGTCAGACAGTCGCCGGCTCCATCCGCTCGACGAACTCGGCCCGCCAGGCCGGCGCCTCGAACGGGTTCGCGAAGTACTCGGTCATCCGGGCGACCTTGCCGTCGCGGAGCTCGCCGATCCCGACGTAGCTGACCGGCACGCCGTCGCCATAGTCGATCGTCCCCTCGACGACGAACACGTCGCCGCCGCCGATCATCCGCTTGTAGCTGAAGGTGGGGTTCGTGCCGCTCATCTCGGCGTACTGCTCGCCCATCTTGATCGACGCGGCCTTCGTGAGGCGCTCTCCCGACTGGGGCCACTCCTCGACGAAGTCGTCGGTTCCATATTCCTGGAGGAGCGCGCCCAGCCGGCCGAAATCTCCGCTCTTCAGGACCTCCTCGAAGCGCTCCTGCATCTCACGCGTGTCGCCCATCGGATCGCCCTCCTGACGGTTGCTGGACCGTCGAGTGTGGACCTGTTGCGCCGCGGCAACAAGACCGCATTCCGCGCTTGCGCGGTCGT
Source organism: Candidatus Limnocylindrales bacterium (assembly GCA_035688935.1). GTDB lineage: Bacteria > Chloroflexota > Limnocylindria > Limnocylindrales > CSP1-4 > CF-46. The sequence goes on along the minus strand of DASSMI010000099.1, from coordinate 13,566 downwards.
GCGATCATCCGCCCATGGTCGAGTACGGCAATGGCGTGGGGCAGGCGACCGGAGTGGCCGGGGGCGGTGGCGGCGGTCAATCGCTCGATGCCGGCGCGGCGTTCGGACAGTTCGTCACGAACACCGTGCACACGATCTCGGCGATGCCGCCCGGCCAGCTGGCCTTGCTGGCCGTCATCGCGGTGATCGGGCTGATCATCCTGAAGCGGGCGTTCTGACCCTCGGCCTCTCCCGACTCAGCGCCAGCCGGCCCACGGCGAGCACGCCATCCAGTCCGCCAGACCCGTCGCGTGGAGCAACCGCGCGCTCTGACAGGTGGGTCGGCTCGTCGCCTCGCGGCGGATCGCGTCGAGGAACCCGCGGTCGAATTTGCCGCGCGGGAACGCCTCCATGACCCCGTCCCGCACGCCGTCCACGAGCTCGTAGCCGTCGCCGCGGACATCGAGCCCGGTCGATCGATCGAGGAGCACCGATTCCGCGCCGTCGGCGAGCGTCACGCCGGGCTGCATGTGGAGGATGATCGCGATCGCCGCCCGGTCGGCGGCTGCCGGGTCCATCCCGCGCCGCTCGAGCGACCGGCGGGCGAGCTCGGCGCCTTCCACCTCGAAGCACATCGTGTTGCGCGGCAGGCGCGTCAGCCCGACGTCGTGGAAGAGCGACGCCGCCCAGAGGATCGGGCGGTCGTACGCGATGCCCTCCCGGTCGCCGAGGGCGGCAGCCCACAGATAGGCCCGGATCGAGTGGTTCCGGAGATACCCGGGCAGCGACCGATGCGCCCAGGCCCAGACGGACCGCGAGACGGCGTCGGACGGGACCGCGATCCCGGCGACCGATCGTGGGACGGGTGGGACGGGTCGCATTCCCGCATCGTACGAGTCGCCAAACCTCCGGTGGGGACGCGTACGATGCCCGGGTGGACGGCGGGCTTCTCGTCGATCTGGCGGTCAAGGCGGCGGTCGTCGGGTTCGCGACGTATCCGCTCCTCCGGCCCGAGTCGTCGCACTTCCAGGGCAAGGCGATGGGCGTCCGGGCGTGGCTCTATCCGGCGTTCACGCTCCTGATCCCGGCGATCTGGCTAGCCTCGGGCCGGCCGGGCCCGTACCCGTACCTCGCCGATATCGCCCTGGGCCTGCCGTTCCTCGTCGACGCGGCCGCGAACGTGCTCGGCCTCTTCGCGATCCGGGGCTTCGACGCGATCCCCCATGCGACCGGCTGGTTCTTCCTGGCGGTGGCGTTCGGGCTCGGCGTGGCCCCGCTCGCCGGCGAACGGTGGATCGCGTTCGGGCTCGTCCTCGGGTTCGGCGCCGTCGTCGACATCCTCTGGGAAGTGGGCGAGTTCGCGATGATGCGGAGCGGGGCATCGGGGCTCCAGCTCACGTACGAGAACACGATCCAGGATCTCGTGATGTCGCTGGGCGGCGCCGCCGTCGGGGCGGTCGTGATCTCGACGATCCTGTGGCCCCCCGCCGGGACGCCGGTCGCGCCGTTCGGCTGGGGCTAGCGCCGCCCGCCACGGGGCGACAGGGAGGCGGACACGGAGGCGCCCCGCCGGGATGACCCCGGACGGGGCGCCGAGAATCGCGGGGAAGGAGCCGATCAGCTCGGCGACGGCTTCTCCTGGACCGCCCAGCCGTTGCCGTCGGGATCGCTGAAGAACGCGAACGAGTTCCAAGGACCCCCGTGGCCGTCCTTCCACTCGCCGTTCTCGATGTAGCGGACGGGCGTGATCTCGACACCGCGCGCGGCGAGCTCGGCGCGGGCCGCGTCGATGTCCGTGACGCACAGCTGGAGCCCCTGGAGCGTGCCCGGCTCCATCTTCGCGAGCCCCTTGCCGATCGAGATCGAGCACGCCGAACCGGGCGGCGTCAGCTGGACGACCCGGAAGTCATCGCCGACGCGGTGGTCGACGTCCACGTTGAAGCCGCACTGATCGGCATAGAAGGCCTTCGCCTTGTCGACGTCGGTCACCGGCACGACGACGAGCTCGAGCGTGTAATCCATGGGAGTCCTCCGTCGTCGCCGGGCTCAGTGGACCGCGGCCGGCGTGAGCCGGGCGAGGAGGTCGTCGAGCCGGTCGAAGCCCTCGTTCATGCCGGACTCCATGCCGCCGGCGATCATCGCGTCGCGGGCCTCGACCGACTGGAACGTGGAGTGCGTCCGGGCGATCGTCCGGCCGTTACGCTCCTCGAGCGTCAGGCGCTCGAGCGAGACGTGGCCCGGCGCGCCCTCGAACTCGAAGGTCTGGACGAAGGCGTCCGGCGACGGCTCCCCGTGGAAGACGCCGTGGAAGCCGAACTCGCCCTCCGGTCCGCGGTGGACGTACCGCCAGCGACCGCCGTCGCGGACGTCCCAGGACTCGATGTCCATGTCGTACTTCGCCGGGCCGAGCCACTGCTTGAGCAGCTCCGGCTCGGTCCACGCACGCCAGACGAGGTCCCGCGGGGCGTCGAACTCGCGCGTGATGTCGATGAACGGGACGCCGGCTGGGGCGTCGATGGTCGTGCGGGACATCGTGGTCCTCCTGATCGGTCGATCGATGGCTATTCGGTCGCCGCGTCGCGCGGCGGGGCGTACGGGTCGGCCTGGAGCCGGGCGAGCAGGGCGTCGAGCCGGCCGTGACTCTCCTCCCACCAGTCCCGGTAGCGGGCGAGCCACTCCGACGCATCCCGAAGCGGCGCCGCCTCGAGATGGCTGAGATTGGCGGTGGCCCGGCGCTGTCGCGAGATCAGCCCTGCCCGCTCGAGGACCTTCAGGTGCCGCGAGATCGCGGGCTGGGTCATCGAGAACGGCGCGGCCAGCTCGGCCACGGTGGCATCACCGGACGTCAGCCGGGCGAGGATCGCCCGTCGGGTCGGGTCGGCCAGGGCGCCGAAGACGGTGTCGAGCTGTGTCTCCATGACATCTCCATAACGATCCCGTTATAGAACAATGTCGTGATTAAAGCGCGCGACGACGCGCCTGTCAACCCCGTCGCGTGGATCCGATGCCAGGAGGACTCGGCTAGAGCCCGAACCGCATGAGAATCATGCAGGTGAAGATCGCGAAGAAGAACAGCAGCTCGGTCAGGGTCTTGCGTTTGATGTCCGCGATGAGCGCGAGCATCGCCGGGTTGGCGCTCCCGTCCGGCAACGTCGCCTGCTCGAGGTCGAACGCGTTGAACCGCTCGACCGCGGGCGTGATCACCCGGAGGCCCCAGTAGTACGTCACGAGCGACAGGACGAGCGCGACCAACCACGTGAGCCCGTAGGCCGTCGTCAGCGCCTCGAACGACTTGATCTGGCCGAACACCGTCCCGCGCAGGATGCCGAGGACGATCACCGCCGTCGCCGCGCCCATGATGACCCTGACCGACTGCCGCCCGATCGCGGCGCCGGCCATCCGCTGCTCGCGCGGCGGCAGCGTGGTGATGGCCGGGATCAGGATGAAGTCGGTGTAGATCACCGCACCGAACCAGGTGATCGCCGCCAGGACGTGGAGCCATTGCACGGCGAACTGCAGCCAATCCACGAGACGCGCCTCCTCCTTCCCCGCAACTCCTGGAGGTCATCGTAGTCGTCGGGGAAGACGCTCGACAGATAGTTGCACGCGCAACGATCTTGTGAGACGATCGTCGCGTACGAGGCGCCACGGCGGCGCCGGCCCGGGAGGCCCGGGTCATCATGGAGAGCACATGCAGTTCGGAATCTTCTCTGTCGGCGACGTGACGCCCGACCCCACGACGGGACGCGCCCCCTCCGAGCACGAGCGGATCGAGGCGATGGTCGCCATGGCGCTCAAGGCCGAGGAGGTCGGCCTCGACGTGTTCGCGACCGGCGAGCACCACAACCCGCCGTTCGTCCCCTCCTCCCCCACCACGTTCATGGGCTACGTCGCGGCGAAGACCGACCGCCTGATCCTCTCGACCGCCACGACGCTCATCACCACGAACGACCCGGTGAAGATCGCCGAGGACTACGCCTACGTCCAGCACCTGGCGAACGGGCGCGTCGACCTGATGATGGGTCGCGGCAACACCGGTCCGGTCTACCCCTGGTTCGGCCAGGACATCCGGAACGGGATCGCGCTCGCCTACGAGCACTACAGCCTGCTGCACAAGCTGTGGCGCGAGGACGTCGTGGACTGGGAGGGCAAGCTCCGGACGCCGCTGACCGGGTTCACCTCGACGCCGCGCCCGCTCGACGGCGTGCCGCCGTTCGTCTGGCACGGCTCGATCCGCAGCCCCGAGATCGCCGAGCAGGCCGCCTACTACGGCGACGGCTTCTTCCACAACAACATCTTCTGGCCGGCCGACCACGTGAAGCGGATGGTCGAGCTCTACCGCCGCCGCTTCGAGCACTACGGGCACGGCCCTGCGGACACCGCGATCGTCGGGCTCGGCGGCCAGGTCTTCATGCGCTCGAACCGGGCCGACGCGATCCGCGAGTTCCGGCCGTACTTCGACGCGGCGCCAGTCTACGGCGGCGGGCCGTCGCTCGAGGACTACATGGAGCAGACGCCGCTGACGGTGGGCACGCCCGACGAGGTCATCGAGCGGACGCTCGGCTTCCGGACCATCGTCGGCGACTACCAGCGCCAGCTCTTCCTCGTCGACCATGCCGGGCTCCCGCTGCCGGTGGTCATGGACCAGATCGAGATGCTCGGCGAGCTGGTCGTGCCGGTGCTCCGGCGCGAGTTCGCGATCGGGCGGCCGGCCCACGTCCCGGATGCGCCGGTCCATCCGCGCGTCGCCGCGGCCCGTGGCGAGGCGCCCGCAGACCTCGCGGCGGTGACGGCATGACGGGGCCGGCCGGCGCGGCGACGCGATCGCTGGTCGTCGTGACCGCGGGACTGAGCCAGCCGTCGTCCACGCGGCTCCTCGCCGATCGACTCGCGGCCGCGACCGAGCGTCATCTCGAGGCGCTGGGCGCCCCGGCGTCGATCCACGTGATCGAGCTCCGCGAGCATGCCCGCGACCTGACGAACCACCTGCTCACCGGGTTCGCGAGCCCGGCGCTCCAGGCCGAGATCGACGCGGCATTGGCGGCCGACGGCCTGATCGCGGTGAGCCCGATCTTCAACGCGTCGTTCAGCGGCCTCTTCAAGCTCTTCATCGACGTGATCGAGAAGGATGGCCTCGCCGGCGTGCCGACCCTCCTGGCCGCGACGGGTGGGACGGCGCGCCACTCGCTCGCGATCGAGCACGCCCTCCGGCCGCTGTTCGCCTATCTCAATGCCGCGACCATCCCGACCGGCGTCTATGCCGCGAGCGAGGACTGGGGCACGAGCGGGATCGCGGCCGACGGCGGGCTCGCATCGCGGATCGATCGGGCGGCCCGCGAGCTCGCCCGGGCGATGGCCGATCGAGCGCCGCGCCGCCGAGCGGATCGATTCGCCGAGCCGGTCCCGTTCGAGGATCTCCTCCGCTCTGCCGGAGACTGACGCCGGCCGCTCACCACGAGTCGCCCCGGCGCCACTCGCAGGTGATCACGGCTCCGGGATCGAGCGCCGGCGTCCGCGGCGTGTCGAGGACCATCAGGTAGCCGTCCTCGTCGGGCGTCAGCTCGAGGCCGTGCTCGGTCCGGATCCCGGACGGACCGCGCCAGATCCGCCAGCCGAGCCGTTCGTAGAACGACTGGACGCCGGTTCCGAGCATCCCGAGCTCGAACTCGGCCCGGATGATGTCCGCGGCGTGGTCCATGACGCGTCGCCCGAGGCCCTCTCGACGCCGCTCGGCGAGCACGGCCACCGCCTCCACGTAGCCGGTGCGGAGCGGCGTCCCGGCGACCTCGATCGTCCGCTCGACCACGGCCGCGTGCGCCACGACCGTTCCGTCGTCCTCGGCGATCACGTGGACGCCGCCGAGCGCGTGGTCCCAGTCCTCGTCGCGCAGTCGTTCCTCGGGATCGTCGCCGAAGGCCGCGATCGTGAACGTCCGGAGCGTCTCGAGCTCCTCGGTGGTGAGCTCGGCCGTCCGTACGCGACGGACGTGGATCAGGTCGCCGCCTCGGACGCGATCCGCGGCTCCGGCGGCACGATCACGGGCTCGGCCGGGTAGAGCTCCCGGAACACGACGTTCGCGGCGGCCGCGATCGGCACCCCGAGGAGGCCGCCGAGCACGCCGTACAGGCTCAGCCCCACGAGCACGGCGAAGATCGTGACGACCGGATGGAGGTGGACGGCTCGGCCGATGACGACCGGCATGACGACCTGGTCCTCGACCTGGCGGAGCACGAAGTAGAAGACGATCACCGCGGCGGCCACGCCGGCTCCGCCGCGGGCGAACGCATCCACGGCGACGATGCCGGTCGCGAAGATCGGCCCGACGAGCGGGATGATCTCGAGGACGCCGGTCAGGAGCGCGAGCAGCAGCGCGTACGGCAGGTGGAGCACCGGGCCAAGCCCGATGTACGCCACGGCCGACACGAGCGCGATCAGGAGGATCTGGCCGCGGAGCCATTTGCCGAGGATGTCGTGGATGCGCCCCAGCACGTCGACGGTGCGCCCCCGGTGCTCGATCGGCAGCAGCGCCACGAGCTTGTCCATCATCGCCTCGCCGTCGACGAGGAAGTAGAACGTCACGATCACGGTCAGGATGAGCTGGAGGCCGACCTCGCCGACGCTCGCGGCGACATGGATCGCGTCGCCCGGCTCCGTGAACAGGCCGACCGCGCGAAGCTGGATCTCCTTCGCGATGTCGGCCACGAGGATCGTCTGCCCGCCGATCTCGATCCGGTCCGTCCCGAGGAGCTGGCGGAGGGTCGTCTCGAGGGCATCCGGCCCGCCGCTCGCGAGGAGGCCGATCTCGTGGGCGATCCGGCCGGCGAGGAGCGCCACGACGATGACGATGACGATCGCGGCGACGACGTAGCCCACCCCGACGACCGCAACGCGCGGCCAGCCGGTCCGCCGGATGCCGGCGGACACGAGCGGACTGAACGCGTACGCGACGACCGCCGCGACGATGAACGGGCCGAGGACGCCTCGGGCGACCCACAGCACGAGGAGCGCGGCGAGCAGGAGCAGCACGAACGGCGCCCGATCGCGGGCGGGCCCGGCGACGGCGGACCGTCCGGGCGCCGCGCCGACGGCCGTCGCGCCGGGCTCGGTCGAGACGGGTTCCGGTGACGCGAGACCCATCGCCGCGCGGGCGGCCCGCCGGAGCGCATCCATGGCGCGCAGCGTAGCGGGTCGATCAGGCGTGGAACGCCTCCAGGGCCGCGCGCTCGTCCTCGACGGCGTCGCGGTCACGACGCGGGATCTCCTCGTACGGATCGACGACGATCCGGCCGTCCTTCAGCGACCACGCGGCGACCACGCGTCCGTCGACGAGGACCGTCCCGACCGAGAACGGGTTCTTCGAGGTGAACACGTTCGGCCGGTGCTCCTCGGGCAGGATCCCGGTCCGCCGGGCGTGGACGAGGAGCGCCGCGTCCCAATGCGGCAGGAAGCGGACCGGTGCCGGGGTGTCCGGGTCCGGCAGCGGCGCGCCCGGGAGATCGAGCAGCTCGCGGCCGTCCTGGTCGCGATGGCCGACCAGGTCGAGATTGGCGGCACCGGCCCTGAGCTCGCCGACCGGGACGCCCGCCCACGCGCTGGCATCGCGGAGCGAAGCCGGACCGAACGCTCGCAGGTACGCGCGGACGAGTTGGGTGAGGCCTTCCTCCTTCGTCGCGTCCTCGGGTCCGACCCAGTCCTCGGCGAGGCCGAGCCGGTCGGCCCGGCGCTTCTCCCACGTGCCGCTCGGCGGGACCCGGACCAGGTCGACCCAGAGACCGGCGTTGCCGAGGAACCCGGTCACGAGCCCGTCGAGCTCCTTGACGGTCTTCGGGCCGTCCCGGAGCGCGCCGCGGAGGCGGTTCGCGGCCGCAACCAGGGCGGCCTCATCCGCGCCGCGCGGCTGCACCTTGATCGCCCACGCCCGCCGCGCGTCCCGGATCCCGAGCGCGTACCGCCAGTACTCGGCCCGGCTGACCATGTGGATCGTCGTCCGCAGGAGCGTCGCCTGGACGATCGAGTGATCCTCGAGGGCTCGCGTGAGGGAGTCGCGCTGGAAGCCGGCCACGCGCGTCCAGAGCCCGACATAGCCCGACGGCGCGTACTGCGTCTGGAGGCCCCCGACCTGCTCGACCGCCTCCGTGATCGGGACGGCCGTCCGCTCGAGCAGGAGCTGGCGGGCGAGCAGCGCACGGTTGAGGTCGCACGGGCCGAGGATCCGTTCGCGTCTCGTCGCCATCGTCGTTCAGTCGCGCCGGAGCGCAGACCGGGCTGCGTGGAGCCCGCACATCCCGTGGATGCCGCCGCCCGGCGGGGTCGAGGCGGAACAGATGAAGATCCGCGGGTCCGAGGTCGCGTACGGGTCGAGGACGCGGAGGCTCGGCCGGGTGAACAGCTGGCGGATGTCCATCCGACCGCCGGCGATATCGCCGCCGCGGAGGTTCGGGTTGACCGCCTCGAGCTCGGCCGGCGTCGTCACCGTCGTCGCGAGGATCCGGTCGCGGAAGCCCGGCGCGAACCGCTCGATCTGGCCGAGGATCGGCTCGGTCATGTCCGCGGTCGAGCCGTTCGGGACGTGGCAGTACGCCCAGACCGTCTCACCGTCGCCCGGGACCCGCGTCCGGTCGAAGCGGCTCTGCTGCGCGAGGAGGACGAACGGCCGGTCGGGGATCCGGCCGCGTGCCGTCTCGGCCTCGGCCCTGGCGATCTCGTCGTACGTCCCGCCGACGTGGACGGTGCCGGCCTCGGTGAGCTCCGTGGCCCGCCACGGGATCGGCCCGTCGAGCGCGAGGTCGAGCTTGAACGTGCCGGGTCCCGGCCGGAAGCGGCGGAGCGCCCGGCGGTAGCCGGCGGAGAGCCGCGGGCCGGCGATCGCGAGGAGCTGGCGAGGGTCCACGTCGAACAGCGCCGCCCGATGCGGTGGCAGGTCGCCCAGCGACGCGACCGGCCGGTCCGTCTCGATCGTGCCGCCGAGCGCCCGGAGCTCCGCCGCGAGCGCGTCGGCGATCCGGCTCGCGCCGCCGATCGGCAACGGCCATCCGTCGACGTGAGCCGTCGCGAGCATGACGAGCGCCGCTGCCGCGCTCACCGGCTCCGAGAGCGCGATCTGCGAGTGACACGCCGCCCCGGCGATGAGCGCGCGCGCACCCTCGCCGTGGAAGCGGCGGGCGAGCCATGTCGCGGGCGGCAGCGCCTCGAGCCCGAACCTCGCGAGCCGCACGGCTCGGCGCGGCTGAACCGGGATCGGGAACGGGCCCAGGAGGTCCGGCATCAACGCGTCCCAGTCCCGCACGATGGGGCCCAGGAGCCGGCGGTACGCGGCGGCGTCGTCACCCAGGGCCGGCGCCGTCTCCGCCACCCCGCCCCGGACGAGAACGGCCGAACCGTCGTCGAGCGGGTGCCCGATCGCGATCGCAGGCGTCGCCCACGCCAGCCCGTGGCGGGCGAGATCGACCGAGCGGAAGAACGGCGAGATCCGCCCGAACGGATGGATCGCGCTGCAGTGGTCGTGGATGAACCCGGGCAGGGTCATCTCCGCCGACCACAGCCCACCGCCGATCCTGGCGGACGCCTCCAGGACCGTGACCGACCGGCCGGCCCTGGCCATCTCGATCGCGGCAGCCAACCCGTTCGGGCCGGCGCCGACGACGACGGCGTCGACCGCCGCTCGTGCGCCCGTCATCGCCCGCCGCCCGGCGGCAGCCGGACGGGCTGGACGAGCTCGCCGACAAGCGTCCGAACCCACCACGCTCGGGTCTCTCGCCACTCGCCGATCGTCGTGTACCGGTATCGGAAGAGCCGTGCCCGGATCCAGGTCGGCGGTCGGTCGGGGAATGGGTTCCGACCGAGCAGTCGGAGGGTGGCGCGATCGCCGGCGAGGAGCCGCTCCAGGAACGGGCCGAACCAGCCCTGGGCGTAGTACGGCGAGAGCGGGATGAACCACATCAGCCAGTCGAGGCGGAGGTGGTAGGGCGCGATCTGCGGACTGAGCCGGCGCGGATCCCCCGGCTTCGCCCGGAAGCGGTACTCGCGCCAGCCGGCCTCGTCCTCGGGGTCGCCGGCGGTTCCCTCCACGACGACCTCGTCGCGCCGCCGGCCGACCGTGCCGAAGGCGCCATACGTGTTCACGAGGTGGAACGGGTCGAACGACGCGTTCATCGCCTGTTCGGGGCTGGCCATGTTCCGGACGGGGAACCAGCTGAGGACCGCGACGAGGCCCGTGACCCCGATGACCGCGGCGGTGAACCACCCGGGCGTCGTCGCGGACGCGGCTCCCGGCGCGGCCAGTCCCAGCGCGTCGAGGAGCGGCCGCGGGACGACGACATCGCCGATCGCGGCGGACGCGGCGAGGATCGTGAGCCAGTTCAGCCAGGCGTAGTTCCCGGACACGACCAGGTAGAGCTGCGTCCCGATCATCAGGACCGCGGCCATCGAGGCGAACGGCTGCGGCAGGAACAGCCCGAACGGCAGCACGAGCTGCGCGACGAAGTTGCCGACGACCTCGACCCGGTGGAGCCGCCGCGGCAGGTGATGGAAGAACCAGCTGAGCGGATTGGGCAGTGGCTGCGTCTCGTGGTGCCACTCCATGCAGGTCAGCTCGCGCCAGCAGCGATCGCCGCGGAGCTTGATCAGCCCGGCCCCGAACTCGACCCGGAACGCGAGCCACCGGAAGAGGACGAGCGTGAGCCATGGCGGGGCGATCTCATCGTTCCCGAGGAAGATCGCGAGGAAGCCCGCCTCGAGGAGGAGGGTCTCCCAACCGAAGGCATAGAACGTCTGCCCGACGTTGACGATCGACTGGTAGAGCACCCACAGCACGAACCAGGCGAGCATCGTCACCGGCAGCGGCGCGCGCTCGAGGACGCCGAGGACGAGCAGCGCCGCGATGAGCGCGCCCGCCGACGCGACGGCGATCAGGCGGCGATCGCTGTAGCCGAGATGGAACAGGCTCGGCGCCTCGAGGAACCGCCGGGCCGCCACGAACCGCCGGGCCGGCATCAGGCCGTGCTCGCCCAGCAGCGCCGGGAACTGGTCGAGCGCGACGACGAACGCGACGAGGTAGATCGCGGCGATCCCGCGTTCCAGGACGAACCGCGCGAGCTGGTGATCTGAGGCGGTGAGGTCGGGCATCGGCGGTGGGCTCCGAGCCGAAGCCTAGGCCGATGTCCGTCGTGGCGCGCGCTTCGGGGAAACGGGTCAGCCTCCGCTCAGCGCCGTGATCAGCCGATCCAGCGTGTCGGCCGCCCGTCGAAGGTCCTTCTCGCCGACCGCCGCCCCGATCCGGTCGGCCCAGGGCCGTTGGGCCGCCTGGATCGTCGCGAGGGCGTCCCTTCCCTCCCCCGTCAGCTCGGCGAGGCGTGCCCGCCGGTCGCGCGGGTTGTCGACGTAGCGGATCAGTCCGTCCGCCTCGAGCAGGTCCGCGATCCGTTGGACGCTCTGCCGGGCGAGCCCCAGCACGCGAGCCGTCGCGGCGACCGTCGCCGCACCGTTCTCGAGCATGGCGAGGACCTGCCACCGCGCGCTCGTCTGGCCGGCCGGTCGGCTCAGCGCGTCGCCGGCGGCGGCGAGGAGCCCGTTCACCCGGAAGACCCGAGCGACCAACGCGCTGAACGCGTCCCCGGCGGGCGTCCGCGATCCGGGCTCGTCCGATTGCTTGACAGGATGCTGTCGTTCTGGCATGCTGGTCATGACAGAATGCTGTCAGATGTGACGGCAGAGCGCAAGCCCGGAGGTGCCCGATGGACTGGAAGCTCGAGCTCATCAACGTCCCCGTCTCCGATGTGGATCGAGCCCGCGACTTCTACGCGAACCAGGTCGGATTCGCTCTCGACTACGACCACCGCGTCAGCGACGACCTGCGGTTCGTCCAGCTCACGCCCAGGGGTTCCGGGTGCTCGATCGCGATCGGGACCGGGCTGAGCGACAAGGCGCCGGGATCCGTGACCGGCCTCCAGCTCGTCGTCGACGACGCCGATGCGGCCCGTGCCGAGCTCGTCAGCCGCGGCGTGGATGCGAGCCCGGTCCAGGAGTTCCCGTGGGGCCGGTTCACGTTCTTCCAGGATCCCGACGGCAACGGGTGGGCGGTCCAGCAGATCGTCCGCCGTGGTCCGATCGACTGAGGCGAAGACTCGGCCGGGCCGTCGCGACGGCCCGGCTATCCTGCGTGCGTGATCGCCGTCCAGGTCATCGCCTTCGTCCTCGGCGCCCTCGCCGCCGGCCGCATCCTCATGAGCGCCGTCCGGACGTTCGTCGTTCCGCGCGGCGACAACGACGCGCTCACCCGCCTCGTCTTCCGCTCGATCCGGAAGGCCTTCACGATCGTCGCGTCGCCCCGGCGGTCGTACGAGACGCGCGACCGGATCATGGCTTACTACGGACCGGTCGCCCTGATGCTCCTGCCGGTCTGGTGGCTCATTCTGCTCACGCTCGCGTTCGCGGCGATGTACTGGGCCCTGGGCCTGCCGCCGGACGAGGCGATCATCGTCAGCGGCTCGTCGCTCCTGACGCTGGGGTTCGACCGGCCCGGCGTCGCGGGCGGGGACCTGCTGGCGTTCACGGAGGCGACGTTCGGCCTGGGCCTGGTCGCCCTGCTCGTCTCGTACCTGCCGACGATCTACTCGTCGTTCTCCCGCCGCGAGCTGCTCGTCAACCTCCTCGAGGTCCGCGCGGACTCGCCGCCGTCACCGGTCGTGATGATCACGAGGATGGACCGCCTGTCGGGCCTCGACGAGCTCCACGAGCTGTGGGTCGCGTGGGAACGCTGGTTCGCCGAGCTCGAGGAGACGCACACGTCCCTCCCGGTGCTCGTCTTCTATCGCTCCCAGCAGGCGAACCACTCGTGGGTGAACGCGGCGGGCGCGATGATGGACGCCGCGGCGATCATCCGGTCGTCCGTCGCGATCGAGCGTGACGTCCAGGCCGACCTGATGATCCGCGCCGGCTACATCGCGCTCCGCCGGATCGCCGACCTGTTCGGGATCGCGTACGACCACAACCCGTCCCCGCTCGACGCCACGTCGATCGATCGGGCGCGCTTCGACCGTGCGTTGGCCGTGCTCGAGACGTCCGACGTGCCGCTCGTCGAGGACCGCGACCAGGCCTGGCGGGACTTCAACGGCTGGCGCGTCAACTACGACAGCGTCCTGCGGGCCCTCGAGGCCCTGACGATGGCGCCGACGCCGTGGTGGGACCGCGCGATGAGCTCGGCGTACGAGACAGACGAGCCCCTCGTCGCCGAGGGCGTCGCGACGGTGATCGCCTGATGCTGCGGATTCCGGAGCTCGAGCGCGACGCGATCCGCGCGGCGGTCGCCGCCATCCACCCGGCCTTCATCGGCTCACCCCAGTTCGTCCACGACGGGCTGTCCGAGCGGTTGGGCGTTCCCGTGATCGTCAAGGTCGAGACGGTCAATCCGATACGGTCCTTCAAGGGTCGCGGCACGAGCGTCGCCATCCGGGCGCTCGCGGCCGACGGCGCGATCGGCCCGGACCGGGCGGTCGTATGCGCCTCGGCCGGGAACTTCGGGCAGGGCGTCGCGCATGCGGCCGGCGCGCTCGGGATCCCGGTCGTCGTGTTCGCGTCGCGTCGTGCGAA
>DASSMI010000098.1:0-7639 GCA_035688935.1 Candidatus Limnocylindrales bacterium | reverse complement strand
CCCTCCGCGATCGCGGCATCGAGCAGCTCGCGGGTGTGCTCCGCGAGTGCCAGCCACTCGTCGAACTCGGAGAAGCCGCTCTGTTCGAGATCGCGCATCCGGCTGCCTCAGCCGCGGGTTCCGATGCCGGGAGCATCGCTGCTCGGAGCGTCGACGGCGTGCCGTCGCGGCGGCACGGCGCGAAGGTTCCATGACAGCGACCCGATGGTACTCACGCCGTCGCCCGCGGATTCCGCGCACGGGCCTGCGCTAGGCTGGCCGCGTGGTCCCTCCCCCGCCCCGGCCGCTCCGAACGGCCGAGCTGCTCAGCATCGGGTCCGAGCTGACGGTCGGCGAGACGCGCGACACGAACGCCGGTGACCTCGCCCGAAGTCTCACGGGCCTCGGGATCGCCGTCCGTCGGATCCAGGCGCTCCCGGACGATCTCGTCGTCGTGAGCGCCGCCTTCGCCGATGCCGCGGCCTCGGCCGACCTCGTCGTCTCGACCGGCGGCCTCGGCCCGACGCCGGACGACCTCACCCGCGAGGCGATCGCCGCAGCCGTCGGCGAGGAGCCGGCCGTCGATCCGGACCTGGAGCGCTGGCTCCGCGAGCTCTGGGATCGCCGCGGGATGCCGTTCCCGGCGATGAACCTGAAGCAGGCCTGGCTCCTCCCGTCGGCGACCGCCCTGCCGAACCCGAACGGCACGGCGCCGGGCTGGTGGGTCGCCCGGCCCGACGGCGGACTGATCGTCGCGCTGCCCGGTCCGCCGCGCGAGATGCGGCCGATGTGGACGGACCATGTCGTCCCGGCACTCCGCCAGCACGGGATCGGGGCGTCGGTCGCCAGCCGCACGTTGCGGCTCGCCGGGATCGGCGAGTCGCAGGTCGCCGACCTCCTCGGCGAGGACCTCCTCCGGGCGTCGGATCCGATCGTCGCCACCTACGCGCGGGCCGATGCCGTGGACGTTCGGATCTCGGCCCGCGACGCGTCCGACGAGGTCCCCGCGGCGGGTCGCGCCGCGGCCGACCGCGTCGCGGCGACGGCGGCCCGGATCGCCCCCCTTCTCGGAGGCCACGTCTGGTCCGAGGGCGAGACGAGCTGGGCCGACGCGATCGAGGCGGCGCTGGCCGCGCGCGGTCAGACGCTGGCGATCCTCGAGATCGGGACCGCCGGATCCCTCGCGGCGCTCCTCGGCGACCGCGACCGGATCCGCTTCAGCGAGGCGCTCGCGAGCGAGACGTCGACCGCGCAGGCGCACGCGAGCGCCGAGGGTCTCGAGCACCTGACCCGTCGGGCGGCCGAGCTCGGCGGGTCCGCGATCGCCATCGGCGTCCGAGCCCGGCCGCGCGGCGGCGACACGGCGGTGTCCGTGGTGGTCGTCAGCCCCGACTGGACCCACCGCGAGCGACGGATCGTCTTCCTCGGCGGCTCGAACGGCCGGACCCGCGCGGCGCTCGCGGCCGCCCACATCCTCCTGACCGCCATCCGAGCGCACTAGCGCCCCGCGCGTCAGCGGTGCGCGGTCCGCAGGAGTCCGTCGAGGTCCAGCACGAGGATGCGATCCCGCTCCAATCGGATCAGCCCATCGTCGGTGAACATCCCGAGGAGCTTGTTCACGCTCTGCCGCGTGCACCCGATCATCGCGGCGAGGTCGCCCTGGGTCAGCGGTCCGGCCAGGCGGATCGCGCCGTCGGCCAGCCGCGTGGCGCCGCTCTCCGCCGCGAGCCGGGCGAGACGCGACGCGAGTCGGCCGGTGATGTCGAGGAAGTGGAGCTCCTCCACGTGGTGGGTGAGCCGCCTCACCTCGGCCGCCATCGTGGCCATGACGGCGTCGCGCATGCCGGGCTCCGTCGCGACGAGCTCGCGGAACCGGTCGCGGGCGAGGATGTACGTCTCGGTCGGCTCGATCGCGATCGCCGTGGCCGACCGCGGCGCGCCGTCGAGCAGCGCGAGCTCGCCGAAGAAGTCGCCCGGTCGGAGGGTCGCGAGGATCGCCTCGTCGCCGGTGTCGGCCGGGAGCGTGATCTTGATCGAGCCGGACATGACGATGAACAGCGCGTCGCCCGGATCCCCGACGTGGAACACGGTCTCGCCACGGCGGAACCGGCGGACGCGCATGCCGCGGACGAGACTCTCGAGGCCATCCTGGTCGAGCCCGGCGAAGAGAGGCACACCTCCCAGCGCGTCCGTCATCGATTGGGCATCGACCATGGCCGAGATCGTACCGCCCCTGCTCACCCACGAGAACCTCGGCGCGCTCCGTGGTTTCCCTGACACGCGACGGCCGCTGCGCACCACTGTCAATCGGCGGACAGGCCGACCGTCCGGAATCGACTCGACGCGACCAGCCGGGCAGTGCGACCATCCCCGCATGCTGCCGAACGCCGCCCGGTTCCGTTCGTGCGCCTGACGGTCGTCGGGAGCGGAACCTCCCAGCCCCAGATCGAGACACCGGCGTCCGGACTGCTCGTCGAGAGCGACGAGACGGCACTGCTCGTCGACTGCGGCCAGGGGACGATCCGCCAGCTGATGGGGATCCGCGACCCACGCGAGCTCGATGCGATCGTCATCGGCCACATGCACGCCGATCACTACATCGATCTGGTGTCCCTGCGCTATCTCCTGCCCTGGGAGGGCGTCGCGGGCGAGCGGATGCCGGTGCTCCTGCCACCCGGCGGCAAGGCGCGGCTCGACGCCCTGGCGACCGCGATCAGCGAACGTCCCCACTTCTTCAACGATGCGTACAGCGTTCTCGAGTACGACCCGGGGCACCGGCTCCACGTCGGCGACCTGACGGTTTCGTTCGTCGCCGGCAAGCACTACGTCCCGGCCTGGGGCTGCGTGATCACGGGACCCGACGGCGAGCGACTGGCGATCAGCGGCGACACCGGTCCCAGCGAGGCGTTCGTGGAGGCCGCACGTGGCGCCGACGTCGCCGTCGTCGAGGCGACGCTCGTGGACTCGGCGTTCGACGATCCGCGCCGGGGCCATCTGACCCCCGAGGAGGCGGTCGACATGGCCGATCGGGCCGGCGTCCCGCAGGTCGTCCTCGTGCACTTCCGGGCCGAGCTCCAGGAGCGCGTCGACCGGGTCTGTGCGAACCGACCCGGGGCGTGCGGCGGCCGGCCGGGGCTCGTCGTCGAGGTCACGCGCCGGGCCGCCGCGTCGGGCGGGGACGGCATCGGGTCGCCGCCGTCACCGGGCGGCGGCAGCGCGGAAGCCGCGCTCTTCGCTCCGGCCGCCGAGCCCTAGCCCCGACGGGCCGCGGGCCCGCGAACCGCTATCGGCCGCCGACGGCGACCTCGCCGCGCGCCTCCGCGGCCCGGGCGCGCAGATCCTCGGCCGCGTCACCGCTCGCGAGCTCCGCGGCCGCGTCGAGGTACGCCCCGGCCTCGATCCCCGCGCCGAGCGCGATCGCCTGCTCCGCGGCCGCGATGAGGAGCGGCACCGCCCCGGGATCGCCAGCCGCCGCCCGGTGCCCCGCGATGACGCCGACGCGGACATCCGGCTGGGTGCGCTGGATCTCGTCGGCCACGCGGGCGTGGAGCGTCCGCCGATCGGAGGCCAGCAGGCTGCTGTACGCGGCGTCGTGGATCAGCGGATGGCAGAACCGCCACCCGCCGGCGGCATCGATCGGGACGATCATCGCCGCGTCGGCGAGCCGCTCGTAGATCGTCGGATCGACGGGCCGGTCGACGACGTCCTCGACCGTGGCCTCGGCGAAGCTCATCCCGAGGACCGCCGCGACACGCAGGATCGTCCGGCAGTCCGACGAGAGCGCGTCGATCCGGCCGCCGAGCAGGGCCCGCAGCGTCACCGGCATCGCCGCTCCGTCGGCGCCGCCGATCGCGAGCCGTCCGTCGCTCGTCAGGGCACCCTCGTCGACGATCGCCCGAACCGTCTCGCCGATGAACAGCGGATTCCCACCGGTTCGCGCGTGGAGGCGCTGGACATCGGGCTGGGCGACCGGCGCACCCGCGACCGCCGCGGCGAGCTCACCGGTCTCCGGCTCGTCGAGGCCGACGAGCCGGATCGTCCGGACGCGGGCGCCGTGGAGCCAGTCGGCCCGGACGGAATCCGGCCGGCTGGCGACGAGCAGCAGCAGCGGCAGCCGTTCGGCGATCGCGATCAGCTCGTCGAAGACGCCCGCGCTCGAGACGTCGAGCCAGTGGAGGTCGTCGACGACGATGACCCGCGGCCCGGCGACCTCGAGGAGCCGCTCGATGTACCGAACGGCGACCGAGCGCATGGCGCGTGCCACCTCCCCCGGGTCACGCGGGACGAGCGACGCCTCGGCCTCCCACCCGGAGAACGCCGCATCGCGGGCCATCGCGGCGACGGCGCCGGCCCAGACGCGGACATCGGCCGGATCGGCGTCGGGGGTGAAGAGCAGCTGGCGGGCGGTCGAGCCGGAGTCCGTCCCGAACTCGTCGGCGACCGCCTGGGCGAGCGACCGCGCGAACCGGTACGGCTCCGATCCGCCGTATGACACGTTGTCGACCCATGTCCAGGCGAGCCCGGCTCGGCGTGCGTCCGGCTCGAAGCTCGCGATGAGGCGCGACTTGCCGATCCCGGGCTCGCCCTCCACGAGGACGAGACCGCCGCGGTCGCGCAGCGCCAGCTCGTCGAGCATCGCGCCGATCGCCTCGCGCTCGGCCGTCCGCCCGACGAACGGCCCGGCCGGCGGCCGCCACGGCTGGAACGTGGCCTCCCCGATCAGGCGGCCGATCCGGACGGGCCGCGTCTGACCGCGCAGCACGCGCTCGCCGAGATCCTCGATCGTCAGGCCCTTGCGCGCCGCCCGGATCGTGGCGTCGTCGACGAGGATCTCGCCGGGCTGCGCGACGCCCTGGAGGCGGGCCGCGGTCGTGACCGCCGGTCCGGTCAGCGACCAGTCGGTCGTACCCGCGACGCCGCGCGGCGCGGCGACGACCTCGCCGGTCGCGATCCCGATGTGGACCTGGAGCGCCTCGCCCGACGGGTCGCGGAGGCTGGCGAGGGCCGCCCGGATCGCGAGGCCACAGTGGGCTGCCCGGAGCGCATCGTCGTCGTGGGCGACCGGCCAGCCGAACACGGCGAACACGGCGTCGCCGATGAACTTCTCGGGCGTGCCGTCGAACCGCGCGATCGCGTCGACCATCGCGGCGAGGGCCTCGTCGACGAGCCGCTGGACCTCCTCGGCGTCGTGCTCTGCGACGAGCCGGACGTAGTCGACGAGATCGGCGAACAGAGCGGTGACGATCCGGCGGTCACCGGTCTCGCCCATCGCGGACGACTCGCTCGCGGCCGAGCCGGTGGCCCGTCCGCCGTCGAGGTCGGTCGGCGCCGGACCGGCGGCAGCGCCACCGTCCGGCCGTCCAGACCCCGGCTCGAGCGAGGGTTCGCCGGCGGGCAGCCGCGTTCCGCATTGATCGCAGAACCGGGCGGTCGGTCCGACGACCGCGCCGCAGGCTCCACAGCGCACTGCGGGCCACCTCCGAGCTCCCTTCGGACAGCGACGCGAGGCGACGCCCCCCGACCGCCACCGGGCCGGGCGTCGCCGGCTCCGAGCCCGGAGTCTAGCGGAGGACGGTCAGCTGATCGAGAGGAGGGGCTGCGGCTCGGCGCTCGCGGCGCGGACGCTCATCCGCGCGGCGACCGCCCCGGCGAGCGCGGTCATCGCCCGCGCCGCCGGTCCCGGCTCGCGCTGGGCGACCGCGGGAACGCCGACGTCGCCGCCCTGCCGGACCGTCACGTCGAGCGGGATCCCGCCGAGGAAGTCGAGTCCGTGGGTCTCGCAGAAGCGCTGGCCACCGCCGCGCCCGAAGATCTCGGTGAGCTCCCCGCAGTGTGGACAGGCGAACGCCGTCATGTTCTCGACGAGTCCGAGGATCGGGACGGACAGGCGCTTGAACATCGCGAGCGCCTTGCCGACGTCGCTCAGCGCGACTTCCTGCGGCGTCGTCACGAGGACCGCGCCGCCCAGCGGCACGCTCTGGGCGAGGGTGAGCTGGGCGTCCGACGTGCCCGGCGGCAGGTCGACGACGAGGTAGTCGAGCTCACCCCACTCGACGTCGCGGAGGAACTGCTGGATCGCCCCGCCGACGAGCGGGCCGCGCCAGACGATCGGCTGGCCCTCCGGGACGAAGAACTGGATCGAGATGCACTTCACGCCGTGCCGCTCGAGGGGCGAGATCTTGTTGTTGGGGCTGGCCTTCGGCTGGCCGTCGACGCCGAGCATCATCGGGATGTTCGGCCCCGTGATGTCCGCGTCGAGGAGGCCGACGCTCGCGCCCGCCTGGGCCAGCGCGACCGCGAGGTTCACGCTCACGGTGCTCTTGCCGACCCCGCCCTTGCCGGACGCGACGGCGATGACGTTCTTGACGTTGGGGAGGAGCTGCTCCGCCTGGCGCGGCGCCGCGCGGCGGACCATCGCGCCCCACGTCACCTCGACGTCGGTCGCCCCGAGGTCGTGGATCACCCGCCGCGCATTCGTCTCGATCTCGTCCTTCAGCGGGCAGGCCGGGGTCGTCAGCTCGATGGTGAAGGCCACACGGCTTCCCTCGATGGCGATCCCCTTCACCATCTCGAGCGTCACGATGTCCCGGCCGAGCTCCGGCTCCTGGACGGTGCGGAGCGCATCGATGATCGCGGCTTCGGTCAGGTCGGGCATGCGCTGGAGGATCCTCTGGCGGGGCGGCTTCTGACGGCGGACGCGTCGATATCCGCATCGTACCGCGCGATCGCGGACGGGGCCGGCGGCGAGTGGCGGTCGGCAGGCCATGGTTCCGAGGGCCGACCGCGGGCGTCACGACCGGGCCGGCTCGAGCTGCGATTCGAGCGGTGGCATCGCCGTCGCCGCTTCGAATCTCGAATCAGACTGGCCTCGTCACGGCGGCTCTCGCGTCCTTGACACCCCCTCTCGGGCGCACCTATTCTCGGCCCCTGCCGGGCGCATCCGGAGGAGGTTTGTGCGCGGCATCCCCGGTCGCCCGACGCTCGCGTCGCGGCCGGTCCGTGCGAGGAGCCGTGCTTCGGGAGCGTGCCAGTGACTGAGGTCGACGTCCGTCTCGTCGATGTCACGAAGAAGTTCGGCGACACGGTCGCAGTCGACCGGATCAACCTCGAGGTGCGCGGCGGCGAGTTCTTCAGCCTGCTCGGGCCATCGGGCTGCGGCAAGACCACCACGCTCCGGATGATCGGCGGTTTCGAGGCGCCGACGTCGGGCCTGATCGAGCTCCACGGCGAGGACGTGACCTGGCTCCCGCCGTACAAGCGGAACGTCAACACCGTCTTCCAGAACTACGCGCTGTTCCCGCACCTGACGATCTTCGAGAACGTCGCCTTCGGCCTCCGCCGGAAGGGCGTCAAGGGCAACGAGGTGAAGAGCCGCGTCACCGAGATGCTCCGCCTCGTCGAGCTGCCCGGCTACGAGGCGCGCAAGCCCACCCAGATCTCGGGCGGCCAGGCCCAGCGCGTCGCGCTCGCCCGGGCCCTGATCAACCGGCCCGCGGTGCTGCTCCTCGACGAGCCGCTGGGTGCGCTCGATCTGAAGCTCCGCAAGCAGATGCAGGTCGAGCTGAAGCGGATCCAGCAGGAGGTCGGGATCACGTTCATCTACGTGACCCACGACCAGGAAGAGGCGATGACGATGTCCGATCGGATCGCCGTGATGAAC
>DASSMI010000097.1:0-4642 GCA_035688935.1 Candidatus Limnocylindrales bacterium | reverse complement strand
GCCGCCAGGGGTCGCGGCAGGAGCACGATGAGCGCGACCGCAACGAGTGCGGTCGGCACGAGCACGACGACGGCACGCGTGAGCGTGCGATCGATCATCAAACCTCTCTCCTCGCCCGGGCGTTCGCTGGGCGCCGGCGTGCGGATCAGCGCGGCGTTGCGCGATCACCCGACGACCGTCCGCCGTGCTTCGTCAGGGTCGCCCCGCGCGGGGCGCGAGCGGCGTTGAGGATGCGTGTCGAATCGCGTTGCCGCGCGTGACGGCGACGAGCGGAACGGCGTTGACGCCGCCCCCACCGGCGTGCATGCTCGCGCCACCTGCGGGCCGTGGAGGGATCGGCCTGCTCGTCTCGGCGTCCTCGCGTCCCATCTCCGGAGGTCAGTCCGCGCCCCCAGGCAGCGGAGGAGGAGGAATCGTGACGGGATCGGTCCACGACCAGGCTGCGCGCGACGACGCGCATCTCCGTTCGCTGGGAATCAAGCCGGAGCTCCGACGAACGCTCGGCTTCCTGTCGAATTTCGCGGTCGCGTTCAGCTACATCTCGGTGTCGACCGGGACGTTCACCAACCAGGCCGTCGCGTTCGGTGTCGGCGGGCCTGCGATCTTCTGGGCCTGGCCGCTCGTCATCCTCGGGCAGACGTTCGTCGCCCTGAACTTCGCCGAGCTGGCAAGTCACTTCCCGGTGGCCGGATCGATCTACCAGTGGTCGAAGCGGCTGTCCAACAAGACGCTGGGCTGGTTCACCGGCTGGATCTACTTCTGGGCCGGCGTCGTCACCGTCACCGCCGTTGCGGCCACGGTTCCGCTCGTGCTCTCGACGATCATGGGCTTCGACCTCGCCAGCGCCTCGCCGTTGCCCTTCCTGGACATGTGGCAGTTCGTCGGGCTGGTCACGCTCGTCACGACGACCCTGATCAACTCGATCGGCGTCCGGCTCCTCGCGATCATCAACAACATCGGGGTCGGGGCCGAGATCCTCGGGATGCTCGTGTTCGCGCTGCTTCTGCTGTTCTTCGCGAACCATCAGTCGCCCTCGATCCTCTTCGACACGCCGACGAGCAACCTCGCCAACGGCAGCTACCTCCCGGTGTTCCTCGTCGGCGCGTTCATGGCCCTGTTCGTGGTCTACGGCTTCGACACCGCCGGAACGTTCGGCGAGGAGACCCTCGACGCGAGCCGCCAGGCGCCACGTGGCGTGCTCTCGGCGATCTGGCTGTCCGGCCTCGTGGGCGCGATCTTCCTGCTCGCCGTCACCCTCTCGTTCCAGGACGTCGGCAAGGCCATCGAGACGGGCCAGGCGTTCGGCTTCCCGATCGCGGACACGATCAAGGCCAACCTCACCTTCGGGCTCCTGGGGAGCTTCACGATGGGCGACCTTTACCTCGTGATGATCCTCGTGGCGGTCTACGTCTGCACCCTGGCGATCCAGGGTGCGACGACGCGGCTGATGTTCTCCATGGGCCGGGATCGGCGCCTGCCGTTCGGCGGCCTGTGGGGCCACGTCAACCCGAGCCTGAAGACGCCGGCCAACGCGGCCGTGGCCGTGGGTGTCCTCGGGGCGATCCCGATCCTCGTGACGGGCGCGCTCGGATCGATCTACCTCGCCATCGCGGCGACGGGGATGATCTACATCAGCTACTTCTTGTGCAACCTCGGAGTCTTCGTCGCGCGCCAGCGCGGCTGGCCGCACAAGGGCGCCTGGTTCAGCCTCGGCAGCTGGGGGACCATCATCAACATCGTCGCGCTGATCTGGGGCGGTCTGATGATCGTGAACATCGGCCTCTGGACGGCGCCGAACCTGTTCGGCGACTTCGGCAACGACCTCCGGAACACGTGGTCCAACCCGTTCATCAACACGTTCATCGCGATCGGCAAGACCGCGGACGGCAAGCCGAACGTCCTGACCGACCTGCCGGCGATCCCGGTCTTCGAGGCCCTCGTGGGCGTCGTCGTGATCGTCGGGGCGATCTACTACTTCGCGGCGCAGGCTCGCCGCGAGGATGCCGTCGCCGCCGACCTCGCGACCGGCGAGGCGATGATCGGCTGAGCCGCCGTTCGCGCAGGGAACCGAGGCGGCGCGTCGTGCCAGCGGCGCGTCGCCTCACCTCGTCCGGGGATGAGCGAGATGGACGCGACCGCTGAGGCTCCGCTCGGGGGCGATCTTCGCGACGAGCTGGTCGCCGCGATGCAGCGCGTCCCAGAGCTCGCCGGCGCCGAACTCACCCTCACGCCGCTGAGCGGCGGGATCACGAACCGGAACTTCCTCGTCACGGTCGCGGGGCGCGACGAGCGCTACGTCATCCGGCTCGCGGGCAACGACACCCATCTCCTCGGGATCAGCCGCGAGGTCGAGCACGCGGCCACCGTTGCGGCGGCCGGGGTGGGCGTGGGACCGGAGGTCACGGCGTTCATCCGGCCCGAGGGCTACCTGGTCACCCGGTTCATCGTCGGATCGCCGGTCTCCGACGAGGCGGTGCACCAGACCGAGACCCTCCGGCGCGTCGGCGACAGCCTCCGCCGGATCCACGACGGACCGCCGATCCCCGGGCTGTTCATCCCGCTCCGGATCGTCGAGGCCTACCGGGCGCTCGCCGCGGCCCGCGGCGTCCCGATCCCGCCCGAGTACGACCTGGCGATGGCGCTCGCTCGTCGGATCGAGCTCGCCTTCCTCACGAACCCCCTCGAGCTCCGACCGTGCCACAACGACCTCCTGAACGCGAACTTCATCGACGACGGCACACGGATCCGGATCGTCGACTGGGAGTACGCCGGGATGGGCGACCCGTTCTTCGATCTCGGCAACTTCAGCGTGAACCATGGGTTGACGGCCGACGAGGACGCCGAAGTGCTCCGCGCCTACGAGCGTGAGGTCCGGCCCGAGCGGCTCGCTCGGCTCACGCTCATGCGGACCGTGTCCGACTTCCGCGAGGCGATGTGGGGCGTCCTCCAGCAGGGGATCAGCACGCTCGACGTCGACTTCGTCGCGTACGCCGGCGAGCACTTCGACCGGCTGCTCAGCGGCGCGACCACGCCGGCGTTCGAGCGGGCCCTGCGCGAAGCCGCGGGCTGATCGGCCGTTCCCGGCTACCCTGCCCGGGTGCATCGGGACTCGGTCGCGCGAACGTCCGGGCTGCTCGTCGTCACGTTCGTGGCGACGTTCGTGCTGCTCGTCGGCGGCTGGGCGCTCATCGGCCGGCTGGGCGCGGGCGCCGGCGGGCGGCCGTCCGGCTCGGTCGCGGCGCTCCCATCCGGCGGCTCGCTCCCATCCGGCGGCTCGCTCGTGCCCGGCGCCGCGCCGAGCCCGGGCGCCACGCCGCCGATCGCCGTGGACCCGAGGGCGTCTGACGCGCCCACGATCGTCCTGACGGGCGCCGGGGACATCGGCGACTGCGGATCGGCGGGTTCGGCGAAGACCGCGACGCTCCTCGGTCAGGAGACGGGCTGGTTCTTCACCGCCGGCGACAACGCCTACCCGAACGGCAGCCGCGATGACTACCAGCGCTGCTACGACCCGACGTGGGGGCGCTACCTCGATCGGACGATCCTGCCCGCACCTGGAAACCATGATTGGGAGACGAAGAACGCCGCCGGGTACCGGGCGTATTTCGGCGACCGGGCGACGCCGAACGGCGACACGTGGTACTCGATGGATGCCGGGGCCTGGCACATCGTCGTCCTCGACTCGGACTGCGACGGCGCTGGTGGCTGCGACGCCGACTCGCCGCAGGGCCGCTGGCTGGCGGCGGACCTCCGCGCCCATCCTGCCTTCTGCACGATGGCGATCTGGCACGCGCCGCTGTTCAGCTCCGGCCTGCACGGCAACGACGCGGGCGTCCGGCCCTTCTGGGAGCAGCTCGCCGGCGCCCATGCCGAGCTCGTGGTGAACGGCCACGACCACGACTACGAGCGGTTCGCGCCGCAGGATCCGAGCGGTCACGAGCAGCGCCCGGGTGGGATCCGCGAGATCGTCGCGGGGACCGGCGGCGGTGACCTTCGGGCGTTCCACGGGACCCAGCCGAACAGCGAGTTCCGGCTAGCCGGGAGCTGGGGCGTGCTCCGGCTGACGCTCCATCCGTTCAACTACGACTGGGAGTTCCTCCCGACGGACGGCGACATCGCCGATTCCGGCTCCACGGCCTGCCGCTGACGGGCCCGCGCCCCGGCCGCCTCGTTCACCCCGCGACACGACGCCACGCGGCCACGAACCCGCCGATACGCTGACGACGTGGTGGACCATGCGCGGGCGGTGATCATCGGCGGCGGCGTCGGCGGGACGTCCGTCGCCTACCACCTCGCGGAGCGCGGCTGGACCGACATCCTCCTCGTCGATCGGGCCGAGCTGACCAGCGGATCCACGTTCCACTCCGCCGGGCTCGTCGGCCAGCTCCGGAGCTCGGTGACCCTGACGACGATGATGATGTACGGCGCCTCGCTGTACCGGCAGCTGAAGGAGCTGACCGGCATCGATCCGGCGTGGCACGAGGTGGGGTCGCTCCGTCTCGCCTCGTCGACGGCGCGGTTCGAGGAGCTCCAACGCCAGGCGAGCTGGGCGAAGACGTTCGGGTTGCCGCTCGAGCTGATCACGGCCGACGAGGCAGCGGCGCGCTTTCCGCTGATGTCGAGCGAGGGCGTCCTGGGCGCG
>DASSMI010000096.1:0-8618 GCA_035688935.1 Candidatus Limnocylindrales bacterium | reverse complement strand
GCGACCCACGACGCCTCGATCGTCCTGACGACGCACGACCTCGACGAGGCCGAGCGCCTGTGCGACGCGATCGCCGTGATCAACGGCGGACGGGTCGTCGCCGAGGACAGCCCGGCCGGCCTGATCGCCCTCGAAGCGGATCGACGGGGTCGCCCCGCGACCCTCCACGACGTGTTCATGACCCACACCGGACGCTCCCTCGACGAAGACGTCGAGGAGGACGAGTCCGACGAAGACGACTCCGAATGAAAGGAGGTGAGAACGAGATGCAGAGCTATCAGAAGGATCAGCTGTGGCTGATCCAGGCGCTGCGCGACGAGGACATCCGTCGGGCGAACGACGCCCGCCGGTTCGGCAAGGCGCAGCCCTCGATCCGGCGTGCGATCGGCACGTCGATCGTCCGCCTGGGCACCCGCCTGGCGGGTGAGCCCACCTACGAGCTGGCCCGGTCGCGGTGAGCGACCGGGCCACTCCCCCCACCTGGAGCACCCCGATGACGACCCTTGGTCACGAGCTGAAGGCCTCGTACGCCTTCATCGAGCGCAACTTCTTCCTGACGCGCCGGTACTGGGGCTGGGAGATCGCCTTCCTGGTCTATTCCGTCGCGGGCGCGCTCAGCATCTCGCTGATCGGGGCCGACCAGGGGAGCCCGCGCCTGATCCTTCTCCTGATGGTCGGAGCGATCTTCTGGAACTACCTCTCGGTGGTGTTCAGCTGGATCGCCGAGACGATCGCCGTGGAGCGCTGGGAGGGGACGCTCGAGTACACGATGATGGCGCCGATCCGGCGCTGGACGCAGCTGCTCGGCTCGGTGCTGTACGCGATGGTCTACGGCCTGGTCCACACGGCCGTCATCCTGGTCGTGCTCGTCCTGTTCTTCCCGCAGCTCGACGTTCGCGGGGCGAACCCCGTGACCGTGATCTCGTTCATGGTCCTCGGCTCGTTCAGCTTCGTCGGGATCGGGATGATCGCGGCCATCCTGCCGCTGCTCTATGTGGAGCGTGGCGCGCAGATGACGTTCGTCCTGCAGTCGTGCCTCCTCCTCGTGAGCGGCGTCTACTACTCGGTCGACATCCTTCCGGGCTGGATGCAGGTCGTCTCGCGGCTGTCGCCGGCGACGTACGTCCTCGACGGCGTCCGCAAGGGCCTGATCGATGGTGCGCCGGTCACGTCGCTGGTCGGTGACGTCTGGCCGCTGCTGGTGATGGGCGTCGTCCTCATCCCGTTCGGGCTGTGGGCGTTCGGTCGTGCGGAGCGGTACGCGAAGCGGACCGGGAAGCTCAAGCGGGTTGGCTGACGTGAACGACGCGGCGGTCGCGCTGACGGATCTCGGCTGGACGCCGGCGCTGGCGGACGCCCATGCGCCCCACGGGGCGCTCGGGCGGCTGCCGGCGCGCGTCGTCGCGGAGGACCGCGGCTCGTACCAGGTCCTGGGGCCGGAGGGTGCGAGCCGCGCCGCCGTGAGCGGCCGGCTCCGGTTCGACGCGGACGAGGATCCGTCCGCCTTTCCGGCCGTCGGCGACTGGGTCGTGATCGAGGCCGGGATGACGGGCGAGACGGTGATCCATGCGGTCCTCCCCCGCCGCTCCGCGCTCGTCCGCCAGGCGGCCGGCCGCAGGACGGCGGCCCAGGTCGTCGGCGCGAACCTCGACGTCGTGTTCGTCGTCGCCTCGCTCAACGGCGACCTCAACCTCCGCCGGCTCGAGCGCTACATCGCGGCCGCCTGGGAGAGTGGCGCGGAGCCGGTCATCCTCCTGTCGAAGGCGGACCTCGGCGCCGATCTCGACGCCGCGCTCGTCGCGGTCGGCTCGGTGGCCGCCGGGGCGACGGTGCTCGTCGTGAGCGCGTTCGATGGCCGCGGCGTCGACGAGGTCCGCGCGCGGATCGGCGCCGGACGGACCGCGGCGTTCGTCGGCTCCTCGGGCGTCGGGAAGTCGACGCTCCTCAACCGGCTGGCCGGGGAGGACGTCGCGACGGTCCAGGCGATCCGCGAGGACGACGCCCGAGGCCGGCACACGACCACCCGGCGCCAGCTCCATGTGCTTCCGGGGGGCGGGCTGATCCTCGATACGCCCGGGATGCGCGAGCTCCAGCTGTGGGACGGCGACGGGCTCGACCGGACGTTCGGCGACGTCGACGAGCTCGCGGCGCGGTGCCGGTTCGGGAACTGCCGGCACCACGGCGAACCGGGCTGCGCCATCGCCGCCGCGCTCGCGGACGGGACGCTCGATCACGACCGCCACGACAGCTGGCGGAAGCTCCAGCGCGAGGCCGCCCACCACCAACGCCAGGTCGACGTCCTGACCCGCACCGCCGAGCGGCGGCGCTGGAAGCAGATCCACAAGTCCGTCCGCGGCCACATGGACGCGAAGTACGGAGCGGAGGGCTGGCGATGACGACGCTCGCGCGTGCCGGGATCCGTCCCGACCGCCCGGCCTCGGAGGCGACCGTGGCGATCGATCTCCGTGGCGTGGAGCTCCCCGACGGCGTCCGGCTCCGCCGCTGGCGCGGGCTCGACGCGGACCTGCCCGCGATGTGGGCGGTCGCCGACGCGGCCCGCGTCGCCGATGGCGAGGTCGAGCGAACCACGTACGACGGGCTGGCGACGTACTACCGCCACCTCGAGCGGTCGGATCTGGACCGCGACCTGGTGATCGCCGAGCTGCACGGCGAGTTCGCCGGGTTCGCCCGCGTCGAATGGCACGACTCGAACGACGGCGAGCGCTGGTACGAGGGCGTCGGGATCATCGATCCGGCCCTTCGCCGGCGCCGGATCGGCGCCGCGCTCCTCGCCTGGACCGAGCGGCGCCGGGTCGAGATCGCCCGCGCGCAGGCCGCCGCCGACCCGGCGCTCCACGAGCGCTCGCGGTGGCTCACCACGTTCCTCTTCGACGGGAACGTCGGCGGGAAGGTGCTCCTGACGGCGGCGGGCTACGAGCCCTTCCGGCGGTTCGCGACGATGCGACGCGCCGACCTCGAGGCGATCGAGTCGCACGAGCTGCCAGCCGGCCTGGAGATCCGGCCGATCCGGCGCGATCTCGCCGAGATGCGGCGGGTGTTCGATGCGGACGCGGAAGCGTTCCGCGACCACTTCGGCTGGGTGGAGGCGACGGACGAATCGTTCGCCGAGTTCGTCGAGGATCCGGACGTCGATCCCGAAGGCTGGATCGTGGCCTTCGACGGGGACGAGATCGCGGGCGGCGTGCTCAACGGCATCCACCAGGTCCCGGGCGGCGCTCGTGAAGGCTGGCTCGACTCCGTGTTCGTCCGCCGCCCGTGGCGGCGCCGTGGCCTCGCCCGTGCCCTGATCGCGCGCAGCCTGTGGCTGCTCCGAGAGCGCGGGATGTCGACCGCATCGCTCGGCGTCGACCTCTCGAACGTCAACCAGGCGCTCGCGCTGTACGAGTCGTGCGGCTTCCGGGCGGTGTCGAGCGCGACCGCCTACCGCAAGCCCCTGCCGTCGACCGGTGACGGCCCACGCGAGGAGGCCCCTCGATGATCGAGACACCGCGGCTGCTCCCGGATGCGCCGGAGATCCCCGGCCTCGTGGCACGACCGTTCGAACCTGCCCGCGACTACCCCGCGCTCGCCGATCTGATCAGCGACACGAACATCGTCGACGGGATCGACTTCGTGCTGACCGCAGACGGCCTGCGCGTGGAGTACGAGCACCAGGCCGAGTTCGACCCGCGCCGGGACGTGCTCCTGGTCGAGGTCGACGGCGCCCTCGTGGCGGCGGCCGAGACGAGCGTCCGGACGCGGGACGGCGTCGCGGTCCACGACGTCACCGGCTGGGTCCGGCCCGAGGTCCGCCGGCGCGGGCTCGGTCGCGCCCTGCTCCACTGGACGGAGCGACGGGCGGCCGAGGTCGCTCGGGTCGATGGCCGGACGGGCGAGCGCCTGGCGAGCGCCTGGCCCGACGCCGACCAGGCCGGCGCGGTCGCGCTGTACGAGAGCGAGGGCTACCGGATCGTCCGGTACGGGTTCCAGATGATCCGCGACCTGACCGAGCCGATCCCCGACCGAACGCTCCCGGCGGGCCTCGACGTCCGGCCCGTGGTCCCGGCCGACCATCGCCGGATCTGGGAGGCCGACGTCGAGGCGTTCCGCGACCACTGGGGTCGCGGAGAGCCGACCGAGGCCGATTTCGAGCGATGGTTCGCCATGCACGAATTCGACCCGACCCTGTGGCAGGTGGCGTGGGACGGCGACGAGGTCGCCGGCGTCGTGATGACGTACGTCTTCCCGGACGACAACGAGCGGCTGGGCTTGTCACGCGGCTGGCTCGAGCACATCAGCGTCCGCCGGCCGTGGCGGCGGCGCGGCCTCGCGTCGGCGCTCATCGCCCGGTCGATGCGGCAGCTTCGGGATCGTGGCCTCCGCGAGGCGGCCCTCGGCGTCGACGCGGAGAACACGACCGGGGCTCTCCGGATCTACGAGGCGCTCGGGTTCCGCCGGGCCCGGACCGGGGTCGGGTTTCGGAAGCCGCTGGTCGTCGAGTAGGGGGTTCCCTCGACCGCGGACCCCTCAGAGCGGAAGCCGGCCCGACTGGCGGACCATGTTCAGCCACGGCCCCTCGCGGCCGATCGTCGTCTCGGCGCCGTGACCCGGGAACACCTTCGTCATCGGCTCGAGCTCGCCGAGCCGCGCGAGCGACGTGACGATCGCCTCGGCGGACCCGCCCGGCAGGTCGACCCTCCCCCACCCGCCGGCGAAGAGCGTGTCACCGCTGAACAGCAGGCCCGCGTCCGCGTCGAGGAGACACACCGAGCCCGGCGTGTGACCGGGCGTGTGGAGGACCCGCAGCCGGATGTCGCCGAACCGGACGTCGTCGCCTTCGGCCAGCTCGACCGCCGGGACCGACGGTGGGATGTCGAACGGCGCCCAGAGCGGCGTCGGATGGACGAGTGCCTCGCGGTCGTCCGCGTGGACCGCGATCTCGGCCCCGGTGTGGGCGGCGACGGCGGCGTTGTCGCCCGTGTGGTCCCAGTGGCCGTGGGTCGAGACGATCAGCCGGAGCGTCCAGCCACGGGCGGCCAGCTCGTCGGCGATCCAGGCGAGCGACGGGATCGCCGTGTCGATCGCGATCGCCTCGCGTGAGCGAGCGTCGGCGAGGACGTGGACGTTCGTGGCGAGCGGGCCCACGACCCGGCTGATCCGTTCCATCGCGGGGCCGCGGCGGGGTCAGCCGTCGGCGCCGGCGGCGTCGTCGCGCTCGGAGAAGGCCGGCAGCGAGAACCCGAACTCGGCGCCGCCGCCCGACCGGTTCGTCGCCCAGACCCGGCCCCCGGCCGATTCGATCAGCGCTCGGACGACGAACAGCCCGATCCCCGCGCCCTGGGCGCGCCGCCGGGCATCGTCGGTCCGATAGAACAGGTCGAACACGCGGCCGATCTCCGACGCGTCCATCCCGGGGCCGTCGTCGGCGACCCGGACGACGACCATCTCGCCGTCGCGTGCTCCGCTGATCTCGACGAGACCACCGGGCGTCCCGTACTTCAGCGCGTTCGAGATCAGATTGCGCAGGACGAGCTCGACCGATGCGTCATCACCGGTGACGGGCGGGAGACCGGGCTCCACCTCGAACTCGATCCGCGACCCCGGCCAGCGGCGACGCTTGTCCGCGACGACGCGGCTCAGGACCGCCCGCAGGAGGACCGGGTCACTGCCGCCGAGCTCGACGTGGCGCTCGGCCCGGGCGAGCACGAGGAGGTTCTCGACGAGGCGCTCCAGCCGCTCGCTCTCCGAGATGATGTCGCCGATGATCTCCGCCCGCGTCGCGTCGTCGACGTGCTCGCGGCGGAGGACCTGGCTCCCGCCGTAGATCGCGGTGACCGGCGTCCGCAGCTCGTGGCTGAGCATCCCGACGAACACGTCGCGGAGCTCGTCCGCGCGCTTCTGCTCGGTGACGTCGACGACGACGCCGATCGATCGAAGCGGTCGCCGCTGGCCATCCGCCTCCGGGTCCGAGAAGTATGTCTGGCCGTGGGTCGAGACCCACCGCACGGCACCGTCGGGCCGGACCATCCGGTACTCGAAGTCGAAGGCGCCGTCCGAGTCCGGCGCCTGTGCGGCGGCGAACTTCTCGAGGGTCGCCGCCCGGTCGTCGGGATGGATCGCGGCCTCGTCAGGCTGCGTCGCCTCCTGCGTCCCGAGGATCCGGTGCAGCTCGGGCGACCAGTACATCCCGCCGCTCTCGAGGTCGTAGTCGTACAGCCCGAACCGGCCGACCTCTGCCGCCAGGCGGAGACGCTCCTCGCGGGCCCGGATCGTCTCCTCGGCCTGCTTGCGGACCGTGATGTCGATCCCGATCCCGTAGAGGAACCGCGGCGCGCCATCCGAATAGGTCGCGCGGCCACGGCCTTCCATCCAGCGCCACGATCCGTCGGCGTGCTGGAACCGGAACTCCACCAGGTAGTCGCCGCCGCTGGCGATCGCCCCGGCGACGGCATCCGCGACCGCGGCTCGGTCATCGGGATGGACGAACGCGAAGAACGCGTTCTCGTCGCCGGCGAACGCGCCGGGCGGGAGCCCGAACAGCTCCTCGAGCTCGGCGCTCCAGGTCACCTCCTCGGTGACGAGGTCGCGCTGCCACCAGCCCATCCGGCCGCCGCGCATCGCGAGCGCGAGGGCCGATTGCGTCGCGCGCAGACGCTCTTCGGCGTCGCGGACGGCGTGGATGTCGGTGGCCGTCCCGTACCACAGGAGCTCGCCGCCCTCGGGCGAGCGCATCGCGATCCCTCGGCTCAGGTGCCAGCGGTACTGGCCATCGGCCATCCGGATCCGGTGCTCGTGCTCGTACGGTGTCCCGCTCGCGATCGCCGACTCCCACGCTCGCTCGGTGCCCGGGAGGTCGTCCGGGTGGACCATCGCCTGCCAGGTCCAGCCGTCGGCACCGTCTCGGCGCTCCGCGGCGTACGCGCCGATCGTCGCCGAATACTCCCGGACGATGCCGTCCGGCGTGGCGACCCAGACCAGATGCGGGACGGCGTCGGCCAGCCCGCCGAGCAGGCCCGCCCGACGCGGCTCGGTCGGCTCGGTCGGCTCGGCGTCGGCCCGGCGGTCGCGGGTCCTCAAGCTTCGAGCTTGGCCTTCATGCAGTCGAACGTCTGGGCGATCATCTTGTTCGCCGTCCCTTCGATGAGGCGCGCACCGAGCGATGCGAGCGTGCCGGCGATCGCGACGTCGGCACTCCAGTCCATCGTCGTGCCGCCGTCGGCGCCATCGCTCAGGGCCATCTGGGCGGTCGCGTCCACCGCGCTGCCGGGCGCCTGGCCGTGCGCCTTGATCACGGCCCGGTCGGGCGGCTGCAGCTCGGCCATCTCCATGTTCACGACGAAGCGGGCGCTGATGAAGCCGATCCCGACCTTCGCCGTCGCCTTGAAATGGCTGTCGTCGATGACCTCGATCGATTCGACCCCCGGCCCGCACTGGCCGACCTGGTTCGGATCGATGACGAACGCCCAGACGCGATCGCGTGGAGCAGCGATCGCGACGGTTCCGGCGAACTGCATCAGGCCTCCATCGAATGCGTGCCCGGGGCCGCCAGGAACGTCGCGGGGTCGTGGATGAACCGCGTCCGGCAGCCGATCGAGCAGAACGCGTACACGGTACCGTCCGCCTCGGCAAGGTGGCGAGCCGCCGCACGGTCCACGGTCATCCCGCACACGGGATCCACGAGGACGATGTCGTCGACGACCGGCTGGAGGTCGATCGGCGGGACCTGCCCGGCAGCGAGCGTCGCCGGCCCGGGCGACGCGACGAAATCGGCCCGACCGCGGCGGACCTGGACGAGCTCGGCCAGGATCGACAGGGCGATCTCCTCGGCACCCTCGGCGCCGATGTCGATCCCGGCCGGGGCGCGGAGAGCGGCCAGGCGGTCCTCGGCCAGCATCGTCTCGTCGCGGAGCCACTGCCGGACGACGCTCGCCCGGGTCGGTGACGCGACGAGGCCGACGTAGCTCGCGTTGCGCCGGAGGGCGGCCGCGAGCGCCTCCTCGTCCCAGACGCCCTGGGTGCAGACGACGACGTACGGGCTCGCGTCCGGGTCGACCCGGCCGAGCGACGTCTCCTGGCTCACCCGCTCGGCGGCCGGGAACGCGTCCGCGGTCGCGACCGGGTCGAAGACCGAGACCCGCCAGCCGGCGGCCGCACCGAGGGTCGCCAGCGCGCCGGCGATCGGGGTCGTGCCGGCGATCCACAGGAGCGGGGCGGGCAGGTGCGGTTCCACGTAGATCTCCAGGGTGCCCCCGGAATGGCACGTCATGACGAGCTCCACGATGCCGTCGGCGCGGCGGCCCTCGGCCGGGTTGTCCTTCGAGAGCCGAAGCAGGCGCGGCTGGCCGTCGGCGAGCGCGTGGAGCGCCTCGCGGATGACGACCGGCTGAGCACACGAGCCGCCCACCCAGCCCTCGATCGTCCCGTCGGGATGGACGATCCCCGACGCGCCCGGTCGTGCGGAGGTGGGACGGGCGACCGCCACGACGGTCGCGACGACGAACGGGCGGCCGGCTCCTTCGAGCTCGGCCGCCCGGGCGAAGATCGATCGGGTCATCGAGGGAGTCCCGCCGGCCTGGCTAGGACACGCCCTTCTCGTGGAGGATCGTCCAGACCTTCTG
>DASSMI010000095.1:0-8524 GCA_035688935.1 Candidatus Limnocylindrales bacterium | reverse complement strand
CTCTACGCGGTGGACGCACCGCCGTTCCGCGAGGTCGACACCTGGCTCGACCGGTTCCGGACGTTCTGGGAGCAACGCCTCGACTCGCTCGAGACCGAGCTCGCCCGGGGCAAGCGGGCACGCCGCCTCGCCGCCGATGCCAATCCACCCGCACAGGAGGCCAACCGATGATCGACATCGCCCGCGAGATCGCGGCCACGCGTCGGGAGGTCGGCCCGGGACGACTCGGCGCGTCCGACGGCTGGACGATCAAGCTCCAGCGGACGCTCGACGCACCCATCGACGACGTCTGGGATGCATTCACGAGCCACGAACGGATCAGCCGCTGGTTCCTCCCGATCACCGGCGACTACCGGTTGGGCGGCACGTACCAGTTCGAGGGCAACGCCGGCGGCAGGATCCTCGCCTGTGAGCGGCCGAACCTCCTTCGGGTCACGTGGGTCTACGGCGAGCCCGGCGACGCCCCGGCCTCCGAGGTCACCGTCAAGCTGAGCCCGGCCGGTGACGAGGCGACGGTCCTCGAGTTCGAGCACACCGCCGTGGTCCCCGACGAGTTCTGGGACCAGTACGGCCCGGGTGCGGTCGGGGTCGGCTGGGACGGCGGGCTGCTGGGGCTGACGCTCCATCTTCGCGGCGGCTCGATCGCCGACCCGATGGCGTGGCAGGTCTCCGAGGAGGGCCGCGCCTTCTACACGCGGAGCAGCGAGGCGTGGGGCGCCGCCAGCACCGCTGCCGGGCTCGATCCGGCGGCCGTCTCGCGACAGGTCGCGAACACGACGGCGTTCTACGTCCCCCCGGTCGAGGCCGCCGCCGCGACCGAGTGACCGGAGCTCAGGCCGTCTCGACCGGCCGCGCCTGGGCGACCGCCTGCTCCCGCGTGACCTCGAGCCCGTGGACGTCGCGGGCGTGATCCTGGATCTTCCGGACCAGCTCGTCCTCGGGACCGCGGGCGCTCCAGCCGCAGTCGCAGCGGGCCGTCAGCTCGTTCGCCATGCGTCGGACGCTACCACTCGTTCCAGCCGGACGGAACCCACACCGTGACGTCCGGCGGCCCATCGAACAGCTGACCGAAGAAGTCGACGATCCGCGGGTCGCCCGAGAACGCCTGCACGGCCTCGACCGACTTCCACTCGTCGATTCCGAGGAAGGCGCCCGGGTCGGCCGGGTCCAGGAACACGCGATGCGAGATGTCGCCGGCCGCGATCGCCATGTCCTTGGTCGCGGCGGTGACCTGATCGTGGAGCTGCTGGCCCGCCGCCTGGTCGCCGCGCAGCCGGGCGCGGATCACGACCGTGACCGCCGGACCGCCCATCGTCCCATCGCTCATCTCGTTCTCCTTCGGATGGATCGGATGGGCCGATACTGCGGACCGTGGTTGGCGAAACGTTGGCGTCTCCCGGCGAGGGTCGCCGAGGGCTCCGGATCTATCTGGCGGGCGGGATCGCGCTTCGGTCCGCCGCCGGCGAGACGATCGGCGAGCGGGCGTTCGCCGGCCGTCAGGCGCGCCGGCTGTTCGTCCGGCTCGCGGCGACCCACGAAGCCGTGCCTCAGGCCGAGCTGGCGGACGACCTCTGGGACGCCGACTGGCCGCCCGCCTGGGCGGTCGCGCTCCGAGCGCTGATCAGCAAGCTGCGCGCCACGCTCGGAGCGGCCGGTGCGCCGAACGCGATCTCGATGTCGAACGGCGCGTACGAGCTCGTCCTGCCGCCCGACGCATGGCTCGACCTCGACGCCGCAGCCGACGCGATCCACCGCGCCGAGTCGGCCCGGACGCGGCACGAGCCGTCGGTCGCCTGCGGCTGGGCGCTCGCCGCCCGTGCGATCGCGTCGCGGCCGCTGCTGCCGGGCGAGGACGCCGAGTGGATCGACCGCCTCCGGAGACGCCTCGACGACATCCGGCTCCGTGCGCTGGAGTGCCTGGCCGAGGTCTGGATCGATCAAGGCGACACCGCGCTCGCTGCCCGCGACGCGGCGGAGGCGATCGCGATCGATCCGTACCGCGAGCGGTCCCATCGCCTGCTGATCCGAGCGCATCTCGCGGCGGGCGACCGCGGCGCCGCCGCCGAGGCATTCGCGGCATGCCGACGGATCCTGGAAGCCGAGCTCGGGGTGTCTCCGAGCGCCGAGACGATTGCGTTGATCGCGGGCGCGCGAGGCTCGCCCGACGGCGCGCCGACGGGGACGCCTAACGCCGGGTGAAGGTCACATGGGTGACGCCGCTCGGCGCGGTCATCGCCTCGATCGCGTAGTCCCGTTCGAGACCCTCCTGCCCGTCCCACAGCCGGGCTCCCCGCCCGAGCAGGATCGGCACGACGGTCACGTGCATGTGGTCGATCAGGCGCGCGTCGAGGAACTCGCGGATCGTCCTGACGCCGCCGCCGATCCGGACGTCCTGGCCGCCGGCTGCCGCCCGGGCCTGGTCGAGCGCCTCGGCCGGCGTCGCATCGAGGAAGTGGAACGTCGTCCCACCTTCCATCTCGATAGGCGGCCGGGTGTGGTGGGTGAGGACGAAGACCGGCGTGTGGAAGGGCGGGTCGTCGCCCCACCAGCCCTTCCAGTCGGGGTTCTCGTGCCAGCCCGGATAGCCGTACTTGCCGGCGCCCATGATCTCGGCACCCACGCCGGCATTGTGCAGCCGAACGAACGCATCATCGATGCCGCGACTGCCGCCCGGCTCGCCCTGCATCTCGTTCCACCAGCTCGTGGCGAACATCCATTCGTGGAGCCGCTCGCCGGCATGGCCGAACGGCTCCTCGAGACTGAGACCCTCTCCCGTGCCGAACCCGTCGAGTGAGATGGAGAAGAACTGAACGCGTGCGAGAGACATGACGTGCTCCGTTTCCTGGGGACGCCGTGATTGACGCCGACGTCTAGGGTGCAACAGTGATCGACCTCATCGAGCGCGCGGACGAGGCCGCGGCCGTCACGCGGTTCATCGACGAGGTCCCGCGGGGTCCGGTGGGCCTGCTGATCGATGGCGAGCCCGGGATCGGCAAGACCACCGTCGTGTCGCTGGCGACCACCGCGGCGCGTGCGCGTGGCCATCGGGTCCTCGAGGCTCGGCCGGCCGAGCCCGAGGCGGATCTCTCATTCACGGTCCTCGGCGATCTGCTGGGCGAGGCGCTCGACGACGTCGGCGACGCGTTGCCGCGCCCGCAGCGCGATGCGCTCGAGATCGCGCTCCTGCGCACGGGGGCCGCCCATCCGGCGGATCCTCGGACGACGGCCACCGCCCTCGTGACGATCCTGACGAGCCTCGCCCGTCGCGATCCGGTCCTGATCGCGCTCGACGACGAGCAGTGGATCGACGGGGCGTCACGTCGCGCGCTCGAATTCGCCGTCCGACGGCTCCCGCCACGGACGGGCGTCCTCGCCGCTCGCCGGTCGGGCGGTTCGGCCGGCGCAAGGGACCTGATACATGCCCTGGACCCCGGCCGCGTCCGACGCCTCGCGATCGGACCGATGTCGCTCCCGATGCTCCACGCGCTCATCCGATCGCGTCTCGGGCTCCAGCTCGCCCGGCCGATCCTCGTCCGAATCGCCGAGATGTCCGGCGGCAACCCGTTCTATGCCCTCGAGATCGCGAACGCGATCGTCCGAAGCGACGAGACGCCCGGCCTCGGCGAGCCACTGCCCGTCCCAGGAACGCTCCAGGAACTGCTGCGCGACCGGGTCGAACGGCTCTCCCCGTCGGCGTGGGCCGTCGCCTCGGCCGCCGCCGCCCTGTCGCGGCCCACCGCGGCGATCGTCGGCGCCGCGGTCAGCTCGGACCACGACGTCGACGCGGCGCTCGCCGACGTGGAGGCCTCAGGGGTCCTCGTCTCGATGGCGATCGCCTCCGGTTCTCGCACCCGTTGCTCGCGTCGACCATCTACGCGTCGTCGACCGGCGTCCTCCGTCGGGCCCTCCACCGCCGGCTCGCGGAGATCGTCGCGGACCCCGAGGAGCGGGCGCGGCACCTCGCTCGGAGCGGCGGGTTCGCCGATGAGGATGTCGCCGGGGCCATCGAGGCGGGAGCTGCGACGGCCGCCCGTCGCGGTGCACCCGAGGCGGCGGCGGAGCTGTACGACGCGGCCGGCCGCCTGACACCGGACGCGGGCACGGAGGATCTGGCCCGTCGGCTGCTCGCGGGTGCCAGGGCCCTGATCGTTGCCGGCGACCTCGAGGGCGCGCGATCGCGCGCGGAGCGAGCCCTCACGGTGGGCCGAGCGGCGTCGATCCGGGCCGGCGCGCTCCTGCTCCTGGGCGACCTCGCCACGTACATCGACACGATCGATTCGCGGATCGAGTACCAGGAACGCGCCCTCGCCGAGGCGAGCGACGACCGTGCGCTCCGGGTCGAGATCCTCCTCGCCCTGTTCGAGGAGATTGCCGTCGACCCAGAACGGGCCTCGCGGCGTGCGGACGAGGCCATCGCGCTGTTGCGCGGCGCGGATGACGCGTCGAGCCTCTCGCGAGCGCTGATCGGCAAGTTCGTCGCCGAAGCCGTCCTCGGACGCGGAGCGCAGGCGCAGCTTCTCGCTGAGGGCCTCCTCCTCGAGGCCGCGGCCGACGGTCCGGTCGAGGATCGGGCCAGGCCCACCCGGCGCGGAAGCCCGAAGTCGGTCTATCCGTTGCTATGGTCCCACTGGATCGACGACATCGACGCGACGAGGGAGCGCTTTCGGTCCCTCAGGCAGTGGTCGGAGGATCGCGGCGACGTCGTCGGCGCTGCGGAGCTCGTCGAGTTCGTGGCGATGGCGGAGTTCCGGTCGGGCAACTGGTCCGAGGCGGAGCGCGCGCTCGAGGCCGCGTGCGACACCCTGACCCAATTCGAGCTCCGCGGACCGTTCGTTGCGTCGTTCGCGGATCGATCGGTGATCGACGCGCATCGGGGCCGGATCGATCGGGCCCGGACGACGATCGAGCGCATCCTCGCCGTGGAGCGGCTGGAGCCCTTCTGGCGGATGGTCGCTCGCTCGGCGCAGGGCGCCGTGGAGTTCTGTGCCGGGAGCGACGCATCCGCGCATCGGGCGTGGACCCAGATGGGCGATGACGCCCGGCTGGTCGGCTGGGCCGACAACCTCGACGATCGCAGCGAGCCCGATCACGTCGAGGCGCTCCTGGGCCTGGGCCGGCTCGACGAGGCGCGCGGCGTCCTCGACCACCTCGAGTGGCGCGGACGGACGCTGCCGCGGACCTGGATCGAGGCCGGCCTGCCACGGGCGCGAGCGCTCGTCCTCGCTGCAGAGGGCCGGCTCCCCGAGGCCATCGCGGTTGTCGAGACGGCGCCGGCGACTCCGACGCTTCCATTCGAGGAGGCTCGGCTGCTGCTGGTGCGGGGCCAGCTGGAGCGTCGCGCGAATCGGAAGCTCGCCGCACGAGGGTCGCTGGAGGGCGCGCTGCGGATCTTCGACATGCTGGGCTCGCCGCCGTGGGCAGCGCGGGCCCGCGCTGAGATCGGACGGCTCGGACTCCGCCATCGAGGTCCGGGTGACCTGACCGCGACCGAGCGCCGGATCGCCGAGCTGGCAGCCACCGGGATGACGAACCGCGAGGTCGCGGATGCCGCCTTCGTGAGCGCGAAGACGGTCGAAGCGAACCTCGGTCGCGTCTACCGGAAGCTGGGAATCCGCTCCCGAGCCGAGCTCGGGGCGTGGATGGCCGCCGAGGCCGGGGGTGGCGCGGGGCAAACGTAGGGAATCACCGGCTGCTTCCCCGAGGGGCTGGATCTAGCGTCGAGGGCGTCGTTTCGAGCCACGCTTGGAAGGAGAACCGATGCCCGTCGTGCTCGTTCATCAGGGTCCGACGCTCACCCAGGAGCGCTACGAGGAAGCCGTGAAGCGGCTGACCGGCGGCCAGCGCGTCCTGCGCAGCCCTGCCGACTGGCCGGTCGAGGGCCTGCTGATCCACGCCGCCGGCCAGGGCGACGGCGGGTTCCGGGTCGTGGACCTGTGGGAGTCCGAAGAGGCGGCCGGGCGCTTCGGCGCGATCGCGGGGCCGATCCTCGAGGAGGTCGGGATCACCGACCTGCCCGAGATCTACCCGACCCACACGTTCGTGTCGGCGTGACCGCCATGCGACGCGCCATCCGGCTCCTTCCGAGCCTTGCCGCCACCGTCGCGCTGGCGGCGATCATGACCGGCGCTGCGAGCGCGTCGACGTTCACCAGTGAGCGCAGCCTCGCCGGAGCGCAGGCCGCTGGCTGGGACTGCGACCCGCTCGTCCTGATCGGCGGCCACTACCACTGCTCGCCACCCGGCAAGGAGGGCGTGCTGGAGATCATCGCGGGCACGGCGACGTCCCCGAGCATCGTCCATCAGGTCTACCGGCCGGACGGGTCATTCGCCGGCACGGAGACCCTGATCCGGGCCGACCTGTTCTCGAACCAGCGCTGTCCGACCGACGAGTGGCTGCCGGTTCCGCCGTGGCTGCCATCGCCGACGTACTTGGGCGTGCCACCACTTCGACTTCACGCCGTAGGGCCCGGGCGCGCGGCCGCGATATCATCGCGGTCCGCGCGCCTGTAGCTCAGTGGATAGAGCGTCGGCCTCCGGAGCCGAAGGTCGCAGGTTCGAATCCTGTCGGGCGCGCCACTCCGCTAGCGGGCCCTCAGGACGCCGCTGACCCTCGCCGCGGCGATCGTGCCGGCAACGATCAGGACTCCGCCGACCGCGATGGGCGGCCAAGCGATCCGGTGGTTCCCGCTGAAGTCGCTGAACAGGCCGACGAGCACGAAGAACGCACCTGCGAGCCCGAAGGCGATGAAGACCGCAAGAGCCCCGATCGGGCGGCGTGTGGACGGACGGACGATCGCGAGCAGGGTCGTCGCGAGCACTCCGATGGCGAGTCCGATCGGGACGAGCCACCACGGCTCGAAACCGGCTGCCGGCGACGGTGCCGCCGAGGCCGGAGATGGCGACCCGGTACTCGCCAAGCCCGCGGTCGGCCAGAGTGCCGTGGACACAGCGGTCAATCCGGCGATCGTGATCGCCCGCCGCCATCGATCCGTTCGCTCGATCATGGCACCGTCTCCCTCGCCTGCCTGTCGCCGGACATCGGCCCGATGTCGCCGGCAGGACGCGGCACTGACGCGCTCCCTCAGCGGCTGTTGCGCTGATGCGGGCCGATGTCGGCGGTCCGACAGTGACGTCCTGCTGCGTCACGGAACCGTCGGCGGGGCGTCAACTCGGCGAATAAGTGCGCAGTCGCGGCTCGACCGCGTCTGATGCCTCACCGTCGAGGTGACCGAGATGCCCAGCTCTTCGATCCTCCCTGCCGGACGGGTCGCCGGCGTCCTCATCGCCACGCTCGTGGCCGTCGGAAGTGCGGCGGCGCCGCCGGTCGCCCAGGCCGCGAGCTGCCCGAGCCTTCCCGTCAGCGTCGAGGACCTGGTCGCGCTGCAACGGCAGGACGGACCATTGGCGAAGGCGTTCTCGCTGGGCGTCACCCCGATGAACGAGCGCGCGCTTGCCTGCTTCGGGTCGCGCGAGATCACGCTGTCCGCCTTCGTCAACCGGCCTGACGGCCTCGGCGGTACGAGCAGCTTCGCCATCACGCCGTCGTGGATCGTGGGAGGCGGCCTGATCGTCTTCGGATCGCCCCGCGAGGTGTCGCCGGGGTTCGGCGATGGACCGTTCTTCTTCGTGTCGACCCGGCCGTCAGCCGGCGACCTGCAGCATCAGTACGCCCGGCGATGGGTCACGATCCGCGGGCACTTCGACGATCCCGCCGCGGCGACCTGCCGGGCGACGGGCCCGGCCGGCGTGACGCCTTCTCGCACGCAGGCCGTCGAGATCTGCCGCACGATGTTCGTCCTCACGTCGATCCGGACCCCGGCAGCCCCCGACACGGCGACATCGCCGCCGTCCACCGCACGATCGACCCCGTCGTCGTCCCCGGCGCTGTGGCTCGGTGGCCTCGTCGGAGCTCTCGTAGCGGCGGCCGTCATTCGCCGCTCGGACACTGACCGGCGCTCGCGTCGCGGGTCCCGATGACCGGTCTGCGCCGGCCGTGTCCGCCGAGACGCGGAAGACGGATCGGCATCCTCGGGGCGATGGGCCCGATCCTCGTCGGGCTCGTTGGATGCTCGGTCGCCGTTCCCTCGGAGTCACCGGGATCGGATCGCTCAGTCGCGCCATCGGGATCGGCCGTCCTGAGCTCCGCTCGCCCATCGGAGACGGCCGCGCCCGGAGCGACCACCGAGCCATCGACCCCGGCCGAGGACACCGACGTCGAGCTGCCCGTTCCGGTCTGTCCGGCGCCGGCGTCCGCCGTCGTGGTCCCCGCCGTCACGGCATCGATCGGGGGCGGCCCGTCGGTGATCGCGACGCCGGGTTCGTCGCAATTCTCGACCTGCTCGACGACGGCCTCGTCGGATGCCGTTCCGTCCGAGCCCCGCGTGGGGCTGACGGCGCGGCCGGGCGATCGAGTCGTCGTCCGCGTCCCGGCGGACTGGCTCATCCTCCGTTGGGAGGGTTCCGATCACCCGCTGGCCGGCGATGCTGCCAATGTGTGGCCGGCGGTCGCGGTCAGCGACCCGGGC
>DASSMI010000094.1:0-3235 GCA_035688935.1 Candidatus Limnocylindrales bacterium | reverse complement strand
GAGGACCGCGGCCGGCGTGTCGAACGGCTCGACCTTGCCGCCGGACTGCATCGCCGTCTCCGGCTCGTGCCAGCGGAGCGCATCGCCGAGACCGACCTCGTGGATCAGCGCGGTGATGTGGCGGTCCGAGCGGAAGATGTGATGGTAGAACTTCTCCAGCCAGATCCCCGGTGCCACCTCGAAGCTGCCGGCGAGCCCGCCGACGCCGTCGCCGGCCTCCAGGATCGTGACCTCGTGGCCGCGCTCGAGCAGCCGCAGGGCGGCCGTCATCCCGAGGACGCCGGCGCCGATGACGCCGTATCGCATCAGGCGCTCGCTCCTTGGGCCGGAAGCCGGCCCCGGACGTTCGTGGCGACCGCCGCCTCGGAACGGAGCTCGCGCCACCCGACGACGACGACCGCGATGAACGCGGCGTAGAACCCGGCGGTGTACCACCAGTTCGCCTGGAACGGGATGAGGACCCACGCCTGGCTGACGGGGATGACGAGCGCCCACCACTGGCGCCGGTCGAGGAGCCAGGCGATCGGCAGGAGGAGCACGAGCGCGTAGTGCGTCCACACGATCGGGGAGACGAGCTGGGTCGCCACGACGGTCGCGAGGAAGCCGGCTTCTCGCGGGACGCGGAGCGCGACGACGATGACCGCGAGGATCGCGGCGACCGTGTTGATCGACTGGACCGGGCCGGCGACGCCAGCCGGGACGCCGAGCTGGTAGAGGACGGCGCCGATCGCGACGTTGGACGCCTGGGTCAGCGCATCGGTCAGGTTCCGGAGGAGCGCGATCAGGTCGAG
Source organism: Candidatus Limnocylindrales bacterium (assembly GCA_035688935.1). Classification (GTDB taxonomy): domain Bacteria; phylum Chloroflexota; class Limnocylindria; order Limnocylindrales; family CSP1-4; genus CF-46. The sequence goes on along the minus strand of DASSMI010000094.1, from coordinate 2,444 downwards.
CCAATCGCGCAGCCCGACGACCGCCGCCGCCACGACGATCACGAGCCCGGTGACCGCGGCGAACCTGATCGCCCGCCATTCGCGACGGGCGAGCAGCCACAACCCGAGGAGCCCCGGCTGGAGCTTCACGAGCGTCCCCAGCGCGATCGAGGCGCCGAGGCCGCGGGGATCGTCGAGCGAGCGCCACGCCGCCGCCAGCAGGACGTACAGGATCGGCGCGACCTGGCCGATCCGCACCCCGAAGATCAGCGGCCAGCCGATCGCGCCGAGGAGCAGGACGATCCAGCGGGTCGAGGAGCGCACGGGCAGGACCGCCGTCCCGACAGCGAAGCAGCCGATCAGGAACGCGATCCACGCCCAGTTGCCGGCGTCGAACCCGAGGAAGCTGAACGGCGCCGCGAGGAGCACGAAGGGCGGTGGATATTGGAACGTGCCGCACGTGCCCGTCGACGTCTGGGCGAGGTCGTAGATCGGCTGCCCGTGGATCCAGTGGACCGACGCGTTGTAGTAGGCGAGGAAGTCGCAGCCGAACGTCGACTGGGCCGTCGTCAGGCCGAACCACAGGTAGACGCCGATGACGGCGAGGATCGCGCCTCTGGCGACGAGCTCCGGGAGCTGGGTCGAGCTGCGCCGAACGTTCATCGCGGCGCTGCCGCGAGCGGAACGGCGGGCGTGGCAGCCTCGTGCCGGCGGAGATCGAGTCGCCGCATGCCGAGCAGCGTCGTGCCCGCGGCGGTCAGGATCCCGGCGAGGACCGGGCTGACGAGGGTCAGGGGCGGCACGAGGATCCCGGCGATGAGACCGGCCCGCGGGTCGATGCGCCAGAGCAGCAGGACGACCGGGATCAGGACGACACCGTAGTTCAGGCCCAGGACCGGCTGGCAGAGCAGGCTCAGGGCGATCGCGACCCCGAGCCCCGCGTCGGGCTCCAGGCGGCGGGCGGCCGCCGCGGCCCAGACCAGCGCGACGGGGATCGCCGCGAGCGCCAGCCACGTCGACATCGACGAGAGCCCCACGTTGCCCGGGAACGGCTGCGCGAGCGTCCCCAGACGCGGCAGGGCGGCGAGATAGTCCACGTAGACGCCGGGTCCGACGAGCGCCGCAGCCACGGCGGTGGTGACCCCGGCCGCCGCAGCGAATCCCACGAGCTGGCCGGGTCGCCGGAGGAGCATCCACAGGAGGATGGGCGCGATCGCCGGCTTGAACGCGATCGCGACGACGAATCCGAGGGGCGCCGCGGACCATCGGCCCGGCGGCCCGGCAACGAGGAGCACGATCGCCGCGGCGTAGAGGAGCATGACGTTGCCGAGCAGAAGGTCGTGGATGACGGGCGGCTGCGACAGCGCGAGCACGACGACGGCGAGCGGGACGACGATCGAGGCGGCTCGGCCCGCCGACGTCCGAGGCTCCGGAAGGCCACGGGCGACGGAGAGGGCGACGGCCGCCGCAACCGCGACGACCTTCACGACGGCCCACGAGGCCGGCGCGAACCCGATCGACCAGATCAGCGCGAGCGGCGGCGGATAGAGATACGGGAACTGGCCGGCGCCTCGGACATCAGGCGTCGTCGCCCAGGCGTACGGACTGATGTGCTGCTGGAGCGCTCGAGCCGCCCCGTCGTAGGCGAGCCAGTCCGTCGCGGATTCGCGCAGGAGGACCGGCAGGACGACGGCATCGAGGACGAGGGTCGCGATCGCGACCGCGCCGATCGCGAACGCGATCGACGGAAGGGTGTCGAAGCGACGGACCGGCAGTCCGGAGGACTCCGTGGGCGCGCTCAAGACGCCTCGACGAGCGGCCGCCTCAGGATGAATCCGTACGAGAGGCCGAAGGGAACGGCGGCTCGCGCGATCCACTGCCGTTCGAGCCCGAACAGCCCTCCGAGGATCCGGTTGACGATCGGCGTCGGCATGCGCTCCTGGTTCCCCAGCTCGATTCCGACGAGATTCTCCATCAGGCGGTAGACCACGGCAATCGGGGCGAGGACGGTGTTGAACGCGGTCTCGAACTCGATGTCGGCGCCGGCGTCCGTCGCGAGGCGTCGCAGCTCCGCGCGGCCGTACCGACGGCGGTGATGCAGCCTCCGATCGTGCGAGCCCCAGAGCCGCTGGTGCGCGGGAACGGTCACGACGACGGCGCCCCCCGGCTTCACGAGACGGACGAGCGCCGCGAGCGAGGCGCTGTCGTCGTCGCAGTGCTCGAGGACATCAAGCGCGGCGACCAGATCGAAGGAAGCTTCGGCGAAGGGCAGGTCGTCGGGCAGACGGCCGATCCGGACGTCGGCTCGAGGATGGCGATCTCGGGCGGAGTCGGTCGCCTCGTCGAAGGGCTCGAACGCGCTCACGTGGCCGCGGCGCTCGAGCATCCCGAGGTTGCCGCCGGTGCCACAGCCGGCCTCGAGGATCAGGGGATTGGCGGGCAGCTCGAGGCGGTCCAGGAGCGCA
>DASSMI010000093.1:0-4669 GCA_035688935.1 Candidatus Limnocylindrales bacterium | reverse complement strand
TCATCAGCGGCGGAAGGAGCGGGATACCCTGCCAGCCGTTCGCGCTGCCCCGCAGAACCGCGAGCGACTCCAGGGATCCGCGGTACACCGGGTAGAACCGCTGGCTGTACAACGTGTCGGAGCCTCGGAAATGCCCGAGCTCGTGACCGATCACGGCGATGAGCTCGCTGCGGCTGAGGATCCGGATGAATGGCACCGAGAGGAACAGCGTTCGTCCTCGATATGTGCCGTCCGCAGCGGCAACCGGCGCCTCGGTGACGAAGAACGTGGGATCGAGGCCCGCGATGATCTGATCGGGGCCCGCCGCGCCAACGCGGGCGGCGACGTCGTCGACAAGCTCGAATAGCGGCCCGTCGCGTTCGCGATCAAGAGCGAGCCCGGTGACCTCGGTCGGTCGGACCCGGCCCATCGTCACGGCGGCGCGTAGGACGCCACTCGCGCCGACCAGGACGGCGACACCGATTCCGAACATCACGAACGGATGGACGCCGTTCGTGTAGACCGACTCCGCGATGTAGGCGGCTGCCGCGACCAGGGCGCCGTCGAGCAATACGAGGATCGTCAGCACCAACAGGAGGATCACGAGGAACGGCCGAAACCACGATAGGAGTCGCCGATTCCGGGTCGCGAAGCGGCGGAGGGGAACGAGGCCGAGGAGCGCCGCCAACGAGATACCGATCGCGACGATTGCCGCAGGCTTCACGAGCTCCATGACGTCGATCATCTGGCACGTATCGCGGAGTTGTGCTCGCACCTCGGGCTGTGGACACAGGGCGACGAGACGCACCCGATCCAGCACATCGCCCGACTGCGGACCAAGTTCGCGCACGACTTCGTCGCGCCACAGCGACTCGAGATGGCTTTCCGACGCGCCGACGATCAGGAGGGCGAGCGCCGGAATCGCGACGGCGAGCAGGAGCGTGCGCAGAGCTCGGGTCACGACATCCCTCCCGGCGCTCTTGGGCTCGGCTAGCGCCGTCCAAACGATACGCGTCCGGAAGAGCCGGTCGAGCCGGATCGCATCCGCCCGCGCGGTTTGCGTTGCGGCTCGGAACCGGGCGTCGCTTGCGGGAGCCCACCGAGCGGCCCGCGCTCGTTACGTCGCCTGGATGGACGGCTGGCCGGCCGAATCGCTCGCTCAGACGTTGCCGCGAGCGAGAAACGCTCATCACGTCACGCGAGCGGAGGTCCGAGAGACGCAACGAGCGCCACGCGCTCGCTGCCGGCCCGCCGGCCAGCTCCGGCCCTAGCTCCGCTGCGTACCCTGGTCCCGGAGGAACTGCTCGATCTCGGAGATCAGGTCGTCGCCGGAGGGCAGCCGCTCCTCGTCGACCATCGACTCCAGCCGCTCCACGTACCCGCGCGTGTTGTCGTCCGCAGAGGTCGCGGCGTCCAGCCGTGTCCGGAGCTGCTCGGACTCGGAGACCAGATCGCCGGGGTCCAGCGCGATGCCGAGGTGGTTCGCCACGGCCCGATGGAGGGCGAGCGCGGCCGGCGCGTACGGTCCCGAGACGTAGTGGGGCACCTGGGCGAAGTAGCCGACGGCGGCGAGGCCGGCATCGGCGGCCGCCATCTCCAGCACGCTCACGAGCGCCGCCGGGACCCGCAACAGGCCCTGGGGCCCGGGCCGGATGTCGCCGCGCAGGAGCCCGGGCTCGGACGCCGTACCCAGGATCGGCACCGCGCGCGTGTGGGGGACGGCGGCGGGGATCGCACCGATCGAGATCCATTCCGTGACGCCGAGCGTCTTCGCGACCTCGACCACGGCGCCGGCGAGGCGCGGCCAGCGATAGTCCGGTTCGGGTCCGGTGAGGACGAGGAGATCCCGATCGTCCTGGCGGCTCAACCGGATCCGGAACTCCGGCCATGTCAGCTCGTGGAGGCGGCCGTCCTCGATGTCGAGCGTCGGGCGACGGGCCCGGTAGTCGAAGATCCGGTCGGCGTCGAACGTCGCGACGGGCGGGCAGCCGTCGGCGATCAGGCCGGCCGCAACCGTTGCCGCAGACCCGGCATCGACCCAGCCGTCCAGGCCCACGATCAGCGCGGGCTGGCGGAGCGGACCCGGATCGTCGAGCTCGTAGAGCGCCACGCGGACAGGATAAGCGCGAGCGACGCCGGCCCCGCTCCGTCGCGTCGCGGCCCGCAGCGCGGAACGCCGGGTGCGTCCCATGGGACGCCGATCCCGGCGACGGACGGGATGAGCCACCGTCAGGCTCCCGAACGACCGCCGTTTCGACCGCCAGCGAGGGCTCGATGATCCGCACGACGCCGTTCCACGAGAGGACGAGCGCGGCCAACGTCTCCGGGCTGTGGGAGCACTGGTCCGGCTATCTCGTCGCCCAGAAATACCAGCTGTCCGAGAAGTTCGAGTACTTCGCGATCCGCAACAGCGCCGGCCTGTTCGACTCGTCGCCGCTCTACAAGTACCGGTTCCACGGGCCCGACGCGGAACGCTTCCTGAGCGGCGTGCTCGCCCGCGACATCCGGACGTGTCCCGTCGGGCACGGTCAGTACACGGCGTGGCTCGATGACCGCGGGTTCGTCGTCGAGGACGGCGTGGTCTTCCGGACCGCCGCGGACGACTACCTGATGACGTGCGCGGAGCCGAACCTGGCGTACTTCGATGCCTATCGGGGGCGGAAGCGGGTCACGATCGAGGACGTCAGCGAGGCCTCCGCGGTCCTGGCGATCCAGGGCCCGAAGTCGCGCGACATCCTGGGCTCGCTGGCGCCCCAGATCTGCGAGCTCCCGTACTTCGGACTGACGACGGCGAAGATCGCCGGCACGGAGGTGATGGTCTCGCGGACCGGCTACACCGGCGACCTGGGCTACGAGCTCTGGATCCCTGCCGACCACGCGATCGCCGTCTGGGACGCCGTCGACGGCGCATCGGCCGGTCGCGGCGTGATCCCGTTCGGGATGATCGCGCTCTACATGGCCCGCATCGAGGCGGGGCTGCTCCTGCTCGACGTCGACTTCGACTCGAGCCGCTACGCCTGGACCGACCAGACCAGGTCGACCCTCGTCGAGCTCGGCCTGCAGTGGATGGTGAAGGGCCTCGCGCAGGACGACGGCCGCAGCTTCGTGGGCCGCCCCGCGCTCGAACGCGAGCTCCGCGACAAGACGTCGCGCTGGAAGCTGACCGGGCTCGTCCTCGACTGGAAGGACTTCGATCGTCACTACGACGAGGCCGGGCTCATCCCACCCAAGGACCACACCCCGATCCAGGACGAGTACTACCTCTACGACGACGAGGCGGCGCAGATCGGGTGGGCCTCGAGCCTGATGTACTCGCCGATGCTCCAGCGACACATCGCCCTGGGCCGCGTTCCGCTCGACCGGGCGACCCCGGGCTCGCACGTGAAGCTCGAGCTGCCCGTCAACCACCGCTACGAATACTTCGACGCCGTCGTCAGCCGGCTCCCGCTCTACAACCCGGATCGGAGGACCGCCTGATGCCGACGAAGCGCGCTGGGACCGCGAGCTCGAACGGCCACGCGACCGATCCCATCACCAACCTGCCCGACCGGCGCGCCGGCGACCGGACCTACGACGCGATCGTCATCGGCGGCGGCCACAACGGGCTCGTCAACGGCTCGTACCTGGCGAAGGCGGGCCTGAAGGTCCTGATCCTCGAGCGCCGTCACCTCGTGGGCGGCGCGGCGATCACGGAGGAGCTCCGGCCAGGCTTCTGGTTCACGACGTTCTCGTATGCGCTGAGCCTCCTCCGGCCCGACATCGTCCACGACCTCGAGCTCACGAAGTTCGGCTTCATGCCGCTCCTCATGCCCTCGACGTTCGCGCCGATGGAGAACGGCGACTACCTGTACCTGGGCCAGGACCACGGCGAGAACCTCCGCGAGATCGCGCGCCACAGCCGCCACGACGCGGACGCATACGAGGCGTTCAACCACGACGTCCTCCGGGTCTGCCGCGCGATCAAGCCCCTCCTCGACGAGGTCCCGCCGGACATCTTCAGCGACGATCCCGAGGAGCTCATCCGAGCCGCGGCGATGGGCTCGCGCCTCCGCCATCTCGACCGGAAGGTCCTCCACGACGCGGTGCGGCTGCTGACCGGCAGCGCGGCGGACTTCCTCGACGACTACTTCGAGTCGGACATCCTGAAGGGCTATCTCGCGTCGTCCGCGATCATCGGGACGAAGGTCGGCCCGTACTCGCAGGGCTCGGGGCTCGTGCTGCTGTACCACATCATCGGCGAGCACGACGGCGAGTTCGGCGCCTGGGCATTCCACAAGCGCGGCAACGGCGGGTTCACGCAGCTCCTCGCGAAGGCGGCCGAGCATTTCGGCGCAGAGATCGCCCTGGAGTCCCCGGTCGAGCGGGTCATCACGCAGAACGGCCGCGCGACGGGCGTCGCGCTGACCGACGGGACGGAGTTCCACGCGCCGATCGTCGTCTCGGCGCTCGACCCGCGGCGGACGTTCCTCGAGCTCGTCGACCCAGTCCAGCTTCCGACCGACCTCGTCGACGCGATCCGCCGCTTCCGCTTCCAGGGGACGTCCGCGAAGGTGAACTTCGCCCTCGACGGGGCGCCGCGTTACCCGGCGCTCGGCGACCGGACCGACCAGTACCGCGGCTTCACGAACATCGGCCCGTCGATGGAGTACCTGGAGCGGGCGTTCGATGACGCGAAGTACGGCTGGTACTC
>DASSMI010000092.1:0-3104 GCA_035688935.1 Candidatus Limnocylindrales bacterium | reverse complement strand
GAGCGCCTTTCCGGGAGCCAGGCGGCCCGCTGCCGCCAGCCCGACCGCCCGCCAGACCATCACCTGCCCGTCGTCCGGGGCGAGCCGGCCCGATTCGACGCTCGCCCTCCCCGCTCCGGCTGGATCGCCGGACCGCGCCCGGGCCTCGGCGACGTCGAGGAGGTCGTACGCCCGCCCGACCCGAACGAGCCGCTCGAGCTCGTCCAGCGGCGCCGGGTGGTCGTCGACGCGGATGTCGACCGACCGCGCCCATGCACCGTCGTCGGGCGTGCCGGACACGAAGAGGACCGCGGACTGGCGGCCGCGGATGTCGCCGCCTTCGAGCTCGGCGGCGCGGAGCGCGGCGAGCAGTCGGTCGACGAAGTCGACACTCGTCTGGGTGTAGGCCTCGAGCATCGCCGGCCAGACCGTCGGCCGCTCCATCATGTTCGCCTGGACCGAGACGCCGTCCGCGGTCGCGTGGCCGGCCGCCCGGACGCAGCGCGAGCCCGTGTGTGCGGCAGCGCGACCCGCCGCGTCCACGATCCCGACCTGGCGGACGTCCCGGCCGCCATCGTGCTCCAGCACGGCGGCGAGGGACGCTTCCGCGGTGGCGCCGTCGCGGAGCTGCGCGAGGCCGTTCGGCCCGTGGGCCACCTCGGTGAACGACTGCGTCGCCACGCCGCCGACGCCGCTCTCGACCCACGGACAGCCGGCCCCGACGAATGGCCAGCACGTCTGGATGGCGACGCCGAATCGGCCGGTCTCGGGATCGCGGGCGACGATCGAGTACGTCATCGGGCCTCCTCCGACGGGTGGGTGTCATCCGGCCGACATGCCGATGCGATCCGGCGCCCCGGTTCGTCATGTTGACGACAAGGGTCTACGTCATCGGTCGTAACGCAGTCCAGACGGCAGCGGATGCCGTTGTAATCGGTGTAGGCCCATCGTGTCGACATCAGGACCCGGACGTTCCGGGGGCATCGCTCGGAGATCGGAGAACGCGCTCATGGACGGACAGCACCTCTTCCAGATGACTGAGGAGCGGAGCCGTCGTGGGTGCCTCGTCGAGGGATGTGCCTGCAAGGACGCCCGGATCGTGTCCACCCGTCGCGCCGCCTTCTTCGCCGACTGGGCTCGCCAGCATGGCGAGACCGCGAATCGATCGATCGCCCCCGAGCTCGGCTGGCGCATTCCCGTCCTCGCCTACCCGGCCGGCTGACCGAATCTCAGACGGCTGCCAGAACGCCGCTCCACCGTGGACTCGAGTCCACGAACTGAAGAACAACCGAAGATCCAACTGAAGAACAACCGAAGACGCCGCTCCCAACCTCACGACCGCCCGCGGAACCCGCGGGCGGTCGTCGTGTGTCCGGCGGGCCGGCGACGGCCCCACCGGCGCGACAGCCAGGACATCGTCATCCGTCATCGTCGTCCGTCATCGTCCGCCGATGGTCCGCGGGATCGTGCCGGGCGAGGCTCACTGAGCAACCTCACCTCCCGCATCGGAGTCGACGACTGCCATGTACCGTGGATCCCGCCTCGCCGCCAGCTTCCTGCTCGTCCTGACCGGCCTCGCCGCGACGGCCGTGGCCGCCTTCGTCCTCCCGCCCGCCGTCGGTGAGACGAGCGGCCGCTGGCTTACGCCGGTCGCGATCGGCTTCGCGATCCTTCACCTGGCGGCGCTCATCGGAATCGCTCGGGCTCGCGACTGGGGCCGCAACCTGGCCGTGTTCGTCGCCGAGATCGGAGGCGGGGTGGCGATCCTCGCCGCCGTCGCGATCGTGGTGGGCGGACATCCGTTCGGGAACGACGCCGCGACCGGCGCCGGCTTCGTCGCCTGGGCCGCCGGCGTGTATGCGCTCCTGGGCATCGCGGCCGGGCGCGTCCCCGTCCTCGACCGGCTGAGCCCGATCGAGCGCCAGCGCGCCGTCCTCGGGCCGAGCTTCGCCGGCATGGCTCACACGGCCCTGTAGCCCGCCGGCCGCGCGCGGGGCAGGATGCGGAGCGGGCGATAGACTCCCGCCCGTGACCGAGCCCGGGACCGAGACCAGCCTCTACGACGCGGCCGGCGGCATGCCGTTCTTCGAACGGGTCGTCGGCCGGTTCTATGCCGGTGTCGCCGCCGATCCGACGCTACGCCCGCTCTATCCAGAACCGGATCTCGCCGGCGCGCAGCGCCGCCTCACGCTGTTCCTCGCCCAGTACTGGGGCGGGCCGCGGACGTATGACGACGAGCGCGGCCAACCACGCCTCCGGATGCGTCACGCGCCGTTCGCGATCGGCGCGGCCGAGCGAGACGCCTGGCTGCGCCTGATGCGCGAGGCGATCGCCGAAGCTGGGCCGCCGCCCGGCGTCTTGGACCGCCTGCTCGCGTACATCGACATGGCCGCCGAGGCCATGCGAAACCGCGATTGAGCGGGCGGGCCGGGATCGCGACCCGCTAGACTCCGGTCAGGCGGACGGCGGAGGTGACGATTGGCGGACGGCGTGGCCGAGGCGGACCTCGAACCATCGACGGATGAGACGGGGGCGACGCCGGCGGCCCCCGGCACGTCCGATCCCGGGCCCGCCCGTGGGAAGACCGTCCACGGCGAGCCGGCGAACGCCGGGCATCGCGTCCTCGCCCCGGACGACGCCGAGGTCGAGGCGTACCTGGAGACGGCGCTCCACGCGCCCGCGCCGGATCGGTCCGAGGCCGATCGTGACGAGACCGACCAGCCCGACACCGTCGTCGTCCTCGATTTCGGCAGCCAGTTCGCGCAGCTGATCGCGCGGCGGGTCCGCGAGCTGAACGTCTACTCGGAGCTCATCCCGCACGACACGCCGTGGGCCGAGATCGTGCGGCGGAACCCGAAGGGGATCATCCTCTCGGGCGGCCCGAACTCGGTCTACGACGACGACGCGCCGAAGCCCGATCCGCGGGTCTGGTCGGGCGAGATCCCCGTGCTGGGCATTTGCTACGGCGCCCAGCTCATGGCGAGTGAGCTCGGCGGCGACGTCGTCCCCACCTCGAAGCGGGAGTACGGCCCCGCGACCGTCTCGCTGACCGAGCGGGGCGGCCTGTTCGGCGGTCTCGACGCCGACGAGCCGGTCTGGATGAGCCACGGCGACTCGATCACCCG
>DASSMI010000091.1:0-9878 GCA_035688935.1 Candidatus Limnocylindrales bacterium | reverse complement strand
GCGGTGTCGCCAGTTCGAATCTGGCTCTCGGCACCATCGTTTCGGCGGTGGTCGCGCATCGAGCGGAAGTGGCTCAGTTGGTAGAGCATCACCTTGCCAAGGTGAGGGTCGCGGGTTCGAGTCCCGTCTTCCGCTCCATTTCCTCCCTGACGGTCCAACCCGCGGCCGCGCGCGTCCCTGACGTGTCGACGGCTCGCTGCCCCTTCGTCTAGTGGTAGGACAGCGGACTTTGAATCCGTGAACCGAGGTTCGAATCCTCGAGGGGCAGCCAACCTACCGCGGACGATCCGTCGCCGTCAGCCTCGTGCCAGCCACGCCCGGACGCCCGGTTCGTGCTCATCGAGGTGGCCCGCGAAGTCCGCGTCCGCGAGGGCCTGACCACCGAGCCACGCGAATCGGCTCGGATCCGTCGCCGCCTCGGCAGGAACCGCCCAGATCGCCGCGACGAACTCGTCGTACACGGCGTCCGCATCGGCGAGCAGCTCGGCGGCCGGCCGATCCTTCGTCTGGTCGTGGATCCAGGCGTTGATCGGATCGTCCTCCTCCTCGCCCAGCGAGGCGGGCCACGGGTTCGGAGGCTGCGGCTCACCGCGCGCGGCGGCCTCGATCCGCCGAACCGTCCGGCGACGCCACGCCGTGAGGTGCGCTGCGAGGTCCTTGAACGTCCACTCGCCCATCGCCCCGGGCTCCTCGAGACGGTCGCTCGGAACGGCGGCGACGAGGCGGCGCCATCGTTGACGAACGGCCTCGACGCCGTCGATCAGGGCTTGCCGGCGCGCTTCGGCATCACTCGTCATCCGATCACCTCCGAGGGCCGAAGCCTACGCCGCGGCCGGTTGGCGCGCCCGCGGCGGCTCCGGTACCCTCACGCCACGGCGACGTGGTGAAGTGGTTCAACACGGAGGTCTGCAAAACCTCTATTCACCGGTTCGAATCCGGTCGTCGCCTCCAGATCCGACCCGTTCCAGAGCCCGCCCTCCGGCGGGCTCTCGTCTGTCCGGGCAATCGCGATTTGACCCGGAGCATCCGCGCGATTAGCGTGAGCGACACCCGCAGCCAGGCCCAGGGGAGCCGCGGCCGCCGCCCCTTCCGGATGACTCCCGAGCCCCCATCCGTTCGGGCACGTCCGGCGTACCGGAGGACGTCGAGAGGAACGAGGCGCCGTCGGGGCGAGCCCGACTTGATCGCATCCGTGTGCTTGACGGGCCGCCCACATGCCGAGCCCGTCACGGGGAGTCCGGCGTCCGCCGGAAAGGGAGGAGCATGAAGCACAGGCTGCTGACCGTGACCGCGATCACGGCGATCATCGCCAGTCTGATGGCCCCGGCCGGGGCCGTCGCGAAGGCCCCCACGTCGACGCGCGGCGTCCACCGCGTCGACACCTCGAAGATCGACAAGGCACTTCTCAAGAAGATCCTCGCCTCGCGGACCGCCCACGTCATCGTCCAGCTCACCGACCCGGCCGCGAGCGTCCGGCACCTCTCCAAGAAAGGCCAGCAGGACGTCGCGAGAGGCCTGAAGGCGAAGCAGGACAAGCTGGACGCGGCGATCAGGAAGCTAGGCGGCAAGATCGAGGCGAAGTACCAGTTCGCCTACAACGGCATCAAGCTCACCGTCCCGAAGTCGAAGCTCGCGGCGCTGACGGCGCTCCCGGGCGTCATCGCGATCCATGGCGTCCCGACCTACAAGCACGAGAACGTCCGGAGCGTCCGATTCATCGGAGCGCACTCCGTCTGGGGCACGTACGGAGACACAGGTCAGGGCCAGACGATCGCGGTCATCGACACCGGGATCGACTACACCCATGCGAACTTCGGCGGGGCGGGCACCGAGGCTGCCTACGACGCGAACGATCCGACCGTCATCGAAGGCGGTTCGTTCCCGACGGCGAAGGTCGTCGCGGGCTGGGACTTCGTCGGCGATGACTACGATCCAGGGTCCGATGTCGAGGCAGACACGATCCCGAACCCGGATCCGGATCCGCTCGACTGCAATGGCCACGGCTCCCACGTCGCGGGGACCGCGGCGGGGTTCGGCGTCAAGGCCGACCACACCACGTACACCGGCGCCTACAACACGACGACCTATTCGACCTCGTTCGGCATCGGCCCGGGCGTTGCGCCGAAGGCGAAGCTCGTCTCGCTCAAGGTCTTCGGCTGCGAGGGCGGCACGAACGTTCTGACGGACGCGATCGAGTGGGTGGCGACGTACAACGCGACGCACGCCGACGCGATCGACGTGGTCAACATGTCGATCGGCGGCATCGGCGGCGACTACACCGCCGACGCCCAGGCGACCGACGCGCTCGTCGCCGATGGCGTGAGCGTCGTGACGTCGGCCGGCAATGAGGGCCCGAACGCGTACATGACCGGCTCGCCCGGGAACGCGACCGGAGCCATCTCGGTTGCGGCTTCCGACGTGCTTCCCAGCCTTCCCGGCGCAGTGATCGATCGCGCGACCGGCACCGACCTCAACGCGATCAACCAGAACAACTTCCCGGGCCTCCCGGTCAGCGGCACGCTCAAGCCGATCCTCGACGACCCCGCTACCACCGGGACGGACGAGCATCTCGGGTGCACCGAGTCCGACTACGGAGTCCTGCCGCCGAATTCGATCGCCGTGATCCAGCGCGGCGTCTGCGCGTTCGTGGACAAGGGCGCGGCTGCGGAGGCCGCCGGCGCGGTCGGCGTGATCGTCGTGAACCGCGACGACATCGCCGACCCGAACGAGTTCCCGACGTTCATCGGCTACACCCCGACCGAGTTCGACATCCCGATGATCGGGATCGGACGTGGTGCGAAGGCCACGCTGTTCGCCTCGGACGGCGTCGGCGCGACGCTGAAGGCCGGTCCGTCGATCGCGAACCCGGACTATCTCCACACCGCGGACTTCTCGTCGGGCGGACCACGCCTCGGCGACAGCGCGAACAAGCCGGACGTGAGCGCGCCCGGCGTGAACATCGTCTCGACCGCGGTCGGGCTCGGCTACAAGGGCACGACGCTGTCCGGGACGTCGATGGCGTCGCCGCACGTCGCCGGCGTGGCCGCGCTCGTCCGTCAGGCGCACCCGAACTACACCCCGGAGCAGGTGAAGTCGGTCATCGTCGGGACGGCCGTCCAGACGAAGGTCAGCCCGTACGATCCGCGTCTGGCGGGCTCGGGCATGGTCCAGCCGCGACGCGCCGTCGACGCGGTCGTCTATGCGCTCGCGGGGGACGGCACCGCGAGCCTGTCCTTCGGCTACGACCAGCGTCGAAGCTCCGGCTACAGCGAGACGTTGTCGTTCGACCTCTACAACCGCGGTCCTCGGACCGAGGTCTACCAGCTGTCCTCGACGGGGATCGTCCGGCTCGACCGGACCTCCGTGTCGATCCCGGCCCACGGCCACGTGACGATCAAGGCGACGGCCTCGCGGTCGGCGGCCCAGCTCGCGGCGCTTCCGTCGGCCAGCCAGACGATCATCGGTGGCACCCCATGGGGCGGCCTCGTGAGCTTCGGTGGCGTGATCACGGCGACGCCCGCCGTTCGGTCGAACGGGCGGTACCCGGTCCGGATCACCTACCGAGCGGTCCCGCGGGCGGAGTCGAACATCGTCCCGTCGCAGCGGACCGACTGGCAGTCGTCGGGCGGCGTCTCGAGCGCCACGGTCAAGCTCACGAACAACGGCATCCACACGGGCATCGCCGATGTCTACGCGTGGGGCCTGTCCGACCCGAAGGACATGCCGAGCGCGGTGACCGCGACGAACGACATCCGGGCCGTCGGCGTCCAGGTGCTTCCGGTCGAGTTCCTGACCGGGGAGCCGGATGACAACGACCGCGGGCTGATCTTCGCGATCAACACGTACGGCCGCTGGTCCGGCGGCTTCCAGAACGTGTTCGAGATCGACGTCTTCGGCGCTGGTCCCGATCCAGAGTTCTCGATCATCTCGATCGATCTCGGGATCCTGACCGCCGGGGACTTCAGCGGCGAGGTCGTCTCGGTCATCGTCGATGCGGACGGCAACGTCGTCGACGCGTGGGTCGCAGACGCGCCCGCCAACGGCTCGACGATCCTCCTGCCGGCCCTCGCCAGCGACATCGACCGGACCGATCCGGGCTCGACGATCGATTACGAGGTGTTCGGCGACACGTTCGTCGACTCGTCCGACCTGGGCGACAGCCTCGAGGACGTGGTCGCGGGCCGGGCGTCGATCTCGGTGTTCGATCCGGCCGTCTCCACCGGCGACTTCATCGGCCTCCCGCCCGGCGGATCGACGTTGCTCGAGCTCGACGTCGACGAGGCGGCGTTCGCCGACCACCCGACGAAGGGCTGGATGGTCGTCACGCTCGACGACGCGAACGGGGCCGCACAGGCGGATCTCCTGCCTGCCGACCTCCCGTAACGTCCCTGGGATCCAGGGCGAAGCCCCCGGCGCCGCCGGGGGCTTCGTCGCATCTGCGATGGACCCGTCAGCCGGGGGCGCCGCTCCCGCCCGGTGAGCCGCCGCCGGACGCGCCGCTCGTGCACAGCTTGAAGCGGCCGGCGCCGCCCGAGCGGTAGTCGTACTGCGTCCCGCCGGCCTCGACGACGACCTGCCACCCGGTGACGACCGCCTGGGTGTACATCACGCCGGGCGACGGACAGCCGAGCGCGCCATTCGGCCAGGTCTGGGCGCTCGCCCGCACGACCGTCACCGCAGTCTTGTCCACGCTGGCCCGTGTCGCGGCGTCGGCCACGATCGGATCGAGGACGTCGGCCGGGACCGTCACCGCGGTCGACGCCGAAGGGATCGCCGCGGCGGTGCTCCCGGCCGAGGGCGGCGCTCCCGAGCCGCCACCGGACGGGCTACTGCACCCGGCCAGCCAAGCGCCGGCGAGCACGATCGCGACGTGTCCCACCCTCGCGCGCTCACGCATCGCGGCGGGCCAGGATGGCGTCGGTCGCGGGATCCGGCGTGCCGCCGTAGAACCGGTCCAGGACGTCCCGGAAGATCGGGTCGTCGGGATCGGCACGGTGGAAGAGCGTCATCGACGAACGGACCTTCATCGCATCGAGGCCGCCGAGGACGTCGGCCGCCGTCCGGCCGGCCGGGACGGACAGGATGAGTGTCGCGCACTCCCGCAACCTCGGTCCGAGGACGGGATGAGCGAGGTAGGCGCGCGCCTCCGCGATCGACCCGATCGCATAGTGCTCCGACATCCAGCTCCGACCGAGTCCCGCGATCTGGGGGAACACGAACCAGATCCAGTGACCCACCTTGCGGCCGCGTCGGAGCTCGTCGAGGACGCCGTCGTAGACGCCGGCCTGGGCATCGACGAAGCGGCCCAGATCGAACGTCACCGGTCGCGGGCGTCCTCGGTGGCGCGCATCGCGGCGGCGACCGCGAGCGACGCCCCATCGGGCTGTCGTTCGAGGCCGTCGATCGCCCCGACGACGTCGTCCTTCGAGCGGTTCTGACTGAGCTTCGTCTTCGCCTCGATCCGGGTGACCACGACCTCGAGGCCGACGATCGCCCGGAGCTGGCCCTCGATGTAGGGCGGGGGAGCGTCATCGACCGACCATGGCTCCGGCTGTCGCGCCTCGTGACGGTCGACGAGCGCGCGGACGTTCCGTTCACACCAGGCGGCGTCGTCGTGGACGATCAGCCGGCCGTGCAGATGCGCCGTGACGTAGTTCCAGGTCGGGACGACGCGTCCGTGCTCGCGCTTCGTCGCGTACCACGCCGGCGAGATGTAGGCGTCCGGCCCGCGGACGATGACGAGCGCCTCGCCGGCAGGCGCCACCTCCCACTGCCGGTTGTTCCGCGCGACATGCCCCATGAGCCGGCCGAGCTCCGGCCCGTCGCCGCGTGCCGGCTCCCAGATCAGCGGCAGGAGCGTCGCGAGAAGCCCCTCGTCCGTCGCGGTGATCAGCTCACCGGCGCCCATGCCGTCGAGGAGCGCCGCGACCTCCTGATCGGTCGGTCGGAAATGGTCGGGAACGTACATCGGCGCCAGTATCGCCGCGCGGGGCGGTAGGCTGCGTCCCGAGCCGGAGTGGCGGAACAGGCAGACGCGGCGGTCTTAAACACCGCTGCCCGCAAGGGCGTCAGGGTTCGAACCCCTGCTCCGGCACGAACCGTTGGCGCTCGCTCGTCTGCCCGGCAACAACGGTGTCACTTCGTCATGCCACCTCCCGCATGACGGCGACCGTGGGCCGGAGCCGTGCCGACCGGCAGACCAGGGCCGGCGCGCGGCTGCTGCGCTCTGGCGCGGGCGCGTTCGCGCGCCTAGCGCCGCCGAAGCGAGAACCGGCCGCCGCTCTTCTTCTTCTCGTCCGCGCCGGCCGCCGGGACGGCCACCCCGTCCGAACCGAACGCGGCGGTCGAGAGCTTCGCGAACCGGTCGGCGGCGGCCGACTTCGGCGCGCCCTGGACGATGGGCACGCCCTCGTTCACGGCCTTGAGGTAGAGGAACGGGTCGTACGGCAGCTCGCTCGTCACCTTCGTGCCGAGTGCGCTCTCGACGTCGCGGGCCTTGAGGATCTCGCGACCGAACGTGTTGTTCAGGACGAACGACGTCTTGGCTGCGACGGTCCCCGACTCGTTCAGGTACTCGACCAGCGCGGTGACGGCCTTCAACGCGGCGATCTCGGGGTTCACGACGAAGAGGACGTTGTCGGCGTGCTCGAACGCCGCGAGCGTCCGCTCGTCGAGATAGGAGCCAGTGTCGATGACGACCTGGTCGTACGTGTCGAGGAGGGTCGCCAGGATCCGATCGATGTGCTCGGCCGTCACGAGGGCCGCCTGTTCGGGGCCGCCCGGCGCGGCGAGGACGTGCAGGCCCGAGTCGTGGCGCGTCGCGTAGGTCCGCAGGAGCTCCGCTTCGTTCTGGGCGGCCTCGTCGCGGACGACGTCGGCGAGCGTCTGGCGCGGCGTGACGTTCAGGTGGGTCGCGACCTGACCGAACTGGAGGTCGAGGTCGACGATGACGACGCGGTCCGGCTTGCGCTGCGCGGCGGCCATCGCGATGTTCGTCGCGACAGTCGACGTTCCGACGCCACCTTTCGGGGAGTGGACCGTGACCGTGCGCCGGGCCCGCGTGACGGTGATGCCATCCGTCGAGACGACGGCGCTCAGGTCCTTCGATCGCTGGAAGCGCAGGAGCAGCGCCTCGACACGCGCTTCGAGCTCGCGCGCGTCGAACGGCTTGGCCATGACGTCGTCCGCGCCCGCCTCGAGGAAGCGGATCCGGTCCTCGACCTCGTCGGACTGGCTGACGCACAGGACGGGGATCGCGGACAGCGTCGGTGTCGCCCGGATCTCGCGACAGATGTCGGGGGCGGACTTCTCGCCCGTGACGACGTCGATGATCACGAGCCGGTGATCGGCGACCTTGCCGATCGCGTCGGCGGGCTCGGAGACGGTCACCGTGTAGCCGACCCGGGTCAGGACCGGCGCGATCGTCTCCGCGGACGCCGCGTCGGCCTCGATGAGCAGGATGGTGCTGGCGGGCACGGACGCGAAGCGCCTCCTGGGCAGCTGGATCGGCTGATCGATCGGGGGGACAGGGTCCCCGACCGGCGAAGGATACATCGGGACCCGGCCGTCATTGGCTGAGCCCAGGCCGCCGCGTGCTATCCTTCGGGCCGTTCCTTTCGGTTCCGCGCCGGCGCTCCGCCGTCAGCGGGACGATCCCCATTGGAAGGAGAAAGTTGGCGCATGCGCCGATACGAACTCATGCTGGTCCTCCGTCCCGATGTCGCGGACGACCGGGCCCAGGCGGTCATCGACCGCACCACCCGCCAGATCGTGGCCGCCGGCGGCTCGATCGTGAAGGTCGCCCCGTGGGGTCGACGGCGGCTCGCCTACCAGATCGACCGGTACCGCGAGGGCTCCTACCACATCATCCTGTTCGAGGCGCCCGGTGAGGCCCTCGCCGAGATGGAGCGAACCCTCCTGATCACCGAGGAGGTCCTCCGCCACCTCGTCACCCGCGACGAGCGCCCGGCCCGCCCGGCCCGCCGCGACGGCTCGGCCGAGGGTGCGGAAGAGGGCGAGGACGACGGTGATCTGCCGTCGGCCGAGGACGAGGAGGACGAGGACACCTCCGAGCGGATCGACGAGTCCGAGAGCGAAGCGGCCCCGGCCGCGATCGACTGAGGAGCGACCACGATGGCTCTGTGCAAGGTGATGATCATCGGCAACCTCGGCGCGGACCCGGAGATGCGCTACACGCCGAGCGGCCGCCCGGTCACCCAGTTCAACGTCGCCGTCAACCAGAGCACGAAGAACCAGCAGACCGGGGAGTGGGTCGAGGCGACCGACTGGTTCCGGATCAGCGTCTGGGGTGATCGCGCCGAGCGCGCGGCGGAGAACCTCCGGAAGGGCAACCGGGTCTTCGTCGAAGGCCGGTTCAAGACCCGCGAGTTCGAGGGACGCGACGGCCAGAAGCGGACCTCGCTCGAGATCACCGCGGATAGCCTCGTCAACCTCGAGAAGCGATCGCGCGAGGACGGCGACGGCGAGTTCGCCGCTGCAGCCCCGCGACCCGCCGGCGCTCCGGCCGGCTCACCGAACGGTGGCGGCTCCCGTGGCGGCGGCGGCTACGACGACGCGAGCGACCTCGACGACCTGCCGTTCTGACTTCCTGGCGCCCTCGCGGCGTCGCATCTGAACCCACCCGCGCGGCGGTGGCCGCGCTCATCGGAGACTCCTGAATGCCCCCTCAAGCACGCTCGAAGAAGCGCGACGACTACTATCGCGATCGACGCCGCCGGAAGGTCTGCGCGTTCTGCGCCGACAAGACGGTCTCGATCGACTACAAGGAGGTCAACCGCCTCCGCCGGTACCTCTCGGAGCGGGCGAAGATCGAGCCGCGCCGGAAGACCGGCACGTGCGCCGAGCACCAGCGTGAGCTGGCGGTCGCGCTGAAGCGCGCCCGCGTCGTCGCCCTGCTGCCGTACGCGCCTCAGCACCTCCGGCCCTAGGCTCCGCGTCCGCTTGACCGGCCGGCGTCGCATGGTCCCCGCGATGCCGGCATGACGCCGCTCGGCGACGGGCTGGTGCTCGTCGTCGGCGGGATCGCGACGGGCCTGTTCGGATCGCTTCTGGGACTGGGCGGCGGCGTCTTGATCGTGCCGCTCCTGACCCTCGTGATGGGCTTCCCGCTGCTCACCGCCGTCGGGGTCAGCCTGATCTGCGTCATCGTCACGTCCGGCGCCGCGGCCGGGGTGTATCTCGAGCGGCGCGTGGCCAACCTCCGCCTCGGGATGTCGCTGGAGCTCTTCACGGCGATCGGCGCGCTGGCCGGCGGCCTGATCGCGTTCGCGATCCCCGAGCGCGTCCTCGAGTTCGCGTTCGCGGTCCTCCTCGTCTACACCTCGCTGACGATGCTCCGGCGGCGCGAGGCGGCCGCGGCGGACGCCGACGTGATCGCTGAGGCCGCGCCGGGCGAGCGCCCGGCGTTCGTCGAGCGGCTCTCGGGGCCGGGATACACCGTCCGGCGCCTCGGTGCGGGAGTTGCCGGGAGCGTCGGGGCGGGCGTCGCGTCGGCCCTGCTGGGGATCGGCGGCGGGCTGATCAAGGTGCCGCTCATGCACGTCGTGATGGGTGTGCCGCTGCGCGTCGCGACCGCGACGAGCAATCTCATGATCGGGATCACCGCGTCGGCTAGCGCGATCGTCTATCTCCTCCGCGGCGGGATCCAGGGGTTCGTGGCGGCGCCCAGCGCGATCGGCGTCTTCATCGGCGCGAGCATCGGGTCGCGGATCGCGTCACGGATCGACCTGCGGATCCTCCGCGGGTTGTTCGTCGCGATCCTCCTCTACACTGCGTTCCAGATGCTGCTGCGAGCGATCGGGTGATCGACCGACCGAACCCGGCCGGCCCGGATCCGGTGACGACCGCCCGGCCGGGCA
>DASSMI010000090.1:0-7076 GCA_035688935.1 Candidatus Limnocylindrales bacterium | reverse complement strand
TGCCGCCGGACTCGAGCTTGACCCGGCAGAAGATCTTGTTCGAGCTTCCGTCGACGGGACACGGCTGAGTCGCATCGAAGTCGGTCGGGGTCTTCGCGGCCTGGAAC
This sequence comes from Candidatus Limnocylindrales bacterium, assembly GCA_035688935.1. Taxonomy (GTDB): domain Bacteria; phylum Chloroflexota; class Limnocylindria; order Limnocylindrales; family CSP1-4; genus CF-46. The sequence continues at coordinate 6,969 of DASSMI010000090.1, read as the reverse complement.
GCGCCCTCGCGGGCGGCGTTCGTGAGCGAGATCTCGGCTGCAGCGATCCGGCCCAGGTCGAGGATCGCGGCGAAGAAGACCATGAGCACCGGGAGGATCAGCGCGAGCTCGACGAGGCTCTGGCCGCGGCTCCGCGTCCGGAGGTGACGTCGGAGCGCCGTGACGGGCGATCGGACGATCGAGATCATGCGCAACCCCGATGCTGCGAAGGTGAGCTCGCAGCGTCGAAGCGCGTCCTTGCACGAACCCTTGAATCGGTGCGGGCGTGCATAGCCCGAGGGGGTTCATCAGGGGGGCGTGATGGTCCCGCGACTCAGGCCCCCCATTCGTCCCGGCGCCCGAATCGAAGAGCCGCGTCCGGCGTTCGGACGCGGCTCCTGCGCGGCTCCTGCCGAGGCGCGCGCTACGGGTTACACGGGGTCGTGGGTGCCGTGCACGCCGCATCCAGGCGCAACGTCCCGGGACCCTGCGTCCCGGTGCCTTCCTGGTTCAAGGTCGTGCCGCCGGAATACGTCAGCGTCCACGCGATGATCTGGCCGACCGTCCCGTTCCCGTCCGAGCTGCCGGCCAGGACGACATTGTCCGTTGGCGCGTACTGCACGCCTTCGACATCGAGCTGCCCGGTGCCCTGGATGCTGATCGTCTGGTTCTTGCTGTCCTGACAGCCGCTCGGCTCGATGAAGGGCGCCGAGGTGGGAACGACGCACGCCTGTGTTCCACCCGCGCCATTCGTGTCCTTGCGCACGAGGAGCGTCATCAGAATGGGTGGGGTCGGCGAGAACGCGCCGCTCGTCTGGACGGCGGTGCCACTCCAATCGATCGCCGCAGTCGCCGCGGTTCCCGTGCTTCCCGGGAATTTCGTCCCGGCATTCAGTGCGATCGTCTGGGCGTTGTTGCCGTCGAGCACGCACGGTCCGCAGTTTCCAGGCCCGGTCTCGTCGAACATCAGCGCGACGCCGGCCGAGCCGGGTGCGAACCCCCCGACCAGCCGCCCGCGGACCTGCATGCCGCTCTGGAGGTAGTACGCGCCGGGCTTGAGGATCGCCAGGTCATCGGTCGCGACCGTCAGCGTCGCGTTCTTCGAGCCGGTGCCCGACAGATAGATCCCGGGCTCGTAGCAATAGATCTTGTCGGGCGTCGCCAATTGGGCCGTCATGAACGTGTACGTGGTCGCAGGGATCGACTGGGCGAGCGTCAGGCAGGCGGGGTCGGTGTCGGCCCGTTCCACGGCGGCCTCGGCCGCGTGGTTCGATGCCCGCGCGTCGTCGAACGTGGGCGCGCCGGCCATCGAGGGATAGCGGTAGTTCGGGTCCGTGATCAGCTGGGGCAGCTGCTGGACGATCTGGGCCGGTGGCCTCGGCGCGCTGGGATACCACTGCGGCGAGAAGTACGGATCGAAGTAGTACATGCCGTAGCCGCTGTCGAGGTTCAGGATCGCGCCTGTGCCGGAGTAGTCCATGTTCGCGTTGCTGCCGACGTCGCCGCTGTGGACGTTGATGAGCGTGCCGTTCGAATTCAGGACGATGTCGTTCACGTTGAAGGTGGAGCCGGTCGCCTTCGGGGGACGGAGCGTCACGATCGCGTACGACTTCGCGAATCCCAGACCGGCGACCGAGACGATCCCGACGTTCCACGTGGACTGGCCGAGCACGCGCGCGAACGACAGCTGGTACTCGGCGTTGCGGAGCCCGACCTGGACCGATCGGGCCGGATCGCAGCTGACGCAGACGATGGGCTGCGGCTGGCCCGCATAGCTGCCGGCACGGATCGAGACATGGAAGGCCGTCCCGGGGAGGATGCACGCGTCGGTGATGTCGACGTCGTACGCCGGCGTGCCCGGCGTGCACGCGGCCGGGAGCGTGCCCGTGTTCCCGAGCTGGGCTCGGACACTCTCCATCGCATGCCGGCGGGCGGTCCGTCGCTCGAGGGAGGTCACGGTGCGCGAGCCCGGAACCTGGAGGTCCTGGGCACCGGCCAGGGCCGCAGCGTCGGCGAACGCACGATAGGCCCTCCGCGCCGAGTAGGCGCCACTGACGTCGATCGCGAGTGCGGCGAATCCCAGGAGGACGACGAGGAACAGCGCGAACAGCGGGACGACCTGTCCTCGGCCTCGCCGGCGCGCCCGCGCGCGCGCGGTCACGGGGCCGGCTCCAACCGGAACTGCGCGGAGGTCGAGAGGTTCCCGTTGCCGGGGATCCACGGGAAGAACACCGGAACCTGATGGGTCAGGGTGATCGTGACGTAGCCGACCTGCTGGTTGCTCGTCGGCGGACACGTCCCGCTGGTCGTGACGACCAGGCCGATCCCCGACGCCGGATACCCGATCAGCGAGGAGTTCGTCGCGATGCTGTCCGCGGTCGTCTGGACCGAGCCGGTCGTCGGGCAGACGGTCTGCGAGGCGGCCCAGCGGCCCGTGTCGCGCGCCACCTGGGTCAGGGTGTTCTGACCCCAGAAGATGATCCCGAACTGGATGATCCCGCCGATGATGATCATCAGCACCGGGAAGACGATCGCGAACTCGGCGAGGCCCTGGCCTCGTGAGCTGCCGAGGACACGTCGTCGGCGGAACCGGAGAACTGGCACGAACGACCCCTCACGTCATAGCCCGAATGTCCTGCCATGCTGGGTGATCGACCTTACACGAGACCTTACCGGTGGTGCCCCCCGTCATCGCAGGTAGGACCTTCGACGCGCCACGTGCGGCGCATCGGGCCATTGAAGACGGCGCCCCCACAGCGGACCGTAGGCGCATGAAGAAGCGCGTCGTGGCAGGGGTCCTCTGGTTGTACGCGGGCTGGTTCGTGGGCGCCTTCGCGGCGTTCGCGTTCGGGCTGCCGGCGGTGCTCGGCCCGATCGTCGGGCTCGCGGCTGCCGGGCTGGTCGGTGTCGACCCGCGCCGCCTGATCTGGGACCGGACCCGCATTGCCACGCTGCCACGTGAGGCCATCCCAGCATGAAGAAGCGCGTCGCCGCCAGCCTGCTCTGGTTCTACTCGATGTGGTACGCCGGCGCGATGATCGCCGCCCTGTTCGGGCTGTCGCCTGCGCTGGGGCCGATCCTCGGCACGGCCGCCGGCGCGATCGTCGGCGTGGACCCGCGCCACGTCATCTGGGGTCCCAAGTCCACCGCGACCCGGACCGTGGCTCCGGCCGTCCGGTCGGCCATCACCGCCGCGTGATCAACGCCCGGCCAGGCGCCGGGCTCACGACCTGACGAAGGGCCGGCATCCGCGAGGGTGCCGGCCCTTCTCGTCATTCACGCTTCTTCGGCCGGCTCTCCGGGCAGGAACACGCTGAACGAGGCACCGCGTCCCGCGAGCTGCGACTCGAGGACGAGGTCGCCGCCCATCGCCCGGCACAGCTCGCGCGACACGTACAGCCCCAGACCCGAGCCGTCGTTCGCGCTTCGCTCCACGCCGCGCTCGAATCGTCGGAAGAGCCGTGCGCGATCGATCTCGCTGATGCCCGGTCCGAGATCCGAGATCGTCAGGCGCAGCTGTCCGTGATCCGGCTCAGGCGCGATCTCGACGGAGATCGCCGTCCGTTCGCCGTACCTCAGCGCGTTGTCGAGGAGTGCCCAGAGGACCTGGTCGAGCTGATCGATGTCGGCGACCGCGAGCCAGCCGTCCGAGCGATCGTCGATGCGGAGCTGGACGTCGTCGGCGGCGAGGGCCTCCCAGGCCCGCCGGACGGGATGCGCCAGGGCCACGACCTCACTCCTCGGTTTCAGCGCGCCCGACTCCAGGCGCGTCACCGTCAGGAGCTGGCGGACCATCCGCGACAGCCGATCGGACTGCTCGGCGATGATCCCCAGCCGGCGGTCCGGGCGGTCGCGGCCGAGCTGGTCGGCGTAGGCGCGGATGCTCGTCAGCGGTGTCTGGAGGTTGTGGCTGACGCCGCGGAGGAAGTCGTCCTTCGCCGCATCGAGCTCGAGAAGCTGGCTGTTCTGGGCCTCCACGCGGGCGAACAGCTGGGCGTTCCGGATCGCGACGGCGACCTCGCTCGCGAACAGCTCGAGCAGGTCCTGGTCGGCTCGCTCCCAGACGCGCGTCGCCGGGAGATGGCCTACGAGGACCCCCAGCTCCTCGCCGCCGAGCTTGAGCACGGCGCGAACCGGGAGCGACTCGCCCGGGATCCGCTCCTCGGTGGGGATCTCGCGGGGTGGCACGAGCAGGACGACCGAATCGATCATCCCGAACGCGGTCGTCGCGTCGTGGGCGGCCCTGCCCGCGATGAAGTCGGCGGTGTCCCGCGGCGAGCCGGCTTCGATCGCCTCGAGGATCCGGCCCAGCTCGCGGTTCCGCCGTTCGAGGTCGGCGGCGAGGCGGTTGTGACTGTCCGCCAGCTGGGCGAGCTCGTCCTCGCCGGGCACCGCGATCGGCGTCGAGAGGTCGCCCGCGGAGACCCGGGCGACGGCGGCCGCGATCGCCCGCAGTGGCGCGGTCAGGTCTGCCGCGAGGAGGTACGCGAGCAGGATCGCCAGGACCGCGGCCATGACGAGGACGAAGAGCAGGATCCGGCCGGTGGTCGGCGCCTGGCCGGCCGGATCGACGAGGACCACGATCGTCCCGAACGCGGCCAGCGGGATCAGCGCGGCCGCGACGAGGCCGATCGTGAGCCGGGTTCGGAACGACAGGTTCAGGCCGAACCGCGAGCCGTCCCGCCGTTCGTCGGCCTCGCGGTCGGCGGCCGCCTGCTCGAGGAGCGCCCGCTCCGCGGCGGCCGCGCGCTCGGCCGCGATCGACAGCTTCGAGCGGTAGCGCTCCTCAGCCATCGCCGTCGGCGGCCGCGGACGACGGGGTCCCGGCCGGGATCGGCGCGCCCGGCCTGACCGCGATGAGCCGGTAGCCGATCCCGCGGACGGTCTGGATGTGCGTCGGGCGGTTCGGGTCGACCTCCACCTTCTGGCGGAGCCGGCGCATCGTCACCCAGACGTAGGACGGATCCGCGTCCTCCGTCTCGGCCCAGCCGCGGGCGAGGAGCGTCTCGGTGGTCACGGTCTGGCCGAGGTTCGCGGCGAGCGCGTAGAGCAGGCGTGACTCGGTCGGCGTGAGCTGGACCGTCGCTCCGCCGACCGTCGCCTCGCGCCGGTGGAGGTCGAGGGTCAGGTCGTCGCCGAGGACCAGGCTCTGGCGGGGGACCCGGTCCCCGAGCCGCTTGAGGATCCGGTTGATCCGCGCCCGGAGCTCCGGGTAGTGGTAGGGCTTGGTGACGTAGTCCTCGGCGACCTCCTCGAGGAGGTCGGCCTTCGAGTCGCCGGCATCGATTGCGCTCAGGACGATGATCGGAAGGTCCGCGTGGCCCTTGATCTCACGCGCCAGGGTGAGGCCGTCCATGCGCGGCATCATCATGTCGATGATCAGGAGGTCCGGCCAGCCGCTGCGCAGCCGTCTCAGCGCCTCGTCGCCGTCGCGCGCCGTCTGGATCTCGAACCCGTCGTTCCGGAGCTGATCGGCGAGGAGGACGAGCAGGCTCGGATCGTCGTCGACGATCAGGATACGCGGCGTCTCGTGCCCGCTCGATCGGCCGCTCAGCATCCCCGGAGGATAGCGCGGCGGGTCGGGGTTCCGGCCGCGCCGCCGGGCCGGCCGGCTGGCCGCGCGGTCGCGCTGATCGAGGTCGTTGATCAAATGCCGAGCCAGCGCGCTCGGCACGTCGCCAATTCACCCTCGATCCGGGCCGTTTGCGCACGGTGCCAAGCGTGCCGGAACGCAACGTGATCAATTGCGTCGATCGGCCGCACCGCGGCGGGATGTCGAGGCAAGGAACGCCACGTAGTCCGCGAATGCCGCAGCGGTTCGGCGGCCGTCGATCGAGCCGGGCCCGATCCACCCCACGCGGCGGCCGCCGTCGCGGCGCCGTCGGCCGCACCGCTCGCGGCGGCTGGCCTAATCGATGCCGTTGGTCAGATTCCCGTCGGACACGCTTGCCACCCACGAGATCCACACCGAACTGATGCCGTTTTCGACCGTTGGCCAAGCGTCGTCGTCGGCTTCCTGATCAATGACGTCGATCTGGGGATGTTCGGGCCAGGAACGCCAAGTAGTCGGCGTACGGAGCGGGCGTCCTCCGCCCGTCGATCCAGGTTGGCCGGATCCAGGATGCTCGCCGGCTGAGCGGGTCAATCTGCGCGATGGACCGGCGTGGCGATCCCGCCTGATGACCACCTGCAACGAGTGGTCCGAGATGGCGTGCCCGCCCCGGAAACGCGCGATCCATCGCGGCACGCATCTCACGGAGCCGGCCGTCGACGGTTTCCGTCGCGAGGAAGAGGACCGCTGCGTGAACGCCGGCCGGCTTCCACCCGAGCCGCCTCGCGGCCCCCCAGGCCTCTCGCTCGTACCACGCCACCTGTCGTTCAAGCGCGCCGAAGTCGTGCAGCTCGGTTTCACCTCGATGACGAGGACGATCCGGAGAACGGGATGAAATGCGAGGATGTCGATCCATCCTCTTGCGTTGCCTGCGCCGATCTCCACCTCGGTGGCGACCTGCCATCCGGCCGCCATCAACCTCCGCACGACATGGTTCACGCATCGGATGTGACCGACGTCTCGCTGCCGTTCGCGATCGCCGAGGAACGGCCGTGTCGCGTCGATGATCAGTCGGCTCCCCATCGCATCGAGCACGACAGTCAGGGTCGTGACGGTCAGGTTTCTCAGGTGACCGTTCTCGATCGCCGAGACGAGCGACTGCGATACGCCCGCCTCCGACGCGAGCCGTCGCTGCGTCCAGCCAACGGCGCGCCGCAGGTCGCGCACGATGGCGCCGATCCGAACGATAAGCAGCCGATCCCGCACATCTAGCGTTCTACAGTGGCCCGCTCACCACGCAATTATCCGCGCCTCTACGGCGCCTTCGGGTCGACGAACCGGCAGCGGTGGCGGATCGGGCAGAGCTCGTGCTTGGGTCGGAGCGCCTGGCAGATCTCGCGGCCGTGGTGGATCAACAGCACGTGGGTCTCGTACGAGCG
>DASSMI010000089.1:0-7417 GCA_035688935.1 Candidatus Limnocylindrales bacterium | reverse complement strand
GGTCGGACACGATGCCGAGGCGGCATCGGCCGTGATCGCAGGCGACCGCCGGATCAACGAGATGCAGCGCGAGGTCTCCGGATTGATCACCCGGACGATCGCGACGCAGTCGCCGGTCGCGCGCGACCTCCGGTTCCTGCTTGCGCTCGACCACGTCGGGTACGAGCTGGAACGGATGGGCGACCACGCGGCGTCGGTGGCCAAGCAGGTTCGCAAGCTCGCGCCCGAGCCGCCCCTGAAGAAGTACGTCGACCTGCCCGCCATGGGCGAGCTGGCGGCGACGCTCGTGGGCGGCATCCTCCGGGCGCTCGTCGACGTCGACGTCGACGCGGCCCGCCGGGTCGCGGCACGGGACGACGAGGTCGACACGCTGTACCACCGGACGTTCGACGAGGTCGTCGGCCTGATGCGGGCGGATCCCGGCAACGTGGAGCGCGGGACGCGCATCCTGTTCGCCTCGCACTATGTCGAGCGGATCGGCGACCGCGTCACGAACATCGCCGAGGACGTGGTCTTCCTTGCGAGCGGCGAGATCGAGGACCTGAACCCGTGACGGCTCACCACCCCATCCGGGTGCTGTCGGCGTGACGACCCGCGCCGATCCAGCCCGGATCCTCGTCCTGTGCACCGGCAACTCGTGCCGGTCGATCCTGGCCGAGGCGCTGTTCCGCGAGCTCGGCGGCAGCCGGGTCGCGGTGGAGTCCGCCGGGAGCCGGCCCGAGGGCGACGTCAACCCGCGCACGATCGCCGTCCTCGACGAGCACGGGATCGGCCACGACTGGGCACGATCCAAGCCGATGACCGAGTTCCTCGACCGGCCGTTCGATCACGTCATCACGGTCTGCGACGACGCCGCCGAGGCGTGTCCGGTGTTCCCGGGGCCGGCCGAGCGGACCCACTGGAGCATCCCGGATCCCGCCCGGGCTCGCGGGACCGACGCGGAGGTCCTGGACGTCTACCGTGCCACGTATCTCGACCTCCGGGGACGGATTGCCGCGTTCCTCGCTACGCTCGACGAGTGAGCCCGAGCGCCGACCTCCAGCTGTTCCTGCTCCGGCACGCCGATGCCGGCGATCCCGAGGCGTGGCGCGGCGACGACGCGGACCGGCCGCTGAGCGCCAAGGGCGAGGCGCAGGCGGAGCGGCTCGGGGCGTTCCTGGCCGGGATCGGCTTCACGACGGACGCCGTGATCTCCAGCCCGAAGGTCCGGGCGCGCCGGACGGCGGAGATCGTCGCCGCTGCGATCGGCGCGACGGTCCGGCTCGATGAGCGGCTCGGCCGCGGCTTCGACGCGAGCGTCGTCGACGCGATCCTGCGCGACGCGGGCCATCCGCGCCGGCCGGTGCTCGCCGGCCACGACCCCGACTTCAGCGAGCTCCTGTCCTGGCTGTCGGGCGCGAGCGCGGTGACGATGAAGAAGGGCGCGTTCGCCCGGATCGACGTGAAGGGGGCGGTCGCCGACGGGCGCGCCACCCTGCGCTGGCTCGTGCCGCCGGACCTGCTGGATCCCGAGCGCCGCTAGGGCAGCTCCCGCCGGCTCGGCGGACCGACGGCGTCCGCGATGCGACGGATGTCCATGCCGCCGGAGACCCCCGTCCGTGTCGCCCGACTGCGGGCGGACCTACGGTCTGGGTACACCAGCCGCCCGTCCAGGAGACCGCCACCAATGACCCCGATCGCCGCCTACTACGTGATGATCGCCACCGAGCGCGACCTCGCCGATCGCAAGCCGCGGCACCAGGTCGCGACGCCTCGCCGCTCGCTCGCCTCGCGGATCACGACGGCTCTCGAGGCGCTCATCTCGCTCGGGCGCCCGACGACCACCCAGCCGATCTAGCCCTCGACCCGGGCCGGCCCCCGCCGGCCCACGGGCGGCTCACCGCGACGGCACCGCCCGGACCTCGTCGTCCGCGCTGACCGGGAACGGCAGCGCGATCGGATCGGTCGCGAGCCGGCTCCGTCCCTCCGCATCGAACCGATCCAGGCCCAGCTCCGAGACGTCGACGACGTCCGTCCGGCCGGCCACTGCCAGATCGGCAGCCACGCGAGCCACCGCCGGTCCCCACATCATCCCGTGGCCGCCCGCCGAGGCGATCGTCACGCCGTCGATCCGGACGCCCTCAGGCGTCAGGCCTGGCCCGAGGATCGGCAGGTGATCGGGCGTGAAGTCGATCGTCGCGGCCCAGATCCTGCGCAGGCCCAGGTCGCGCGTCACCGGGACGAACCCCGCGAGCCGGTCGCGCATCGCCTCGTACATCGCCCAGTCGACGCTCCGCGCCTCGCCCGGCTGATCGTTCGGATCGCTCCAGCCGAACAGGAGCCCGCCCTCCTCGAGCCGCCAGTACAGGCCGGCGCCGATGTCGAACACCATGGGCTGTGGCGTGCTGAAGGCCTCGTGCGGCTCGAGCACCGCGACCGTGTGGCGGACGGCGCCGGCCGGGATGCGCATCCCCGCCAGGCGGCCGACGGCGCGAAGGCTCGGTCCACCCGTGAGGAGGACCCGGGTCGTCTCGATCGGCCCCGCCGACGTCTCGACGCCCGTCACCACCCGACCACCGGCGCTCGTCGGCGCGGTCCGGAGCCCGGTGAGGGCGATCCGCTCGCGGAGCTCGACGCCGGCCCGGGCCATCGCGACCGAGTAGGCCCGGACGTTCCGCGGCGGATCGATGTGGCCGTCGGTCGCGAGGAAGGTCCCGCCACGATGGCCGCTCGATGACAGGTTCGGAACGCGTTCGGCCGCTTCGGTCGCCGACAGCCACTCGACCGGCAGCCCCTCGCCGCGTTGCATCGCGACCCGCTCGTGCCCGGCCCGCTCGTCGTCCTCGGTGACCGCGAGGATGAGGTAGCCGAGCTCGCGGAAGCCCGAGTCCGTCCCGAGCTCGGCGGCCTGGCGGTGGTAGAACTCGATCGACCAGCGGCCGAGCGCAACCGTCGTCGGGGTGCCGCCCTGGGCGCGGACGATGCCGGCGGCCCGGCTGCTCGCCCCCTGCCCGGCGAGATCCCGCTCGAGGACGACGACCCGGTCGAGCCCCGCCCGCTTGGCGAAGACGCTCGCCCAGCCTCCGATCGTGCCGGCGCCGACGACGACGAGATCCGCTCGATCGCTGTCGCCCATGGCCGCGAGGATAGGACTGCCCGCGACACCGCCTCGCCCGATGTCCCGCCCGGCGATCCCCTAGCCGTCGAGCGCGGCGGCCTCGGCACAGATCGCGACGACCCCGAGCCGCTCGAGCCGCCGGTACGTCGGCCGGCGACGGACGGTCCACGTGGCGACGTCCAGCTCCGCCGCCCGCGCACGCTCGAGCGCGCCGCGGTCGAGCGCATGCCACTCGATCGAGACACCGCGACAGCCCAGCTCAGCCGCCGTCCCGAGCGTCGCCGGGGAAGCGTCGTGGGCGTTCAGCCAGCGTGGCCAGCCGGGCGCGTATCCGGCGAACCGCTCCAGCGTCGCCGGCTCGAACGACGACACGACGGCGCGCTGGAGCCCGGCGCCCCGCCCCGCGACGAGCGCCTCGAATGCTCCGCGCCCCGGGTCCCCCTTGAGCTCGACGTCGAGGAACGCGCGGCGCGGGATCGCGGTCAGCGCGGCCTCGAGCGTCGGGACGCCGAACCCGTCGAGCTCGTCCGCGGTGAGGGCGTCGATCCGGCGATCCGCTCCGTGGACGCGGGTCAGCGTGTCATCGTGGTAGCAGACCGCGACGCCATCGCGCGCCGCGCGGACGTCGAACTCGAGCCCGTCGCAGCCCGGAACGTCGAGCGCGGCGAGGAAGGCCGGGATCGTGTTCTCGGCGGCACGCCGCCAGTCGCCGCGATGGGCGAGACGAAGCGCCCGGCCGGCGCCGGGCCGCGGGCCGCCCGGAGCGATCAACCGACCGTCAGCTGCGCCGACAGCCCGAGATGGTCGGACGGGTACAGCCCGGGGTCGCCGACCGCCGGCCGGTCGAATGCCAGCCGGCACGACTCGACGGCGATGGCGCCACGGACCCAGATGTAGTCCAGGCAGCCCGGCGGCCCGTCGGTGTCGATCGCCGGACCCTGGAGGCCCGAGGGCCAGGTGACCTCCGGCTCGTGGCCGTTGGCCTCGGCGAACGCCGACCGGAACCCCGCCGCGCGCATCCGCGCGTGGGTGGGCTCACTCGGTTCTGCGTTGAAGTCGCCGACGACGATCGTGCCCGTGGCATCGTCCGTCGATCCCGTGCCGGCCAGCCACTCCACGAGGAGCTTCGCCTGCTCGTCGCGGACCCCCTCGTCGGCGGTCACGTGGTGGAGGTGGGTCACGACCGCGACGACGGACGATCCGCCGGGAAGCACCACCCGGGCCCGGATCGCCGACCGGGTCATCCCGAGATCCAGCCGCTCCGGCCCCGACGCCACGAGCGGCTCGCGAACGAGGAGCGAGTTGCCGTACTCGGGCCGGCCGGCCCAGCCGCGGGTCGATTCGTACCGGCCGGTCCCGGCGGCTCCGATCAGGCGGTCCTGCTGGAGGACGTAGACGACCTCCTGGAGCCCGAGGAGGTCGGGCTGGAGCGCCGCCATGTCGGCGAGGATCAGCGGCAGCCGCTCGTCCCAGCGATCGGCGAGGTTGCGGATGTTCAGCGTCGCGACGTGGAGCTGGTCCATGCGTCCAGTGTGCTCGCTCGCCGGCCGCGACGCGGGCCGATCTCGATGACGCGGCCCGATCTCGATGACGCGGGCCGATCCCGATGACGCGGGCCGATCCCGATGCCGATCAGGCGGCGAGGCCCGGTGTCACCGCCGGAAGGATGACCCGGAAGGTCGAGCCTCTCCCCTCCTCCGACTCGACGGCGATCCGCCCGCCATGCTGCTCGACGACGTGCCGCGCGATCGCCAGGCCGAGACCGGTCCCGCCGCCGCGGACCCGGACGCGATCGACCTTGTAGAACCGCTCGAAGATCCGGCTGAGATCGGCGGCCGGGATCCCGACGCCGTGGTCCTCGACCGACAGGACGACCTCACCGCGAGCGGCACGGACGGAGACCCGCACCTCGGCCCGGTCCGGGTCGGCCGTGGAGCCACCGGCCGCGCCACCCGGATCCGCGTCCTCGGGCCGCCCGAACTTCAGCGCGTTGTGGACGAGGTTCACGACGACCTGGCCCAACCGCGCCTCGTCGCCACGGACCATCGGCAGGCGCTCGGGCCGGTCGACGACGAGCCGGAGGCCCTGCCGCTCCGCGAAGAGGCGCAGCCGCTCCGAGGCGTCCTGGGCGACCTGTCCGAGGTCGACGGCGTCGAGGAGGACGAGCGGTCCGCCACTCTCGATCCTGGCCAGATCGAGGAGCTCGTTGACCATCTGGACGAGGTGTCCGGTCTCGACCTCGATCTTCGCGATCCGCTCGCGCATGCGCGGGGGCACGCCGTCGCCGGCCGCCTCGGCGTCGCGCGCGAGCGTCTCGGCGAGGAGGCTCACCGTCGAGAGCGGGGTTCGCAGCTCGTGGGACAGGTTGTCGACGAACTCGGTCCGGATCTGCTGGAGGCGCCGCAGCTCCGACACGTCCTCGAGGACGACCCACACGCCGCGGACCGGCGCCCGCCGCGCGCGCACGACCATCGTGGGTGAGTCGGACCCCGAGAGCCGGAACTCACCGGACGACGCACCCGAGGCTGCGGCCTGGGCGATCAGCTCTTCGACCCGCCCGTCGACGAACGTCTCGAGCGCCGTCCTGCCGCGGAGCGAGCCCGGTGGCCGGCGGAGGAGGATGTGCGCCGCGGCGTTCGCAAGGTCGACCGTGCCAGCCTCGTCGAGGTGGACGATCCCGACGCCCATGAGGTCGGCGAGGTACGACGCGTTGCGGACCTGCTGGTCGAGCTCGAACTCCGAGGCGTCGAGCCGGTCGCGGAGGCGGCGGACGAGGGTCGGGACGTCGGCGCCGTCGTCGTCGCCGCTGTCGCCGCTCGCGGGATCGCCCGGAGTTGCCCGCGTCAGCGCCGTGCGGGCGGCGTCGAGCGACCGCTCGCGATCGAGCGCGATCCCGACGGTGACGGCAAGCACCACGACGAGGAGCCCGACGAAGAGCAGGAAGGGGCCGTCCACGGGTCGAGGATCGCACAGCGGCCCAGCCGCCGGGGTACCCTCCGATACGCATCCCTGTACCGCCCACCCGCATGGGAGTAGTCCGTTGCGTCTCCGCCTGATCCCCCGCGACGAGCGGTTCTTCGACCTCTTCGTCGAGGACGCCGCGAACGTCCTCGGCGGCGCGCGCCTCCTTGAGGCGATGCTCCGGACGTACGACCAGCCCGAGGCCCGTGCCGCCGAGATCCGGGCGACCGAGCATCGCGGCGACGAGATCAGCCACGAGATCGGGCACCGGCTCGAGGCGACGTTCGTGACCCCGTTCGATCGGGAGGACATCTACGCATTGATCAGCGCGCTCGACGATGTCCTCGACTTCATCGAAGAGGCGGCCGACACGTTCGTCCTCTATCGGATCGAGGCGCCCACCGCGACCGCGGTCGAGCAGGCGGCGATCATCGTCAAGCAGGCCGAGCTCGTCCACGACGCGCTCAGCCACCTCCAGGGCTTCAAGGACCTCGATCGCTATTGGATCGAGGTCCACCGTCTCGAGAACGAGGGCGACAAGATCGTCCGCTCCGCGATCGCCCGGCTCTTCCACGAGGAGACCGATCCGATCAACCTCGTGAAGTGGAAGGACATCTACGGGCTCCTCGAGGCCACGATCGACAAGGCCGAGGACGCCGCGAACATCATCGAGCGGATCACGATCAAGCACGCCTGAGGTCGTCCCTCGGCCGCCGCGCGGGGGCAGATGCGGCCGGCGCATCGAACGTCGCGTGGACGCTCAGGCGAGGCGCATCGAGGTCCCTAAATTCGCCCTCCAGACCGCGTCCGCGGCGCCACCCGCGTCATCTGTCGGCCGACCGGCTCGGTGGGCGACGGTTGATGCGCTGGATGCATCGCGGAGATGCGGCGCGCGAGCGTCCAGCGCTCGCTGCGACGCTCGGAGACCGTTGGATCGTCCGACGTCGACCTCCCAGCCGACGGTCCGAGCAGCTCACGCTCATCTCGGCGCCCGACGACCCATCCGACCGCCGCAAGGAGCGTCGCGCGCTCACCACTCCGTCGTGAACCCCGATCGACGGCGGCCGTATCCTCGCCGAGCGATGCGAGGCCTCGTCCTTTCCACCGTCGTGGTGATCGGCGGGCTCACGGCTGCGTGCGGATCGACCGAGCCGCTGCCCACGGCCCCGCCCCCCACGACCGCGCCGGCGGCCGCCTCGGCATCGGCCGGCGCCGCGGGATCCGGCCTGTCGGACTTCGAGGCGCACGTCCGCGATGCCACCGCCCGGGAAGGCCAGCTCGTCCGCGACCTCGGGGCGGCATCCGCCGGTTCGGCGGCGGATCTCCGGCTCGTCATCGGCAGGATGCGCGAGTGGGCCG
>DASSMI010000088.1:0-6970 GCA_035688935.1 Candidatus Limnocylindrales bacterium | reverse complement strand
CGCTCGACGCGCGACCACCGGCTGCGCGGAGCGAGGGTCAGCCCGAGTCGCGCCCGCCGAGACGCTCGTCGTAGCGGGCGTCACGCCACGCCAGGGCCGCCCTCAGGCCGTCGCGCCGGACGATCGCATCGAACTCGCGGGCCGTCGCGCTCATGTTCACGAACGATTGGAGGTCGAGGCCCATCTCGACCGCGGCCGCGAACCCGGCTGCGTCCATCGCCCGATTGAGCATCAGCTTCGTCGGGGCCATGACGTCGGGCGGGACCCGAGCCAGGCGATCGGCGAGCGCGTCGACCTCGTCGGCCAGCCGCTCCGCGGGCACGACGCGATTGACGAGGCCGATCCGCTCGGCCTCCGCCGCCGGGATGAGGTCGCCCGTCAGGAGGAGCTCGCGGGTCCTCTTCTGGCCGATGACGAACGGCATGAGCAGGGTGACCGGCGCCGAGCCGAAACGGATCTCCGGCTCGCCGAGTTGGGCGCCCTCGGCCGCCACGATGAGATCGCAGGCCATCGCGAGCTCGAGACCACCGGCGAGCGCGTAGCCGTGGACCTGGGCGATCACCGGCTTCGGGCAGCTCCAGACGGCGAGCGTCGACTCCACATCGCGGGCGAGGACGTCACGCCAGTCCCAGGCCGTCGGCGGGGCCGCCTCGGACAGGTCGTAGCCCGAACAGAACGCCCGGCCCGCCCCGGCGATCACGATCACCCGGACCCGGTCGTCGGCGATCGCGTCCGCCATCGCCGCGACGAGCGCCTCCCGGAGCTCCGCGCTGATCGCATTCAGCTTGTCGGGGCGGTTCAGGACGAGCCGGACGCCCCACTCGGTTGGCTCGACGAGGATCAGGGGCTGGGGATCCGTCATGGACGACCCTCGACCGGATCGCCCCACACGCGCTCGACGACGAACGAGAGCGGCGGTTCGTCGGGTCGAAGCGCCTCGAACGCGTAGATCCCCAGCATCAGCTGCATCGGGTAGCCCGGCGACTGGTCGCTCTCGAGGACGGGCCGGCCATCGACGGTCCAGGTGATCCCATCGGGCCCCCAGTCGACGACGTACTCGTGCGGCTGGGTCGCGTCGAGCGCGAGCGGCACGGAGGCGAAGCCGTCACGGAGCCGCGGATCGCGGTGCGGCCGGACGCCCATCCCGACGGCCGTCCGGCTCGGTCTGACATCGCGCCCGAAGATCTCCATGACGAGGATCTCGCCGGACGCCTCGGGCACGTCCTCGAACCCGATCATCCACAGGGCGACCATCGCCCGCGGATCCGCGATGGCGGATGCACGGATCCCGATCCGCCCGAACAGCGGCGTGTACAGCCTGCGCGTCGCCTGCGGCGTGACGACCGTGACGCCCGGCGCGAACCGGTGCTGGCCGTCCGCGCTTCCCGCCGGCCCGGAGCGAACACCCGTCTGGATCGACGAGACGCGGACCTCGCCGTCGTGCTCCGGACACCACGGAGCGGTCGCGGCGGTGATCTCGAGGACCAGGCGGCCATCCTCGAACCGGTACCGTGCCGCCGCGAGCTCGGGCGTCGTCCATTGCGGCAGGTAGGCCGGGATCCAGCGATCCGCGTCCAGCCGACCGGTCTCGAACCCGTCGCGGAACGCGGCCGCCGTCGCGGTCACGGCGTCAGCCAGCTCGCTCGACGACGAGCGCGTCGACCGCCGCCGTGTGCTCCGGTCCCGAGATCACCGGGTTCGCGTCGACCTCCAGGATCGTGCCGTCGTCGGCGAGGAGCCGGCCGATGGCGACGATCGCCGCGACGACGGCATCGCGGTCGATCCCGGGCCGGCCCCGGAACCCATCGAGGATCGCCGCGCCACGGAGCTCCCCGAGCATCGCGGCCGCGTCCGCCGGCCGGACCGGGGCGAGCCGGACGGCGACGTCGTCGAGGGCCTCGGCGAGGACACCGCCCAGGCCGGCGATCACGAGCGGCCCGAACGACGGATCGCGCCGGCCGCCGAGGATCAGCTCGACGCCGGCCAGCTGGCGCGAGACCAGAAGACCGCGTCGGATCGCGCCCGGCGGGAGCTCGAGCGCGAGCAGCCGTGCGGCAACCCGGCGTGCGGCGGACGCGTCGGCAATGCCCGTGACGACCGCACCGATCTCGGACTTGTGGGCGAGCCCGGTCGCGTCGACCTTGAGGACCGCGGGAAAGCCGAGCATCGACGCCGCCGCCGCGGCCGCATCGGCGTCACCGGCGACGATGGGTTCGAGCACCGGGATCCCGGCGGCTGCGAGCCTGGCCAGGCTCTCGCGCTCGCCGAGCGTGCGAGCTGGCGGCCCGGCCGGGTCGCTCGCCCCGGCCGGCGTGTGGCCAACGAACGTTCGTTCGGCCGAAAGGCGCGGCCACTCCGCCCGCACGGGCCCGTTCGCGAGCCGCGCCTCGCGGTGCGCCTCCCAGCGTGCGACCGACGCGATCGCGGTGAACGCTTCGGGAGCCCCCCGGAGCAGCGGAACGCCACCGGCCTCGGCGAGCCGATCGTGGATCTCCGGGGTCGGCTCCCCGGAGGTCAAGGACACGTACACCGGAAGGAGCTCCGGACGGTCGCGGGTCGCCGCGAGCAGCGGCTCGGTCACCTCGAGCGCCGTCTGGACCTCCGATGGCAACGATCGATACGGGAAGTCGTGGACGAGGGCGAGGACGTCGTAGGCGCCGGACGACGCGAACGCATCGAACGCAGCGGTGTAGGCGGTCGGCGGATCGGTGGCGCCCCACGGGTCGAGCGGATTGCCGATGTAGCCGAGCGTGGGCAGGTCGCGAAGGAGCCGCTCGCGGGTGGCCGGCGGAACGTCCGGAAGCTCGATCCCGGTCCCGGGCGCGCCGTCGGCGATCAGCGAGGCCTCGCCGGTCGACACCGTGACGACGCCCGTCCGGCCCCGTCCGACCCGCCGCCCGAGACGGCGACATCCAGCCACCAGCTCGGCCGTCTCGAGCAGCCGGTCGAGGTCGTCGCAGAGGATCACGCCGGCCGCCCGGAGCGCGGCCTCGGTCGCGCGGGCCTCGCCGGCCAGTGAGCCCGAGTGGGCGATCGCGGCGGCCTGCGCCTGCCGGCTCCGGCCGACCTTGACCGCCATGACCGGCTTGCCGAGCTCCGTCGCGCGGTCGGCGAGCGCCAGGAACCGCTCCGGCCGCTTGAACCCTTCGACGAAGAGGATCACCGCCTCGGTCTCGTCGTCGTCGATCGCGTGGCCCAGGAAGTCGCAGACGTCGAGGACGGCCTCGCTTCCCACGCCGACGATCCGCGAGAAGCCGATCCGGTTTCCGGAGTGGATGAACGCGTCGGTCACCGAGCCGGACTGGGCGATCCCGGCCACGCCGCCGCGCGGGAGCCAGGGATTGACGTCGCCGATGTACGTCGCCGAGCTCGTCGTGAGGTCGATCAGGCCCATGCAGTTCGGCCCGAGGAGCGCGATGCCGTGCTCGATGGCCAGGGTCCGGACCTCGCGCTGCATCGCCGCCGCGGCCTCGCCACCTTCGACGACGCCGCCGCCCGGCACGATCACCGCGGGAACGCCCGCGGCGGCGGCATCGGCGACGACTCCGGCGGCGCGGAGCGGATTCACCGCGACGACGACGATGTCCGGCACCTCGGGCAGCGCCGCGATCGACGGGAAGCACGGCTGGCCGTCGAGCTCGTCGTAGCGCGGATTCACGAAGTGGCAGCGCGTCTCGCTTCCGATGACCGCGAGGTTCGCGCGAACGATCTGGGCGATTCCGCCGCGGCCCGACGCGCCGACGACGGCGATCGAGCGCGGCGCGAGCAGCGGCGCGAGCGAGATCGGCCGAGGCGATCCACCCGTTCCCGGATCCGCCGGCGCCGTCGAGGCGGTCATCCCACGACTCGGGCGACGCCCCGTCGCTCCAGGGCCCGGGCGATGATCAGCCGCTGGATCTCGGACGTGCCCTCCCAGATCCGGTCCACGCGGAGCTCGCGCAGGTAGCGCTCGGCCGGGAACTCGCGCATGTAGCCGCGCCCACCGAACACCTGGACGACGCGATCGGCGCAGCGCCATGCCGCCTCGGAGGCGAAGAGCTTGGCGATCGAGGCCTTCGCGTGGACGACCTTCGGCTCGGTGCCGCCGTCGGCGAGCGCGGCCGCCTGCCTCGTGAGCAGCCGCGCCGCAGCCGCATCGGCAGCGGAGTCGGCGAGCGGGAACGAGACCCCCTGGAAGTCGTAGATCCGCTGACCGAACTGGACGCGCTCCGTCGCCCACTCGACGGCCAGCCCGAGGAGCCGCTCCATCGCCCCGGTGCAGCGCGCGCCGATGTGGATCCGCTCCTCGACGAACCACTCGTTCGTGAGCTCGTCGGCGCGGCCCGGGCCGCCGAGGATCGCCGACGCCGGCACGCGGACGTCCTCGAGCACGAGCTGCGGATGGCGGTCGGCGAACGTATGGGTGTAGTCCGGGTCGTGCTTCAGCGTCACGCCGGGCACGTCGTAGTCGACGAGGAAGAGGGTCGGCTCGGGCTCCTCGAATCCGGATGGGTCGACGACCAGGCAGTGGAAGATCATGAAGTCCGTCTCGTCGGGCGGGCCCGTGACGAACCACTTCTCGCCGTTGAGGAGGTATTCGCCCGTCGCGGTGTCGCGAACCGCGGTCGCTCCCAGCGTCCGGGCGTCCGAGCCGGCGTTCGGCTCGGTGATCGCGTAGCTGCCGAAGCGCTCGCCCCGCAGGCTCGGCTCGAGATAGCGGCGACGCTGCTCGGCGTCGGCGTGGATCAGCGCGTTGTAGGCGCCCGGGATGAACGACCACAGCCCGCCCGTGGCCTGGCCCAGCTGCTCGTGGACGATGACCTGATCGAGCGCCGACCAGCCCTGCCCGCCGAGCGCCACGGGGAAAGAGCCGCCATGGAGGCCCGCCGCGATGGCCGCCCGCTTCAGCTCCGCGCGCACGTCGGACGGCAGCCGCCCGCCCGCCTGCTCGAAGCCCGCTTCGAGCGGCTGGAGATGGTCGACCACGTACGCCCGGGCGCGCGCCTGGAGCTCGAGCTGCGCCGGATCGAGGGCGAGGTCCACGTCGCGAGGATGACCGCTCGCCGTGCGGATCGGCGGGCCGCGTCCCGGGTCGCGCGACGCGCGGTTCCCCGGCGGCCAGCCCGACGCTCGGCTTGGACGGAATGGTCCATCCGCCGGATGCACGATCCGGCCGAACGACGGACACTTGGACCGTCACTCCGCGATCGGCCCGTCCGCCCCGTCAACTGCCGATCGCGTCGCCGATGGGACCGCAATGCGTCCCGGCATCCCTTCGTTCGCCGCCCCCAGGCGGCGTTCTGGTAGAGAGGAGCATCATGGGATCGGTCGACCACGGCGCCCAGCGGGCGTCTTCCTCCACGCTGCGGCTCGGCTCGCGACCGACGCAGCGAGTCCCGCGCCCGCGCGGGACGAGCAGACGAGGCACGCGCTGGCTGGCGGCCGTGGGCCTCGGGATCGCGCTCCTGAGCGGCGGCGTCGCCCCCGCCGCGGTCCAGATCGCCGCAGCCTCCGGCGACATCCTCATGCCTCGCTCGGAGCTCCTGTCGCTCCCGACGAGCGGGAGCGCCTGGTCGGCGCTGAAGACGATCGCCGACGAGCCGCTCGGCACGCCCAGCCTGTGCGACCAGGACTCGAAGCATCACCTCCGGACGTTCGCCGCGGCGCTCGTGTATGCCCGGACGGGAGTCGCCAGCTATGGCACGAAGGCCCGCGACGGCGTGATGGCCGCGCTCCCGACACAGGTCGTCGGCTGCGACAACGCCACGCTCGCGCTCGGCCGGCAGCTCGCCGCCTACGTGTTCGCCGCGGACCTCGCCGACCTCTCCGGGACGGACGACGCGACGTTCCGATCCTGGCTTAGCGCCATCCGGACGAAGAACATCGGCGGTCACTCGGTCTGGACCTCGATCACCGTCACCCACAAGCTGGCGCCCGGCAACTGGGGCGCGCACGCCGGCTCGGCGCGGATCGCCGCGGATCTCTATCTGGGCGACACGACCGATCTCGCCGCGGCTGCCCGCGTGACCCGCGGCTTCCTCGGCGACCGGTCCGCCTACGCGGGCTTCACCGACAACCTCGACGCCGCGGATCTCTCCTGGACCTGCACCGGCAGCGCGGCGACGTACACGCCCGAGGACGGAGCGTGCACCCGGAGCGGGATCAACCTCGACGGCGCGGTCGCGACGGACATCAGCCGGGGCGGCTCGCTCCACTGGCCGCCGCTCGATCCCGGGATCCCGTATCAGCTCGAGTCGATCCAGGGCATGGGCCTCCAGGTGGAGCTGCTCTACCGCCACGGATACCCCGGGGCCTGGTCGTGGTCGAACTCCGCGCTCAAACGGGCGGCTGCGATCGTCACCCGGTCCGGTGCGGCCGGCGGGACGGGCTGGAACGACACGACGGCGAGCCGTCAGATGCCATGGCTCCTCAACAAGCGGTACGGGACGTCGATCCCGACCGTCGCGGCGGGCATGGGCCGCTCGATCGGCTTCACCGACTGGCTCTACGGATCGGGGTCGGCGTCCTCGGGTGCTGCACCGGTGGTCACCACGCCGACGCTGAGCCTCCGCGCGCACGCGGTTCCGATGTCCGGGATCCCGGTCTTCCTCCGCTGGTCGCTCGCATCGAGCAGCGACGGCCTCCGGCGCTACGACCTGCAGGTCAGCCGAGACGGAGGGTCGTACGTCGGCCTGACCCTCGCGACCGCCACGAGCTCATCCCGGTGGGTCACCGTTGCGGCCGGCCACCACTACACGTTCCGGGTGCGAGCGGTGGACCGAAGCGGCCGGATCGGTGCCTGGAAGACGGTCGGGCCCCGGCATGGTTCGGTCGTGTCCGATGCGTCGTCGGCGATCGGGTACCGCGGGACCTGGGCGAAGGCGTGGTCGACGGCCTACCTCGGCGGGGCCGTCCATTACACCCGAGCCTCCGGCGCGACCGCGCGGCTGGCCTTCTCCGGCACGTCGGTCGCCTGGATCGGCCCGGCCGG
>DASSMI010000087.1:0-6492 GCA_035688935.1 Candidatus Limnocylindrales bacterium | reverse complement strand
TCTTCGCGGTAGTGCAGCGTCGAGTACGGGACGATCCCCGCGTCCAGCCAGGGGTTGCCCACGTCGGCGATCCGCCGGACCGGCTCGCCGCACGACGAGCAGGCGATGACGACCGCGTCGACGAACGGACGGTGCGGCGTATGACCCTCGAACTCGTCCCAGCCCGCGATCGCCCGCCGCTTCAGCTCGTCGCGGCCCCCCACGACGTCGAACGTCCCGCAGCTCGGGCAGTCGTAGATCGGCAGCGCCAGCCCCCAGTAGCGCTTCTTGCTGATCATCCAGTCGTGCATGTTCAGGAGCCAGTCGAGCTCCCGGTCGTAGCCGAACCCCGGGATCCACTTGATCCGGTCGACGACCTCCATGATCTGGTAGCGGAGGCTCGCGTCGACCTCGTCCTTCGTCAGCGCCGAGCGGGGCTTGTCGTAGACCGGGCCCATCGAGATGTACCACTCGTCGACGAGCCGGAAGAGGAGCGGCGTGTTGCACCGCCAGCAGTGCGGGTAGCGGTGGGCGTACGGCTCCACGTGGTAGAAGAAGCCGCGCTGCTCGAGGTCGTCGATGATCTGCTCGGCGAGCTCGGGGGCGGCCTTGCGGCTGAGCCACCCGAAGCCCTCGTAGTAGCGGCCCTCCTCGTCGATCGGGCCGATGACGGGCAGCCCGAGCGCCTTCCCGAGCTGGAAGTCCTCGGCCCCGGCGCCGGGCGCGATGTGGACGATGCCGGTGCCCTCGTCCTCGCCGACCTCCGTCCACGGCACGATGCGGTGCTCGTAGCCGGCTGACTCGAAGGCCGTCCGCGCGGCCGGCAGGTGGTCGAACGGGCCGGTGTAGCGCCAGCCCACGAGCTCCGAGCCCTTCTTCTCCTCGAGGACCTCGAACCGGCCGATCACCGCCGCCTTCAGCCGCGACCTGCCGACCCAGAACGTGTCCTCGCCCTGCCGGATCCGGACGTACTCCAGGTCGGTGCCGACGGCCGCGGCGACGTTCGCCGCGAGCGTCCACGGCGTCGTCGTCCAAACGAGGAGCGCCTCGCCCGGCCGGTCGACGAGCGGGAATCGGACGGTGAGGCCCGGATCCTCGCGTTCGGCGTAGCCCTCGTTCATCTCCATCTGGGACAGGCCCGTGCCGCAGCGCGGGCACCACGGCATCGAATCGTGGCCCTTGTAGATCAGCCCGCGCCGGTGGCATTCCTTCAGGAAGCCCCAGATCAGGTCGTTGTTCTCGTTGCTGAACGTGTAGTAGCTGCCGCCCAGCTCCGGATGGCCCAGCCGGCCCACGAGCATCTCGGCCGTGTCGGTGAGCGGTCCGGCGGGCCCCTGGATCGTGATCGCCTGGCTCGGGTCCGCGGCAAGCGCGTCGCGCAGCCGGCGCAGCTCGTCCGGGTCGTCCCAGTCCATCCACATCCCGAGCCGGATCGACTGCTCGGTCTGGCGTGCCGCGAACGTCAGCACCCGCTGCTTGCAGAGCGAGACGAACTCGGCGATGCCGTAGTCCTCGATGTCCCGCTTGCTCGTGAAGCCGAGGTCGCGCTCGACGTTGACCTCGACCCACAGTCCCTGGCAGTCGAACCCGTTCTGCCAGCGCTCGTCCTCGCCGAGCATCGCGTGGAACCGCTGGTAGAGGTCCTTGTAGGCCCGGCCCCAGGCGTGGTGGACGCCCATCGGGTTGTTCGCGGTGATCGGACCGTCGAGGAAGCTCCAGCGCGGCCCACCCGCGTTCTGCGCGCGGAGGCGCTCGAACGTCCGCCGCTCGCGCCACTCGGCCAGGATCTCGTGCTCCTGCGCAACGAGGTCGGGCTTCGCGCTGACGGGTCGGAACATCGGGCCTCAGGTAGGCGGCTGCGAAGGCGGTTGCCCGCAAGAGGGTGGGCGGGTGGGAGGGATCAGCGTTCGCGGCGCGTTTCGTTATCCTACCGTGCGATGCACCGCGCGCAGGAGCCGCGGCCACGAGCGCGTTCGCCGTTCGTCGCCGCGTTCCTCTCCCTGATCTTCCCGGGATTGGGTCACGCGTACGCGGGCGCATCGCAGCGGGCGATCGGGTTCGCCGCCCCGCCGATCCTCCTCGGCGCGCTCTTCGCCGGGATCTTCCTGCGGATGGACACGGCAGCGAAGGTCTCGTTCTTCCTGGCCGACCCCACGATCCCCGGCATCTTCGTCGTCAACCTGCTGCTGCTCGCGTACCGACTCGTCGCGATCGTCGACTCGTATCGCGTGGCTGCCTACCTCAACGCCCTCGACGCGAGCGGCGGCGGGCGGCTCGGCCGGCCGCGGCTGGTCTTCAACCCGCTCTCGGTCGCCGGGCTCGTGGCGGTCATCCTCGTGATGGCCGGTGCCCACGTCGTCGTCGCGAAGTACGACCTGCTCGCGAACGACGTCCTTCACGACCCGTGCATCTTCGTGAACAACGACCCGAACGGGACGGCGAACTGCGACGACACGCCGTCCGGCTCGCCCGGCGCCTCGGGGTCGCTCGGTCCAACCGACGGACCCGAGGACTCGCAGGAGCCAACGCCGACCCCGCCGCCCGTCCAGGGCTCGGACCTGCCCGACGTGTCGATCCCGCCGTGGACCGGGACGGATCCCCTGAACATCCTCCTGATCGGGTCCGACCAGCGACCCCAGGAGAACACCTACAACACCGACACGCTGATCGTCGTCTCGATCGATCCGGTCTCGAAGCACGTCGCGATGTTCAGCCTCCCCCGCGACTCGACCGACGTTCCGCTCCCGCCGGGAACGCCCCTGTCGAACGCGTACGGCGGCGTGTACCCGCTGAAGATCAACTCGCTGTTCACGCAGACGCGGAACCGCGGTGATCTCGTCCCCGGGACCGCGCGGACCCGTGGCTACAACGCGTTGAAGGAGGTCCTCGGCAACCTCTACCAGCTCGACATCAAGTACTACGTCGAGGTCAATTTCGACGGGTTCAAGCAGGTCGTGGACGCGATGGGCGGCGTGACCGTCAACGTCCAGGTCCCGGTGCTCGACGACGGCTACCCCGCCGACACCGGCCGGCATCAGCGCGTCTACATCCCGACGGGGATCCAGCACATGACCGGGGCACAGGCCCTCGTCTACGCCCGGTCACGCCACGGCTCGGACGACTTCGATCGGGGCTATCGCCAGCAGCGCGTCCTCACGTCGCTTCGCGAGCAGGCTGACGTCGCCGCGCTGATCCCGCGGATTCCGGAGCTGTACCAGGCCCTCCGGCGAACCGTGAAGACGGACATCCCGCTCGACCAGCTCGCCAAGCTCGCCGGCCTGGCCGACAGCATCGACAGCAAGAACATCCGCTCGTACGTGTTCTCGTTCCCGCGCTACGGCACGCAGATCCTTGCCCCGATCTACAAGTACCTGCCGGACGTGGAGAAGATCCGGGCCGCCGTTCGGAGCGCGTTCAAGGTCGACCCGGCGCTCGAGGAAACGCGCGCCGCGCTGGGCGACGAGGACGGCACCGTCTGGGTCCTGAACGGGAGCGGCGTGGACGGCCAGGCGTCGGACCTCGCCGCATATCTCGAGTACTACGGGCTGACGGCGTCCGCGCCCACCCGGAAGCCCGACCAGACTGGCCTGTCGGCCACGAAGATCGTCGTCTACAACGGCGCGGAGAGCCGGCTGCCGCAGACGATCCAGTTCCTCGAATCGAAGCTCAAGGTTCAGGTCGAGACGAAGACCGACCCGACGGTCTCGGTCGACATCATCGTGACGACCAGCCGGTCCACGCCGGCCTACGCGCCGCCGCCATCGAACTAGCGCGCGCGCCGTCCCCTCGGACTTGGCCAGACGGTCGCCCACGGACAACTAGGCCACCTGCGAGGCCCGGTCTCAGCGAGAATTAGCGTCATGCGGCTAATCGCGGCCCGCAGGACGAGTTCAACCGAGCCTACGTGCCCAGTAGCGACAATTTGGCCAGGTCAGCCAGGGATCTCGGTCAGCCAGTGCCGGTACTCCGGCAGCTTGCCCCGTGCCGCGTCGAAGTAGCGCTCCTTCACGAGCGAGGTGACCGGGCCGATGGCGCCTGAGCCGATCGGGCGATGGTCGATCTCGGTCACCGGCGAGATCTGGACGCCGGTTCCGCAGAGGAACATCTCGTCGGCGACGTAGAGCTCCGAGCGGTCGATCGAGCGGACCTCGACCGGGACCTTCTCGTTCCGGAGCAGCTCCATCATCGCGAGCCGGGTGACGCCCTCGAGGATGTCGTCGGTGACCGGCGGCGTGATCGCCACGCCGTCACGGACCATGAACAGGTTGGCCGCGGACGCCTCGTTCACGTGCCCGTCGGCGGTCAGGACGACGGCCTCGTCGTACCCGTTGAGCTCGGCCTCGGACTTCTGGAACGCCATGTTGACGTAGCCGCCGACGATCTTGCCCCGCGCGGGGAGTGCCTCATCGACGTTCCGCCGCCAGGACGACGTCATCACCCGGATCCCGTTGTCGGTGTCGACGTAGTTCCCGAACGGGATCGCGATGATGTACAGCTCGTTCTCGAGGTGGTGGAGGCGGACGCCGATCGCCTTCGTCGACTTGTAGAACGACGGCCGGATGTAGGCATCCTCGCGGAAGTGGTTCCGGCGGACCGTCTCGACGATGAGCCCCATGAGCTCGTCGACCGACGGGACGTTCTCCATCATCAGGATCCGGCACGACTGGCGGATCCGCTCCACGTGCTCGCGGACCTTGAGCCCATAGAGCTTGCCCTGCTCGGCGTTCCAGTACGCCCGGATGCCCTCGAACGTCGCGGTCCCGTACATGAAGGCGTGGGTCATGATGCTGACCTTCGCGTCCTTCATCGGGACGAAGTCGCCCTCGAAGTAGGCGATGACGTCGTCGAGGCTCTTCGGAGCGGTCGCGGCGTGGGGGTCAGTCGCGGTCGAGCCGGTGGCGGCGCTCGACTTCTGGGTCAGCATTGCGGGCAGGCTCCTTGATCGGACGGTCGTCCGAGGATAACACCGGCCCTAGAACACCCCCATGAGGGATGCGGCCACGATCCCGAGGTACACGACATAGAAGGCGCCGCCCCACAGCAGGCGCTTCCCGAGGAGCTGCCCCGAGCGGGCCATCGGGATGAAGATCAACGCCGACGCCAGGAACGCGATCCCGGCGGACAGGAACGCGATCCGGCTCTCGGCCGAGAAGTGCCAGGCATCCGCGGCGAACAGGAGCGCGACGACGGTCGGGATCGTCGACTGGAAGACCATCGCGCCGGTGATGTTGCCCATCGCCAGCGTGTCCTTGCCCTGGCGGACCCAGATGATCGAGTTGAATTTCTCGGGGAGCTCGGTCGCGATCGGCGCGATGACGAGGGCGACGATGATCGGCGCGATGCCGAGCGTCGATGACAGGTGCTCGACGGCGTCGACGAAGAAGTAGGCGCCGACGATGATCAGGCCGAGGGCCGTCAGTACCTGGAGGTTGACGATCCGCAGGCGCGGCACCGCATCGACGGTGTTCGGGGTCGTCGGGTCGAGCCGGTTGAACCGGAGGGGCGGGAGGTCGTCGAGGTCGACGTCCGGATCGTCCTCGAAGTGGCCCTTCACGTACCAGCCGTAGATCCCGAGCAGGACGACCGCGACGATCCACTTCGGCCAGGCGGGCTCGAGGGGCAGGAACGCGGCGGCGATCGCGATCGCGTAGGCAATCCCGAAGTAGCGCATGTCGTGGGCGAGTACGCCCGTATCGACGGGCATCCGATCGCCCCCCGCGCGGTTCCGGGCGACAGCGACGACCGCGACACCGGTCACGAACATCGCCAGCGTCGAGAGCATGAACGGCGCCCCGAGGATCGCCCCGACGCCCACGCCGTGCGACTCCGACGAGCCGCCGCCGGTCAGGATCGCGATGATCGGGATCATCGTCTCGGGGAGCGCCGTCCCGACGGCCGCGAGGACCGAGCCGACGGCGCCCTCGGCCAGCTCGAGCTTCCGCCCGAACCACTCGATCCCGTTCGTGAACAGCTCTGCGCCGATCAGGATGATCACGAAGGCGACGACGAGGATGACGAGGTCCATTCAGCCCTCGACCGCGCGGGCGACGACGACGCTCGTCGCGATGACCAGCAGGACGAGGACCGCGACCGTCGCCATATCCCGCTCGCCACGGCGGAGATAGCCGACGAGGGCCGCCGCGACGCGCGCGGACGGCGTCGCGATGACCACGAGCAGGCCGAGCCAGACGAAGCCGGCCGGCGCGAACGCCGCGAGGTCGCCGGGGATCCGGCCCAGATCGAAGCCCGCTTCGGGCGACCGCGGGCCCAGGCCGGACGCGAGGAGCAGGACGACGCCGATCGCGAGCAGCGCGATCGAGCAGTAGGTGCCGACGGTCAGGAGCCGGCCGACGGACGCTTCGAGGGCAGCGCTGCCCGGCCGGGCGGTCGTCACCGGATCCGGGCCGGCCGGGTTCGGTCGGTCGATCACCCGATCGCTCGCAGCAGCATCTGGAACGCAGTGTAGAGGAGGATCGCGACGAACAACCCGCGGAGGATCCGCAGGTCGATCCG
>DASSMI010000086.1:0-21010 GCA_035688935.1 Candidatus Limnocylindrales bacterium | reverse complement strand
TCCGGCGGCGGCGCGGATCCTCGCGAAGGGGATGCGCCATCGGGTCGAGCAGGAGCCGGCCGAGCACCTGACGGAGCGCGAGCTCGAGGTGCTGTCGCTCGTGGGCCACGGCCGGAGCAACAAGGAGATCGCGACCGATCTCGGGATCACCGAGCGGACGGCCCGGACCCACGTGTCGAACATCCTCGGGAAGCTCGATCTGCAGAGCCGCACCCAGGCGGCGCTCTACGCCGTGGAGCGGAAGCTCGTCCACGACTGACGGCCTTGGTGGAGCACGAGCCCGAGCAGCGCTGGCACCACACGTTCCGGCGTCGCCTCCGATCCGGATGGACATACCCGGTGGGGCGGAGGGACATCGCTCGCGTGCTCGAAGCGTTCGATGCCGTTGTCAGCGATCTCGACTTCGCCGACTTCCAGGACCTCGTCCGACCAGGCGACCGGCTCCGACTAGGTTTGCCACTGCTCAGCGCCGAATGGGATCCAGCTCGGGAGATTGCCCTTGTGCGGGTGTATGCAGTTCCGGCAGTTGATCGCGCCGTCACTCAGAGGCGGTTAGCGGTTGAGGGTCTGCCGATCGCCGCCCGTTGGATCGCGCAGGCGCGCGGGCGACCAGAGGTGTGGCGGGGCATGCGTCACGAGCTCCAGATCGACCTCATTGGCGAAGGCCTGCGAACCACCGAGCTCGAAGGCGGCCACCACTCGACGATGCATCGGGCTTGAGCGCGCGGAATGGCACGGGCGCTCGATATCGACACCATCGTTTCGTTGAGCACGTCGACGCGGGCTTGCGCTCACGTCGACGCTCGTGGCGTGTCTGCTCATGCGCGGTTCGTGCGTGGGCATCAGGCCAGTCCCGCCTGTCGGCCCGGTTGATGTGACTTGGAACCGGCCGGTAGCGATGGCATCGATATGACGCAGCGGAGTGCGAGGGCTGGAGACGCGCCCGCGAGCGACGACCGCCCCACGATCGTCTTCCTCCACGGCACCCGCCTGACGGGCGCCTCGTGGGCGCCGCAGCTCGCCGAGCTCGGCGGGGAGTTCCACTGCCTCACCCCCGACCTGCCCGGTCACGGCACGGCCGCGGACGAGCCCTTCACGCTCGCCGGCGCCGGCGAACGCATCGCCGGGCTGATCGCGGGGGAGGCTCACGGCGGCCGGGCGATCCTGGTGGGCCTGTCGCTCGGCGGGTACGTGGCGATGGACGTCGCGGCCCGCTGGCCGGAACGGGTTCGCGGGCTGGTGGTCTCGGGTGCGACCGCCGAGCCGGTCTGGCCGCGCGCCGCCGCCTACCACGCTCTCGCGTTGGCCTTCCGCCGAGTCCCCGAGCGTGTTCTCCTCGGCACGAACCGGTGGTTCATCCGCCGCCGGTTCCCGCCCGCGATCGCTGAACCGATCCTCGCTGCCGGCTTCGCGTTCGGCGCCGGCGACGTCGCACTCCGCGCGCTCGTGGGGGAGCGGTTCCTGCCGCGGCTCGCCGCGTACCCCGGCCCGAGCCTCCTCGTGAACGGCGAGTTCGATCTGTTCTTCCGGCCGGCGGAGCGCTCGTTCGCGGCGGTGGCGGCGGACCCGCGGCGCGTCGTCATCCGCCGCGCGACGCACCTCGCCAACCTCGACCAGCCGGCGGCGTTCAGCGCCGCCATCCGTCGCTTCGCCCGGTCGCTGCCGGACTGATACGCGGCTGTTCGACGGTCGCCGCCCGATGACGGAAGCGGGTCCGTTCGGGGGGCGATGCTATCCTCGACCCACCGATACCACCGCTCGACGAGGTCGTTCTTGCGCGTCCGAAAGGCCGTCTTCCCTGCCGCTGGCTGGGGGACCAGATTCCTCCCGGCGACGAAGGCGCAGCCGAAGGAGATGCTGCCGCTCGTCGACAAGCCCGTGATCCAGTACGCGGTCGAAGAGGCCGTGGCGTCCGGCATCGAGCACGTGATCATCGTCACCTCGAGCCAGAAGCGGGCGATCGAGGACCACTTCGACACCTCGTACGAGCTCGAGCGCCTGCTCGAGGAGAAGGGCGACATCGAGATGCTCCGCCAGATCCGCCGGATCTCGGACCTCGCCCAGGTGACGTACGTCCGCCAGAAGGAACAGCTGGGCCTCGGTCATGCCGTCCTGGTCGCCAAGGAGATCGTCGGTCACGAGCCGTTCGCGGTCATCCTCTCGGACGACGTGGTCGTCGGCGACCGCCCGTGCATCGGCCAGCTCGTCCATGCCTACAACCAGACCCACGGCTCGATCGTCGCGGTGATGGAGGTCCCCCACGAGGAGACATCGCGCTACGGCGTCATCGCCGGCGAGGAGGTCGAGGGCGCGCTGAACCATGGCCGGCTCCACAAGGTCAGCCGGCTCGTCGAGAAGCCGCGGCCCGAGGAAGCGCCGTCGAACCTCGCGATCATCGGCCGGTACGTCCTCACCCCCAAGATCTTCGACAAGCTCGAGCAGACGCAGAAGGGCGCCGGCGGCGAGATCCAGCTCACCGACGCCATCGAGGCGCTGATGCAGGAGCAGGCCGTCTACGGCTACGAGTTCGAGGGCACGCGCTACGACGCCGGCACGACGATGGGCTGGCTGAAGGCCTCGGTCGAGCTGGCCCTCCAGCGGCCCGAGCTCGCCCCGGAGTTCCGGTCGTACCTCCGGGAGATGGATCTCTAGACCGGCGTCGAGCGCGTCCGACGGCGGCGCCGAGCCCGTACGGTACGATCGGGATCACGCCCGCGTCCCCGCGGGCGAGGCGCGTCACCGCCCGGCCTCGCCATCGGTCTGAGGCGTCACCACCCCCGCAACGGAGCCTGAAGACTTGGCGGAGATCGGGACGATCCTCGGCGGCCGGTACCGGCTCGTCGAGCTCCTCGGACAGGGCGGCATGGCCCGGATCTATCGCGGCCACGACAACCAGCTGGACCGGGATGTCGCGATCAAGATCCTCCGCCCCGAGTACGGCCGCGACCCGGACTTCAGCTCGCGCTTCCGCCAGGAGGCCCAGAACGCCGCGTCGCTGAACCACCCGAACATCGTGGGCGTGTACGACTACGGCCAGGACGAGATCGGGCCGTTCATCGTCATGGAGCTCGTCGACGGCGAGGACCTCGCCTCGATCCTCCGCCGGTCGGGCCCGCTCCCGCCACGCCAGTCCGCGCGGATCGCGGCCGAGACGGCGCGGGCGCTCCAGGCGGCCCACCAGCGCGGGATCGTCCACCGTGACGTCAAGCCCGGCAACGTGATGATCAACCGCGACGGGCAGGTCAAGGTCACGGACTTCGGCATCGCGCGTGCCGTCGCCGAAGCGCAGATGACGCTTCCGGGCACGACGCTCGGCTCGGTCCATTACTTCAGCCCCGAGCAGGCGCGCGGCGATCAGGCGACGGCAGCGTCCGACATCTACTCGCTCGGGATCGTCCTGTTCGAGCTCCTGACGGGGCGCCGGCCGTGGGAAGCAGACAGCGCCGCCGCGGTCGCGATGGCCCGGCTCGCCGGGCCGCCCCCGGATCCTTCGACGGTTCGCTCCGGTCTGCCCGCCGACCTCGTCGCGATCGATCGCAAGGCGCTCGCGACCGAGCCCGTCGACCGCTGGTCGTCCGCCGCCTCGATGGCCGGCGCGCTCGAAGCGTTCCTTGCCGGAACTGCCGTCCCGGGCGTGGCGGGCTTCGGGACGGTGACGGACGCCACGATCGCCGGCTCGGGCCCTGCCGCAGCCGCAGCGGCCGGCGCCCTCGGCGGAGCCGCGACGAGTGCGACCGCCCGAGCGAACCCGAATGCGATCCCGTACTCGCCGGACGCGTACGCCGATCCGGCCGCCCGCCGCCGGGTCGATCCGTACGGGCGCGAGGGGATGGCGGCGCGAGCCGCCGCAGCCGATCGGGCGCGGCGCCCCGTCCGCCCCGTCCCGGAGGACGAGGACGAGCGCGAGGGCACATCGCCGCTCGTCTGGGCCGCCGGGATCGTCGCGATCCTCATCCTCGCCGCCGTCGGCTTCCTCGTCTTCCGACTGCTCTCGGGTCCATCGACCCCCGTTGCGGCCCAGGTCACCGTTCCGAACTTCGTCGGTCAGGATCTCGCTGCCGCGCAGGCCGCGGCGGCCGGCGCCGGGATCTCGATCGCCGTGACCGGGTCGGCCCAGGCGACCGGAGCGGCGGTGAACTCGGTCCTGACGCAGGACCCGCTGCCCGGTTCGAAGATCGACAAGGGTGGCACGGTCAACGTCACGGTCGTCGCGGGCGCCGAGACGGTCGCCGTGCCGGACCTTCGGAACCTGACCGAGACCGACGCCTTCAACGCTCTCGCGACGGCCGGACTGACGATCGGACCCAAGACCGAGGCGTTCGATCCGATCGTTCCGGCGGGCGAGATCGTCAGCCAGAATCCGCCGGCCGGCGTCGTCGTGAACAAGGGCACGCCGGTCTCGTACGTCCTCTCGAAGGGCCCCGAACCGTCGGCGAGCCCGTCGCCGTCTCCGTCACCCAGCCCGACACCCACGCCCACCCCGACGCCGCCGCCGACGCCGCCGCCCACCCCGCCGCCGACGCCCGCCCCGATCGTCGTCGGCGACTACCGGTGCATGACCGTCGGCGACGCGAAGAACCAGATCACGACGGACGGGTTCGTCGCGAAGGTGCTGCCGGGCACGGCCGGCGACGACTGGTTCGTCACCGGTCAGTCGCCGGACAGCGGCGCGTCGGCCCCGCCCGGATCGACCGTGACGATCAGCGCCGACGCCGCGAAGCCGGCGGACTGCCCCTAGGCCTCGACCGGCTGAAGGTCGACCTCGACCCAGTCCCGCGACGGGGAGCCGGATCGGAGTCGGGGCACCGGCCGGTGAGGCCGGTCGTGGGCCGGCGTGGCCGCGTCGGCCTCGGGATCGGATGGGACCACCGCCGCGTCCCCGAGGGCGTGGACCGTCAGGAGGTCGAGGAGGCCGGGAACCGGCGGCTCGGGTGGGAGCGCGATCGCGCCGTCCTCCCAGCAGGCGCGGACCTCGTCGCCGCCGAGCGGCTGACGCCGGCGGTCGAGCCCGCAGAAGCCCAGCCGGGCGGCGACGGAGCCGCGGAAGTGGCGGCACGTCCCGCAGCTCGTCGAGGAGCGGTGGCAGACCCAGCACCGCGACGACTCTTCCTGAGGCGTCGCGCAGTGTGGACATCGCCACGTAGGCACGCCGCGATGGTAGCTGCAACGAACCACGCTGTCACGGTCGTTCGTTCCCCGTGCCAGCACGACGAACGGCTGTCGGGGGCCGAGAGATCACCCGCTACCAGAACGGACGGTCTACCTGAGGACGGTGATCGCGCCCCTGGCGGTCGTGTTCCCGAACGCGGCCGTCTGGACGATCGCCGTGATCGAGCAGCGACCGGCCGTGGCGCCCTTCGGAATCGTCGTCGTGAACGAGACCTTGCCGTTGGCACCGGTCGACAGGACCGATGACGTGATCGCCGGAACGCCGGGCACGGCGAGCGTGAAGGTGATGTTCGCGCCCGGCAGCGGGCGACCATCGGGATCGGTGACGGTGACCGTCAGCGTGACCGGCTCCGGCAGCTTCGAGACCTTGACCTGATAGATCGACGCGGAGATCTTCGCGACGAGCTTGCCGGTCCCGTGCTGGACCGTGACGGTCGTCGTGTTCGAGTTGCCGGCCGGATCGGTCGCGGTGACCTCGAGCTTGTTCGTGCCGGTGCCGATCCGGATCGTGACGCTGAACGCGCCCTTGCCGTCGGCCTCGCCGGTGACCACGGTGTTCGTGGAGAGGTTCCGGACGCTCAGCGCGCTGCGGCCCTGCGTCTGCCCGGTGATCTTCACCGACGGCGCATTGATCGTCGCGTTCGCCTTCGGCGAGCTGATGACGATCCGCGGCTTCGTCTTGTCGAGGATGTACGTCACGGCGGCCGACGGCTCGGACTCGAGATCGTTCGGGCCGACGATCGTCGCCGTGAACGCGTTGGCGCCGGCGCTCAGCCGGATCCCGGGGACGAGGAACCGCGGCGACGGGCCGATCGGGATCTCGGCCACGACCCCGGGATCGCCCTTGCCGATCGCGACGTAGATCCGAATCCGGCTGTCGGTGGCCCCGACTAGAGCCGTCGGGATCGTCCCGACCAGATCGATCGTCGCGACGTTCGTGTAGGGCTCCGTCGGCGCCTCGAGCGTCGGCGAGTCGGCGGCGACGAGCTCGGTCGGCGCCGGTGTCGGCGTCGCGGTGAGATCCGTGACGAATCCGTCGAACGTCGTCCCGATCGCGGCCGCGACCTTCCCGATCCCGCCCGTCGCGGCGATGAGCACGATCGCACCGAGGCCCACGACGGCGACGGCCATGAGGAGCCGGAACGGAAGGGCGATCCCCGGCCCGCGTTCGACCTTTCGGTGGCCGGCGAGACGGGCGGGCGACGGGGCGCGGTTCCTGACGCCGGCCGGCGCCGGCCGGCCCGTCGAGGGAGCGCGCGGCCGGACCTGGGGCGGCCGCCCGCTTCGGCGTGCTGTCATCGGCCGCGATTGTCGCATGTCGTCATCGCGCCACGAGGACGGTCGGATCGCGGGTGCGGTGACGGCCGAGTTGCGGAGGGGGCCGTTGCGCCGCGGAGCGTTGTAGTCTTGCGCGGTCCGGCGCGCGGCCTTCCTTCCGCGTGCCGTCACGAGGGATGGATGCAGGCACGAGACCCCAAGCGCGATCGCCCGGCCGGTGCCATCGGTCGTCCGGCATTCGGCATCGGTCCGGTCGCCCGGGTCAGTCGTCCGCCCGCTCGGGCGCCGATGGCGCCGCCCACGATCGATCGCCGGGACCATGCGGCGGCCGCGGCCACCGGCGCGCCTGGCCGCGCCGGCTACGTGCCCGGCGTCGTGGGCCGCTCGCCGATGCCCATGCCACCGGTCCGCGGTGGATTCGGCCTCCCGAACCTCCGCCGGAACGTCTGCCCGCACTTCTACATGACCGGCACCCGTGGCGCGATCCCGATCCAGGCCCCGCATCTCCTCAAGGCGCTGATCCGGCAGGACTCGAACGTGTCGCGTTGCCAGCTGCGTGGCGGCGTCCATCTCGAGCAGGGCTACGTGAACGACGTCTGCCTGACGCCCCGCTTCAATCAGTGCGTCTTCTACGAGGACGACCTGACGCGCGAGTGAGCGTCGCCCCGTGACCGGATCGGACGCCAGCGACGAGGCGCGGATCGGCGCGGACTACCACGCGGCGCTGGCCGCGCTCGCGGACCGCGGACGGTTCGGGATCCGGCTGGGGCTCGGGCGGACGCGCGCGCTCCTCCGGGCACTCGGTGACCCGCAGCTCGGGATCCGCGGCGCGCTCGTCGCGGGCACGAACGGGAAGGGCAGCGTCCTCGCCCTCGCCGCGTCGGCGATCCGCGCCGCGGGGCTGCGAGCGGGCGAGACGCCCAAGCCCCATCTCGTCTCGTATCGGGAGCGGCTCCAGATCGCCGGGCATCCCGTCGACGCCGCGACGTTCACCCGCCTCGTCACGGCGGCGATCGCCGCCGCCGACCGGCTCCCGCGGCGACTCGGAGACCCCACCGAGTTCGAGCTCCTGACCGCCGTCGTGTTCAGCTGGTTCGCGGAGGAGGACGTCGACCTGGCGCTCGTCGAAGTCGGGCTCGGCGGCAGGCTCGATGCGACCCACGCCTGGGACGGCGGCGTCGCCGCGATCACGAACGTCGACCTCGATCACATGGACCGGCTCGGTCCGACCATCGCCCACATCGCCCGCGAGAAGGCGGCGATCATCGAGCGCGGTGATCGAGCGGTGACGGGCGCGACGGGCGAGGCCCTCGCGATCGTCCGGCGTCGTGCGGCCCGGCTCGGTGCCCCGCTCACGATCGTCGAACCGGCCCGGATCCTGGGCCAGGACCGCGACGGGCTCCTCGTCGAGGTGGGACGGCTTGGCGAGACGCGCGTCGGACTGCGGGGCCGTCATCAGGCAGCGAACGTCGCGGTCGCCGACGCCGTCCTCGATGCGCTCGGGGAGGCGGGGATTGCCGAGGTCGGCGACGACGCTCGCCGGCGCGGGTACGCGGAGGCGCGCTGGCCGGGCCGGCTCGAGCTCCTCACCATCGGTGGGCGCGACGTCCTCCTCGACGGCGCCCACAACCCGGCCGGTGCCTCGGCGCTCGCGACCGCGGTCGACGACCTCCGGCCGTTCCTCGGCGACGGGCGGGTGACGCTCGTCACCGCCTCGATGGCCGACAAGGACGTCGCCGGGATCGTCGCCGCGGCTCGTCGGTCCCGGTTCCTCGCGGACGCGCGCATCATCGCGACGAGCGTCGGCGGTCCGCGCGCGCTGTCGCCCGAGGCGCTCGCCGCGCTCTGGGCCGCCGACCGCCGCGCGGCCGGGACGTCAGCAGTCGACACCGCGCCAGATCCCGACACGGCCCTGGCGCGCGCCCTCGCCGGCCCGCCGGGGCCGATCGTCGTCGCCGGTTCGCTCTATCTCGTCGGCGCCGTGCGGGCTCGCCTCGTCGACGAGCCGTTGCTGCACGACCCACCGTCGCCCGATCCGCCGTCGCCCGATCCGGGCGACAATCCCGCTCGATGACCGCGGACGACACGTTCGATCCGGGCGTCGTCGAAGGTCGCCCCGACATCGGGGGCGGCGTCGCGACGCCCTCGATCCGGCTGCCGGCGGGCGCCGCCGACGGACTGCCGGCTCGGCCCGCGCCGATCCGGATCGGGTCGCGCGAGTTCAAGTGGGGCGAGCGGACGTACGTGATGGGGATCCTGAACGTGACCCCGGACTCGTTCTCGGGCGACGGCCTGCTCGCGGCGACGGACCCGGTCGCGGCCGGCGTGGCCGGGGCGCGCGAGATGGCAGCCGCGGGTGCGGACGTCCTCGACGTTGGCGGCGAGTCCACCCGACCCGGCCACGCGATCGTCGAAGACGCCGAGGAGATCGACCGGGTCGTTCCGCTCGTCCACGCGATCCGGGATGCGCTTCCGGACATGCCGATCAGCATCGACACGACGAAGGCGGCGGTCGCGAGTGCGGCGATCGATGCCGGCGCCGGGCTGATCAACGACGTGTGGGGTGTCGCCACCGACGACGGTCTGTTGCGCCTCGCCGCTGAGCGGGACGTCCCGATCGTGCTCATGCACAACCGGGCCGAGGCGCGCTACGTGAACCTCATCCCTGAGGTCCTCGGCGATCTGCATGCCGCGATCGAGCGGGCCCTCCGCGCCGGCGTCGCGTGGGACGCGATCCTCGTCGATCCGGGGTTCGGGTTCGGCAAGTCCCCCGAGCACAACCTCGCGATCCTCCGGTCGCTCGACCGATTCCGCGACCTGGGCCGTCCGGTGCTCCTCGGCACGTCACGGAAGTCGACGCTCGGCAAGGTCCTCGATCTCGGACCCGACGAGCGACTCGAAGCGACGCTGGCGACGACGGTCCTCGGCGTCGCCGCCGGAGTCGACATCGTCCGCGTCCACGACATCCAGGCGAACGTCCGCGCCGCGCGGATGGCCGACGCCGTGGTCCGGAGCGGCCGATGAGCGACCGGATCGTCCTGCACAACGTCCGGCTCCAGGGCCGTCACGGCTACTACGACCACGAGCTCGAGCACCCGCAGCCCTTCGAGGTGGACGTCGAGCTGCTCCTGAACCTCCAGCCGGCCGGGATCGACGACGACCTCGAGCGGTCGGTCGACTATGCGCGCGTCTACGAGGTCGTGCGCCAGATCGTCGAGTCGACCTCGTACCGCCTGCTCGAGGCGCTCGCCGAGGCGATCAGCCACGAGCTGCTCACCGACTTCCCGGTTGCCGAGGTCGGCGTCCGAGTCCGGAAGCCCAAGGTCGAGCTCGGCGGCCCGCTCGATTACGCAGGCGTGGAGATCTGGCGGCGCCGCTCGAGCTAGCCGGCGATCACTCCAGGTTCGCCGGCCTGACGCCGAGCGTCACGACGACGGTCGTCTCCGCGCCGTTCCGCAGCACGGTCAGCGTGACCTTGTCACCCGGGGAGAACTGCGACAGGACCGCGTCGAGCGGATGGACCGTGTCGATCGTCTGATCGTTGATCTTCGTGACGATGTCGCCGTCCTTGACCCCGGCGGCGGCCGCCGGACCCTTCGCGACGACGGACGGGCCGCCGCTCGCTTCGGTCGAGTGGATCCACGCGCCCTGATCGACGGGCAGCTTCTCGGTCTTCGCCGTCTGGGCGTTGATCGCCAGGTAGTGGATCCCGATGTACGGGCGGGTCAGCTGCTCGCCGTTCAGCGCCTGGCGCATGATCGGCCGGGCGATGTTGATCGGGATCGAGAACCCGATCCCGGTCGAGTCGCGTGCGATCGCGGTGTTCACGCCGATCACCGCACCGGTCGAGTCGAGGAGCGGACCGCCACTGTTCCCGGGGTTGATCGCGGCGTCCGTCTGGATGAGGTTGCGGAGGTTGCCGCCCTCGGTCTGGATCTGACGCCCGGTGGCCGACACGATCCCGCTCGTGACGCTGTTCTCGAAGGTGCCCAGCGGGCTGCCGATCGCGACGACCAGCTCGCCGACCTTCAGGCCGTCCGAGTCGCCCATCGTCGCCGCCGGAAGGCCCGTCGCATCGATCTTCACGATCGCGAGGTCGGTGAGCGTGTCGATGCCGTAGACCCTGGCGTCGTAGCGGAGCCCGTCTTTGAGCTCGACGACGAGATCGGTCGCGCCGGCGACGACGTGGCGGTTCGTCAGGATCCAGCCGGAGGCGTCGAAGATGATCCCCGAGCCGACGCCGTCCTGCTCCTGCTGGCCGGCCGAGTTCGGATCGATCCCCTTCGTGTAGATCCGGACGACCGACGGCCCGGCCTTGGCGGCGACGTCGATGATCGCCGAGTTCTCGTCGACGGTGACCGGCTGCCGGACGCTCGTGGAGTTCGGACCCTGGCCGCCCGCCGGCGCCTGGACGATCGTCCGATCGAGCGCGCCGCTCGCGGTGAGGGCGACGACCGTTCCGCCCGAAGCGAGGACCGCCGCCGCGAGCGCAGCCGCGAGGACCGTCCCGGGGCCGGCGCCCTTCCGGCCAGCCGGCGCAACGGGCTGGGTCGGCGTGGGCGGTGCCTCGAACCATCGCTCCGGCGTGGGCTCGGAGCCCGCCCAGGCCGGTCGCGACCAGTCGGGCCGCGGTTCCGGCGCCGGCGAGTACGACGCGGGCGCCGAGGAGGTCGCGGGTGCCGGTGCGAACGGATCGCTGCCGGGCCGGGTCGCACCCGGGTCCGGCGGCGGGACGGTGGCGTCGGATCGAGTCCACGACCGCGGGTCGTGCGGCTGCGTCTCGTCGTCTGGGTTTGACGGTCGGTCGGTCATCGTGAGCGGTGTCTCGTTGCGGCGCGATCGATCGCGCGGGAAGGGAGCCTGGGGTTCGGCGTCCTAGCCTGAGGGCTCGCGGTTCAGGCCCGACGGCCCGCTCGGTGAAGAATCCACCATCTTCGGGAGATCCTGCTGCTCCGCGACGGGGGTGTCGCCCGGCTCGGCCGTTGCCGTGGGGGCCTCGTCCTCGGTCCTCGGGTCGCGTGGCAGGAGCACCCTGAAGCGCGTTCCCGCCCCCAGCCGGCTCTCCACCTCGACAGTGCCATGGTGGATGTCGACGATCGAGCGGACGATCGCGAGGCCGAGACCGCTCCCGCTCGCGCGGGCCTCGTTCGAGCGGCTTCCGCGGTAGAACCGCTCGAAGATCCTGGGCAGCTCGACCGGATCGATGCCCACGCCGGTATCGGCGACCTCGATCGAGCCGCCCCCGTCGTCGGTCGGCGAGACGCGGACGCGAACCCGGCCACCCGGCTCGGTGAACTTGATCGCGTTTCCCACGAGGTTCGTGACGACCTGCCCGATCCGCTGCGGATCGTGCCGGATCCGGATCGGGGAATCGGCGACCTCGAGCTCGACGTGGACGCCCTTGCGCTCGGCGGTCTGCCGGGACTGCTCGACGGCGGACTCGACGGCCACCCGGAGATCGTCGGGCCGAAGATCGAGCAGGACGAGGCCCGAATCGAGCTTCGACAGCTCGAGCAGGTTCTGGGCCAGCCAGTCCAGGCGCTCCAGCTGGACGCGGCTCCGCGTCAGGAACTCGGCGCGGGCGGCCGGGTCCTCAGCCGCGTGCTCGGTGAGGAGCTCGTTGAAGGTCAGCAGCGCGGCGATGGGCGTCCGGAGCTCGTGCGACACGTCGGCGAGGAAGTCGCGGCTGCGGTCGCGGTCGCGACGGATGATCGCGACGCTCTCCTCGAGCCGATCGGCCATGGCGTTGAACTGCGTCGCGAGCTCGGCGAGCTCGAGCGAACCCGCCCGGACGTCGGCCCGCGGGATCCGGCTCGAGAGGTCGCCCTCGGCGAGGGCACGCGACGTCTCGGTGAGCCGGCGGAGGGGTGTCGTGACCCGGATCGCCATCGCGGCCGCGACGATGACGGCGATGCCGAGGGCCAGCACGCCGACGGCGGCCGTCACCGTGGTCACGTTGTCGACGGCCGTTTGGCGGAAGGTGTACGGGTTCGAGAGCCGGATCGCGATGACGAAGTTGAATCGGCTGTTGATCGACGGACGGAGGAGCACGCTTCCGACGAGGTTCTCCTTGACGAGACCGGGTCGGTTCGGCTCGGTCGCCGCGAAATGGAAGACGCCGTTCCCGGCCGGCACGATCGGCTGGGCATCGCCGTTCCCGGCGCCCGGCAGGCCGATGACGACGTCCACGTCGGACTCCGCGAGCAGGTTCGCGATGAACCGGATCCGCTGGGGATCGGTCAGCGCGTCGACGACATCCTGGTTGACCACATCGCTCGCATCGACGACCGGCGCGGGGAACGCCGCATCGGACGCGAAGAAGTCGATGTATGCGGCGACCAGCTGCGTCTTCGCATCGAGGTCCGAGAGCTGCTGCACGCGGAACTCGTCGTTGAGCCGGTAGAGCACGAAGACGCTGACGAGGAGCAGCGACAACGCGACGACGCCGGCAAACCCGAGCGTCAGCCGGCCCTGGAGCGTCTTCGGCCAGATGCGCCGAAGGACTCGCGGGATCAGGCGCGGTCGGCGGAAGCGGAACCGCCGTCTGGGACGAGCCGGCGGTGAGCCGGCGACGGCATTCGCGACGACCCCGGTGCCGGCCCCGATCTCCTCGATCGCGCGCTCGCCGGCGTCCGGCGCGCCGTCAGCGCTCGGCGAAGGCGTAGCCGACACCGCGCACCGTCTGCACGAACGCCGGCGCGGCCGGATCGTCCTCGATCTTGTCCCGAAGGTGGCTCACGTGGACGTTGATCGTCTTCTCGTCCTGGTCGAGGGCCTCGTAGTCGCGGAGGAGCTCGAGCAGCTCACTCCGCGTGTACACGCGACCCGGCCGCGAGGCGAGATGACGGAGGATCTCGAACTCGGTCGGCGTCAGGCTGATCCGGCGATCCCCGCGCTGGACGCGCCGCCGCTCCAGGTCGATGACGAGATCACCGTGGCGGATCACCCGCCCGCCGGCCGCGTCGCTGAGATCGCCGTACGCGCGGCGGAGGAGCGCCTTGATCCGGCTCATCAGCTCGCGCAGTCCGAAGGGCTTCGTCAGGTAGTCGTCCGCGCCGAGCTCCAGGCCGATGACCTTGTCGACCTCGTCGTCGCGGGCCGTCAGGACGAGGACCGGAGCCTTGGAGCCGCTCGCTCGGAGGCGCCGCAGGACCTCGAACCCGTCGACGCCGGGAAGCCGCACGTCGAGGACGACGAGGTCCGGGGCCTGGGTCGTCGCGAACTCGAGCCCTTCCTCGCCGCTCTTTGCGACCGCGACCTGGTAGCCCTCCTGCTGGAGGGCGTACTGGATGCCGCGGGCCACGGCGAACTCGTCCTCGACGATCAAGATGGTGGCGCTCATGGCGCGGCGACTGTACACCGGGCGTGGCGTGCGGGCCGTCGAAGGACCGTGACATCCGTCATCCGACGGCCGCGCCGTCGATCACGACCCGATGACGATGACCGTGACTGGTCGCCGAGGCAGCCGTCACCGACGCTGAGGGCGTTCGAAACGCACCTCGGAGCACGTACCTCGATGACATCGCTCTCACTTCCCACCCCCGCCGCGGCCGGCCGTCCCGTCGAATCGCCACAGGGCGCTACCGCCGTCTCGTTCGATCGCGTCAGCCGCCGGTAC
The DNA here is from genome assembly GCA_035688935.1 of Candidatus Limnocylindrales bacterium. Taxonomy (GTDB): domain Bacteria; phylum Chloroflexota; class Limnocylindria; order Limnocylindrales; family CSP1-4; genus CF-46. The sequence continues at coordinate 6,945 of DASSMI010000086.1, read as the reverse complement.
GGCCCGACCGTGGCACTGGACGCCATCGACCTGAGGATCGGCGCCGGCGAGACCGTCGCCCTCCTCGGCCCCAACGGCGCCGGCAAGTCCACCGCGATCTCGCTGATGCTCGGGCTCCTCGAGCCCAGCGCCGGCGGAGTCAGCGTCCTCGGCCGCGAGCCCCGTGCCGCCGTCCGGAGCGGCCGCGTCGGCGCGATGCTCCAAGAGTCCGGGCTGCCGGCCCTGGCCCGAGTCCGCGAGCTCGTGGAGCTCGTCCGCAACCTCTCGCCGCGGCCGATGGGGACGGTTGACGTGCTACGCCGCGCCGGTCTCACGGCCCTCGCCGGTCGTCGCACCGAGACACTCTCCAGTGGCGAGCAGCAGCGCGTCCGGTTCGCCCTCGCGATCGCGGGCAACCCGGATCTCCTGTTCCTCGACGAGCCCACGGTTGCGATGGACGTCGAGTCGCGTCATGCCTTCTGGGCGGACATGCGCTCGTTCGCCGAGGAAGGCCGGACGATCCTCTTCGCGACCCATTACCTCGAGGAAGCCGATCAGGTCGCCTCGCGGATCGTCGTTCTCGATCGCGGCCGGATCGTCGCCGACGGGACGGCCAGCCAGATCAAGGCAGCGACGCGTGGGCGCCGCCGGATCGCGTTCCGGACGGACAGCACGGATGGAGCGGTGTACCGCGCGCTGCCGGCCGTGACAGCGGTCGCCCTCCGCGGCGACGGCGCGGTCCTCGAGACGACGGACTCGGACGCGACGGCCCGGGCATTGTTCGCCTCGGACCTCGCGATCCGCGACGTCGAGATCAGCGGCCCCGACCTCGAAGACGCGTTCCTCGCCCTCATCGCCGACGGCGCGTAGGCACCCTCGGATTCATCACCCGGAGAACCACCATGACTGCCATCGCCTCCACCTCGATCACGTCCCCCAGCCCCGTCCGGGCCCTCGGCTCGTACGCCCGCCTCGAGCTCACCAGGGCGGCTCGGAACCGCCGCTATCTCATGTTCGGGATCGGATTCCCGGTCGTCTTCTACCTCCTGTACACAGGCGTCCTCCAGGGCAAAGCTGCCAGTCCATCGGATCCCGCCTTCCAGTCGTTCTTCCTGGTGTCGATGGCTGCGTACGGCATGGTCGGCGCAGCCCTGACGACCGCGGTGCCCATCGCGCAGGAGCGCGCGATGGGCTGGACGCGACAGCTCCGGATCACGCCGCTGCCGTCGGCGGCCTGGGTCGCGACGAAGCTCGTGGTCGCCTACCTGACGGCGCTTCCGGCAGTCGGCCTCGTGAGCCTCGTGGCAGTCGTCGTCAACCATGTGTCGCTCGCGCCCGCGACGTGGGTCCAGCTCGTGACCGGGCTTGCCTTCGGCGTGATCCCGTTCGCCGCGTTCGGGCTGCTGCTCGGGTTCACGTTCGATCCCGGCTCCGCGCAGGGGGCCGTGACGCTGACGTACCTCGCGACGTCGATCCTCGGCGGGTTGTGGGCGCCGGTGTCGACCTTCCCCGACGGCCTCGCTACGATCGCGCGGATCATGCCGACCTACCACCTCGCCAACCTCGGGTGGACCGCGGTCGACGGCCGTGGCGTCGATCCCGTCGACGTCCTCGTCATCGCCGGCTACGCGATCGTGGCGTTCGCGCTCGTCGCGTGGCGATACCGCAGCGCGGAGCAGCGCGCTCGCGCATGACTGGTCCGCTGGGCCCCCGTACGCCCCGCGCGGATGGCTTCGCGGCCACTCCGCGCGACGGCGCATGGCGGCCGTTCTACCGGCTCGTCGCCGTCCTGTTCATCGCGTTCCCGATCGTCAACGTCCTCTCGTTTCGGCCGGACGCGGTCGAGATCGCCCTCGTGGGTGGTGGTACCGCCCTGTTCGCGGCCGTCACGATGATCAACTTCCGCTCGCCGCCTCAGCTGCCGGCCGGCATCGCGCCGCCGACACCGATGGACGCTCGGACCGCGATCCGTCGCGTGGGCCCGTCCGCCGTCGCCGTCTCGGCACTCCTCGTCATCGCCCTCGCGCTCTGCCTGTACCGGCCGGACGCCGGCTGGTTCGCGTTCTTCTACTACGCGTCCGTGGCTGCATCGACCATCCGGCTGGGGCGACTCGCGGTCGCAATGATGGTCGCGGCGGGACTCGGCGCCGCCGGCGCATTCGTCGTGATCAACGGCGATCCGGGCGCCGCATTCATCCAGGGGCTCTCGGTGACCGTCATCGGGACGACGGTGTACAGCGCCGTCGCCGTCCGCCGGACGAACCGCCAGCTCGTGGCCGCGCGACACGAGCTGGCTCGGCTCGCCGTCGCCGACGAGCGAGCCCGGATCGCCCGCGACCTGCACGACACGCTTGGCCACAGCCTGTCGGTGATCACGCTCAAGAGCGAGCTCGCCGGGCGCGTGCTGGACGCCCAACCGCGACGGGCGAAGGCCGAGATTGCGGACGTCGAACGGGTCGCCCGCGAGGCGCTCGCGTCAGTCCGCGAGACGATCCGCGGGGTCCGGCAGCCATCGCTCGCGAACGAGCTCGCGGGTGCTCGTTCGACGTTCGCGGCTGCGGGCATCGAGGCTCGCGTCGAGCCGGCGCCGGAGGGCCTCCCGGACGCGGTCGACGCGGCGCTGGCCTGGGCCGTCCGCGAGGGCGTCACGAACGTCGTCCGCCACGGCGACGCCCGAAGCGCCGAGATCGTGGTGGAGCACAACGCCGGTCAAGCCGCGGTTGAGATCCGCAACGACCGGCGTCCCACCGTGCCGGACGCGCCAGCGCTGCCGGACCCGCACGCTTCGGGTACCGCGGCGTCCGGCACGGGACTCGCCGGCCTGCGCGAGCGGATCGCCCTCATCGGCGGACGGTTGGAGTCGGGTCCGACACCTGACGGCGGGTTCCGGCTACGCGTCACGGCGCCGCTCGGCATCGGCGCCGTCCTTCCGGAGTCGACCAGGTGATCCGAGTCCTCCTCGCGGAGGATCAGGCGCTCGTCCGCGGAGCGATCGCGGCGCTGCTCCGGCTCGAGCCCGACCTCGAGGTCGTCGCTGAGGTCGCCCGGGGCGACGAGGTCCTCGGCCGCGCGCTTGCGACTCGACCCGATGTGGCGCTGCTCGACGTCGAGATGCCTGGTCTCGACGGCCTGTCGGTCGCCGCCCAGGTCCGGACCGCGCTCCCGTCATGCAGGGTGATCGTCGTGACAACGTTCGGGCGGCCCGGCTATCTGCGGCGTGCGATGGAGGGGGGCGCGATGGGTTTCCTGCTGAAGGACGCCCCGGCCGCGCAGCTCGCCGACGCGATCCGCTCCGTTGCCGCCGGGCGCCGGGTCGTCGATCCATCCCTCGCGCTGGACGCGCTCACCGAGGGGACGAACCCGCTGTCGCCACGGGAACGCGAAGTCCTCGCCGCGTCGCTCGATCTGGCGACGATCGCCGAGATCGCCGACCACCTGTCGCTCAGCGAAGGGACCGTTCGGAACCACCTCTCGGCCGCGATCCAGAAGACGGGCTCGCGGAATCGCGCCGAAGCGGCGCGCGTCGCCGAATCGAAGGGATGGCTGGCTCCCGAGATCGCCTGACACCGGATCGCCGTTTGGGCACCGGTCGCGCGCGTGATAAGGTGTGCGCCGATTTCGGGCGCCCCGACGAACCGTCGGCGTGTCGCGCCCGGCTCCGCAGACAGACAATCCGAGGTCCCATCCGAATGGCCACCGCCACGTCCAGCCGTCCCAACCTCGCGGCCGAGCCGCGCGCCGAGCTCGGCAAGAAGGTCGCCGCGATCCGTCGCGCCGGCCGCCTCCCGGCGGTCGTGTACGGCCACGGCGAAGGCTCCGAGAACGTCTCGCTGGACGCGCACGAGTTCGAGCTCCTCCGCCGCAAGGCCGGCCCGAACGCGCTGATCGACCTCTCGGTCCACGGCAAGAAGGCGCGGCCGGTCCTGGTCCACGGCGTCCAGGTCCACCCGGTCCATCGCCGGCCGATCCACGTCGACCTGTTCCTCGTGAAGATGACCGAGGAGCTGACGGTCGACGTCCGGCTCGTCGCCACCGGGACGTCCGAGGCGGTCGAGAAGGAGAACGGAACGCTCCTCCATCCCACCGAGCACATCCGCGTCAGGGCGCTGCCCGATCACCTGCCCCAGTCGATCGAATACTCGATCGAGCCGCTCGTCGACTTCGACGCGGTCGTCAAGGTGTCCGATCTCGTGATCCCAGACGACGTCACGCTCCTCACCGACCCGGACGAGGTGATCGCGAAGGTCCTGGCACCGCGTCTCCAGGCCGAAGAGGCCGCGCTCGAGGCCGAGGAGGCCGAGGCTGCTGCCGCGGCTGCCGAGGCGGCCGGCGAGGGCGAGGCTCCGGCCGAGGGCGAGGCGGAAGGCGCGGAGCCGGCCGAGGGCGGCGAAGCACCCGCGGCCGCCGAGGACTCGTCCGAGGGCTGACGCCCACTTCGTCGCGGGCGCGACGAGGCCGAAGGTCGTCTAGCGCGCCGTCCGGCGCCCGATCACGCGGACGACGCGGTGGCGTAACGCCATCTGGTCGGGCGTCCGGCGCGCGAGCCGCCGTCGGAGCGCATCTTCGAAGCGCCGCCGGACCTCGGGGTCGAGGTGCGTGACGAGGTCCTCCTCGTCGAACTCGCTCATGAACGAGATGAACTCGTCGGCGGTGAACGGATGGACGAGCTCGTCGGGTTCCGCCTGGACCTCGGTGTAGCCGGCGCGTCGCATCTGGCTGACGGCGGCGGCGGGATCCGAGATGTCGTCTCGCGGCGGGTCCCAGCCGCGCGGCTCCTCGTCGACCTCCTCGAGCGCATCGTCGAAGTCGTCGTCGGGAGCCCACACCTCGCCCTGGCGGCTCAGCCAGGTGACCCAGGCAAACGTTCCCCCCGGCCCAAGGACGCGACGGACCTCGCGGAGCGCCCGGAACCGGTTCGGGACGAGCTGGAGCACGAACGAGGACATCGCGGCGTCGAACGAGGCGTCGGGGAGTCCCAGCTCATCGGCGGGCGCGACGCGCAGATCGAGCCGCCGCCGGTCGTCCGCCGATAGGAGCCGGTCGGCCTCCGCGCCCGCGGCGTCGATCATGCCGGGGCTGACGTCGATCCCGGTGACTCGGACCTCCGGCCAGCGACGGATCGCGGCGATCGCGAGCGTGCCCGTCCCCGTGCCCACGTCGAGGATCCGCCGGGCACCGCCGCCGATGACCGGTCCCAGCCGATCGAGGACCGTGACCGCCGCCGGCGCGATGACCGGCGCCCACCAGCGCGCGTACCCGGCGGCGATCCGATCGAAGCGCTCGCGCTGGTCGTCCATCGCCGCATCGTGCCAGACCGCCGCCCGACACACATCGCCGCGGCGAGCCGTCTCGGGATGACCTGCCGCGAGTCGATCCCCTCGCTTGGAGCGCGCCCATGACCCGCCGGATCGCCGTTCGCGTCCTCATCCTCGCCGCACTCGTCGGCCTCGTCACGCAGGCCCTCCTGCTCGACAACGTCCTGGGGGTCAACGCGCCGATCCTCTCGGCCGTCCTGCTCGCGGCAGGCTGGTTCGTCCGACCGACCGCCACCCCGGTCGATCCGCTCGATTGGTGGCTCCCGGCGAGCGCCATCGCGATCAGCGCCGGCATCGCCGTCCGCGCCGACCAGACGCTCGTCGTCCTCGACGCGATGGCGGCGTGCGCGCTGATCGGGGCGTCGATGGCGGCATTCGCGGGGATCGCCGTGACGAGGCGGTCGGCGCTGGCGGTCGTCGAGCTCGGCTTCCTGGTCCTGGGCTGGGCGGGGATCGGAATCCTTCGGGTCACCGCCGCGCTGTCGCGGCTCCCGGTTCCCACCGACGCTGATGCGGAACCGCACGGCGCCGATCCGCTGCGGTCGCGCGCTCCGGCGTGGCTCGTGCCCGTCGCCCGGGGCGTGCTGATCGCGGTTCCGATCCTGATCGTCTTCACGAGCCTCTTTGCCGCGGCCGATGCCGCGTTCGATCGGCTCGTCGGCGGGCTGTTCACGGTCGAGGTCGATCTCGGCGAGCTGCCGGTCCGGCTCGCCGTCGCGTTCGTCATCGCGTGGGCGGCCGCGGGCCTCCTTGCGGTCGCCACCGGCCGCGCGATCGAGCTCGAGGGTGACGACGCCGCCTCCCGTTGGGACGCAGCCCCGCGACCGCAGTCGCTGGGCGCCGCGGCGGCGGGCCTTCCGGTGTCGGGTGCCGGTCGTACCGGCGGGCTCGTCCGGCTGCGGCTCGGCGCGATCGAGGCGGCGACGATCCTCGTGGCCGTCGACGTCCTGTTCGCGGTCTTCGTCGTGATCCAGATCGCCTACCTGTTCGGCGGCCTCGACACCCTCGCGGCCACGGGCCTCCCGTACGCGCAGTACGCTCGCAGCGGGTTCTTCGAGCTCGTCCGAGTCGCGTTCCTGGCGGGCGCCCTGCTCACCACCGTCCACGCCGTCGCGGCCCGCCGCACGTCTCGCCTGGTCTGGGCCGGCGTGGCGCTCGCCGTGCTGACCGCGGTCGTCCTGGCGTCGGCGTTCCTCCGCCTCCGGATCTACCAGGACGCCTATGGCTGGACCGAGCTCCGGTTCTACGTCCTCGCCTCGATCGTCTGGCTGGCGATCGGGATCGCGCTGACGATCGTCCTCCTGGTCCGCGATCGGATGCGCTGGTTGCTGCACGGACTTGCGGTGGCCGGGGTCGTCGTCCTCATCGGCATCAATGTCGTCGGGCCGTCGCGGGTCATCGCCGAAGAGAACGTCGCGCGCGTCCTGAACCCGGCCCTCGTTCCGGCCGATGGCAAGTCGGGCCTCGATGTCGGATACGCGGCCGGTCTGGGCGATGACGCGATCCCGGCGCTCGTGCGGGCGCTGCCCGCGCTCCAGGGCACCGACCGAGTCGATCTCGAGCGGTTCCTCGACGGTCGACGCATCGCGCTCGGCTCCGGTGGCGAGGCTGCCGGATGGCCGTCCTGGAGCCTGGGCCGCCAGCTCGCCCG
>DASSMI010000085.1:0-6518 GCA_035688935.1 Candidatus Limnocylindrales bacterium | reverse complement strand
ATCGTGAGGCCGATGTCCTTGTACGAGGCGGCGGCGGGTCGGACGGGTTGCTCCGGCTGGCCCACGCCTGGCACGAACGCGTCCTCCGCGACCCGGTCGTGAGCCACGCATTCAGCCACGGCTTCCGCGCCGACCACACCGAGCGCCTGGCCGCGTACTGGGCGGAGGCCCTCGGCGGTGTGCCGGGAATACTCGAGCCGGTACGGCAATGAGTCGGAGGTCGTTCGGCTCCACAGCGGCAACGGTCAGCACGCCGAGATGGATCGCCGCGCGATCGCGGCCTTCGACGGAGCACTGGAGGACGCGGGCCTTGCCGGCGATCCGCGGCTCCACAACGCGCTCCATGAGTACTTCGCGAGGTCGACCACCGGGCCGATGGCGCGCTACCACGAGTCCGCGGACGAGGTGCCGGACGGGCTCGCGATCCCACGCTGGTCGTGGGACGGACTCGTCGACCCAGAGGGCTGATCGAGCCTCTCATCCGGACGTTCGTGATGCAGCCAGCGCATCGTCTGGCACCTGAGCCGTCCGATCTGATCCGAAACCAGCGGATTCGCGCGCTTCCGGCGACATTCGATGCAATGGGCGCGCCGATTGTCGGCCGGGAGCTCTCGCGAGTGACGTTTGATGCGTTGGCTGCATCTCGACCGCCGACGGGCGCCAGGCGTCCCGTATCGTCCCGCGGGTGAGCCGCGCCCTGCTGACCGTATCGGCCGCCGCCTTCACGCTCGTGGGGCTCGGGTACCTTGCGGCGCCCGGCGCGATGCTCTCCGTCGTCGGGATCCCGTCGTCGCCAACGAACGATTTCCTCATGCGAACGGAGGGCGTGGCGCTCCTCACCGGCGCAGCCCTCATCTGGGTGGCGCGCGACGCTGCGGGAACCGGGCTGCGCTTCGCACTCGGGGCGCTCGCGTTCTACTTCGTGATCGGCTCCGTCGTCGACCTGCTGGCCTGGTCGTCCGGGATCGTCGGTTCCGCCGCCGTGCCGAGCGCGGCGATCCGGATCGCGCTGGGTGGTCTCTGCCTCATCGCGGCGGCCCGTCCGGTATCGTCCCGCGGGTGAGCCCAGCCGACCCAACGCAGCCCATCGCCCCCATCGGACGCACCCGACCAGGCAACCCGCCGAACGGTGACGCGCCACGCCCCAAGGGTGCCGTCCGCGTCCTGATGATCGGCGACCTGATCGGGAAGCCGGGTCGCCAGGCCGCCGAGCAGGTCGTCCCGCAGCTTCGCGACGAGCGCGGGATCGACTTCGTGACCGCGAACGGTGAGAACGTCGCGGGCGGGATGGGTCTCACCGCGTCCACGGCGGACGCGCTCCTCCGTGCCGGCATCGACGTCATCACGAGCGGCAACCACATCTGGGACAAGCGCGAGATCTACACGTACCTCGAGTCGAGCGACCGCGTCCTGCGCCCGCTCAACTACGGCACGAACGGCGTCCCGGGCCGCGGCTGGGGCACCTACCAGGGCCTCGACGGCACCGATATCGCGGTCATCAACCTCCAGGGCCGCACCTACATGCAACAGATCGAGAACCCATTCACCGACGCGGATGCGCTCCTGGACGAGAGCTCGGAGCCCCTCCCGCCGGTCCGGATCGTCGACTTCCACTGCGAGCTCACGAGCGAGAAGAACGCGATGGGCCTCCATCTCGATGGCCGCGTGAGCGCAGTCGTCGGCACCCACACCCACGTCGTCACCGGCGACGAGCGGATCCTTCCGGGCGGCACGGCGTACCAGACGGACCTCGGCATGACCGGCCCCATCTGGAGCGTGATCGGCTTCGACCCGAAGACGGTCCTGCCCCGGTTCATCAACGCGCTGCCGACCCGGTTCGAGGTCGGCGAGGGGCCCGTGATCTTCAACGCCGCCCAGATCGACATCGACCCGGCCACGGGCCGCGCGCTCGCGATCGAGCGGATCAGCCGCCTCGTCGAGGTCTAGGCGCCCGATGCCCTCGACCGGCGGCCCGCGTCATCGAGCACGCCCCGCGGACGCGACGCCGTCGGAAGGGGCCGGCCGAGCGACCGTCGACCTCCACACGCACACGCTCCGATCGGACGGCGTCCTCGAGCCGGTCGAGCTCGTCCGGGATGCCGCCGCAGCCGGGATCCGGACCCTCGCGATCACCGACCACGACACGCTCGCCGCGTGGCGCGAGCTGATCCTCGGCCGAGCGATGCCGGCCCCGATCGACCTGATCCCCGGCGTGGAGATCAACGCGCTCGCCCGGGGGATCCCGCTCCAGGACGGAGAGCTGCACATCCTCGGGTTCGGCATGGATCCGGACGACGAGGCGTTCGAGGCGGCGCTCGCGAAGCAGCGCTCCGCACGCAAGATCCGCTTCGAGCGGACGATCGCGAAGCTCCGTGAGGCCGGGATGCCGATCGATGCCGAGATCGCGCATGTCGACCTCACGCGGGACGACGCGCTCGGCCGGCCCACGATCGGGCGAGCGCTGATCGCGGCCGGCTTCGCGACGAGCGTCGAGGACGCGTTCCGCCGGATCATCGGCTGGGGTGGCCCGGGCTACGTCCAGCGAGAGGGGATGGGACCGCGGGAAGCGATCGAGGCGATCCGCGCCGCCCGTGGCATCCCGGTCCTTGCCCACTTCTCGGAGGCGCCCGGCCAGATGCCGCTCCTCCGGGAGCTCCAGGAGATCGGGCTGGCCGGCCTCGAGGTCCACTACATCTCGTGGGACCGAGCGACCGTCGAGCTCGTCGCGTCCGTCGCCCGGTCGCTCGGGCTGATCGCGACCGGCGGGTCCGACTACCACGGCGACACCTCGACCTACGCCGACGCGCACGCGGTCCTCAGCGTCCCCGACGAGGACGCGACGATCCTCGGGGAACGGATCGCGGCCGTCCGGGCCGCCTGAGTCGTCGCGCTACCATGCCCGGGCGATGACGCTGACGAAGCCCCCGAGCCGCGCGCTGCCCGTCCTGGATCTCCTGGGACCGGCCCGGTCGGCGCCTGCCGCGCCGCCAGCGGCCGGGGACCCACGCGTCGAGCAGTTCCGCCCCGAGACGCCGGCCCTGCCGCGCTTCCACGTCTGGACGCTGGGCTGCCAGATGAACCGGAGCGACTCCGAGGAGATGGCCGGCCGCCTGCTCGCGGCGGGTTGCGCCGAAGCGGAGTCGATGGAGGCCGCCGACCTGGTGGTGATCAACACCTGCGCGATCCGTGAGGCGGCGGAGCAGAAGGTGATCGGCCGCCAGGGTCACCTCCAGCGGCTCAAGGCGGCGAACCCGGGCCTCAGGGTCGTCCTGACCGGCTGTGCCGTCCGCGAGGCGGAGCGGGCGGGGCTTCGGCGACGGTTTCCGGCGGTCGATCTCTTCCTCCGGCCCGACGAGGAACCCGAGCTCGTCGACCGGCTCGGGCTCGCCTCGGCGCAGGGCCCGGTCGGGCTTACGGGCGTCTCGAGCTCCGCGCTGACGACGGTCCACCAGGCGACCGTCGGAGCGGCCGATCACCTGCCGGGCACCCGCGCCGCGGCCGTCGCCTCCGGCGCGGTCGCGCGCGAGTCCGCGACGAGCGCCTGGCTGCCGATCGTCTACGGCTGCGACAAGACGTGCACCTATTGCATCGTGCCGTTCAGCCGCGGCCCGGAGCGCAGCCGTCCGTTCGACGAGATCGTGGACGAGGCCCGGGCGCTCGCGGCGGCCGGCTATCGCGAGGTCACGCTCCTCGGGCAGAACGTCAACTCGTACGGCCACGATCTCCCGGCTGAGGCGCGGTTCGCCGACGTCGATACCGATCGCTGGGCCGGCCGGCGCCTCGACCTCCACGGACGACCCGACCTCGCGGCGTTGATCCGGGCGATCGACGGCATCCGGACCGCTGACGGCGTGCCCGCGATCCCGCGTCTGCGGTTCGTGACGTCGCATCCGTGGGACCTCTCGGATCGGCTGATCGCGGCGATGGCCGACTGCCCGTCGGTCTGCGCGCACCTCCATCTCCCCGTCCAGAGCGGCGACGACGCGGTGCTCCGCCGGATGGGCCGTCAGTACACGACCGAGCACTACCTCGAGCGGCTGGATCGGATCCGAGCGGCCGTCCCCGGCATCGCGATCTCGACGGACGTCATCGTGGGGTTCTGCGGCGAGACCGACGCCCAGTTCCGCTCGACGCTGGAGCTCCTCGAGACGGTCCGCTACGACCAGGTCTTCGCGGCCGCCTATTCCGAGCGGCCCGGCACGCCCGCCACGCGGCTCGCCGACGACGTCCCGGCCGCGGTGAAGCGCGCCCGACTGAACGAGCTCCTCGCCGTCCAGGAGTCGATCGGGCTCGCGCGCAACGAGGCCTACGTCGGCCGCGAGGTCGAGGTTCTGGTCGATGCGGTCACGCCACCCCGGAGCCACGACCATGACGAGCGACCCGAGACCGGCCCGCGGGTCTCCGGGCGGAGCCGCGAGCACAAGCTCGTCCACCTCGCCGGCGGACCGGAGCTCGTCGGGAGCCTCGTCCGGGCCCGGATCGACCACGCCGGTCCCTATGCGCTGCGGGGAACGCTCGTCGGGGCGTGAGCCTGCCACCGCTCCTCGTCATCGCGGGGGCGACCGCGACCGGCAAGACCGGGCTCGCGATCGATGTCGCGGAGCGGCTTGCGGGGGAGGGGATCGTCACCGAGATCATCTCGGCCGATTCCCGGCAGGTCTACCGAGGCCTCGACATCGGGACGGCGAAGGCGACGATCCAGGAGCGCCGCGGCGTGCCGCATCACGGCCTGGACCTCGTCGATCCGGATCAGCCGTTCACCGTCGCCGACTTCTCGGCCCATGCGCGCGCCGTCCTGGCGGATCTCGCGGCGCGGAGCGAACCGGCCCTCGCGATCCTGGTCGGTGGGACCGGGCTCTACCTCCGGGCGGTCGCCCGCGGGATCGACACCGAGGCCCTGCCGTCCGACGTCGCCGTCCGAGCCCGGCTGGAAGCGGAGTTCCTCGCCGTCGGGCTCGAGCCGCTCGTCGAGCGCCTGCGAGCGGTGGCCCCGAGGCACGCCGCCCGCGTCGACACGGCCAATCCGCGCCGGGTCGTCCGAGCGCTCGAGATCGCCGAGGTCGCGGGCGCCGACGTCGCGCTCCCGGCACCACGCGGCTACGCCGGCCCGAGCGCCTGGCTCGGCCTCCAGGTCGAGCCCGCGACGCACCGGCGGTGGATCGAGAACCGTGCCCGGGCCCAGTTCGACGCGGGGCTGATCGAGGAGGCGAGGGCCCTCCGCGACCGCTGGGATCCGGCGTTGCCGGCGTTCTCGGCGATCGGCTACCGCGAGGCGTGGGCCGTCCTCGACGGCCAGCTCACGCGCGAGGCCGCGATCGCGGAGGACGCTCGTCGGAACCAGGCCTTCGCGAAACGCCAGCGGACCTGGTTCCGGGCCGAACCGGGCATCGAATGGCTGGAGGGCGCGACGGACGGACGCACGCAGCGCGCCGTGGACATCGCCCGCCTGCTGATGTCGACGATCTAGAGCCCCGCGACCTCCGTCTCGTCGCGGACGTCGGTGATCCCCTCGACGCGGCTCGCGACCTCGACGAGCGCGTCGGTGTCCTCGATCCCGTCGACCGTTCCCCGCAGGATCGCGGTCGAGCCGATCACCGCGATCTCCAGGCGATCGGCGAGCGCCGTGGTCGCAGCGTCGGCGCGCAGCTCCTCTCGGATCCGGGCGTTCATGTCGCCTTCGGCGTCGTGGCCCTCGCCTGCCGGCGACTCGATGCCCTCCGGGTCGTCGCTCGGCACGATCGGCGGGTCGGAAGGCGGGACGTACGTCTGGCCCTCCTCGATCGCGACGAGCGGATCGTCCGTCTCACCGGAGCGCAGGTCCGGGGACGCGGCGACGCCCCATTCCTGTTCGCTCAGGGTCGGGACGCGCGGCTCCTCGATCTCGTCGGACTCGAGCACGGCGTCCTGGTCGGCGAACGGCGCCTCGCCCTGGAGCTCGGCGATCTCGTCCTCGAGAGGGTCGTGGCCGACGTTCGGGCGGTCGTCGGGATACGAGCGTGGATTCGTCATGCCCGGATCGTCGCGCCCGGGAGGGCATCACCGGATCGCACATCGTGCAGCGGCATCTCGCAGGTGCGTGTCGGCTGGCCGATTGCGTCTTGAACGGCCGCCACCGAGCGGATACCGTCCGGGCATGTCCGACGACGAGGCCCGCGGCTTCAGCATCGACATCGGCGAGATCCTCAAGGACGTCACCGGGACGCGTCGGCGCACGACGAGGCGCCGGTCGAGCTCGAGCTCGAGGGACGACATGGACGCGGCCCTCCGGCGGGCCGTCCGAGTCGAGCTCGCGGACGTCGAGCGGGCCTTGAAGCTCCTCGCCGACGAGGTCGTCCGCCTCCGGAAGGCGAACGAAGCGCTGGCCGACAGGATCGACCGCCTCACGAGGCGCTGACGGCGGCGCCGGACCCCTCGGCTATCCTTCCGCCGATGGCCCGTCCGACCCACATCGATCTCACCCCGCCCGTCGAGAAGGCGTTCCTGCTCGCGGTCGACACCGGCGACGACGCCGGCTGGAC
>DASSMI010000084.1:0-4320 GCA_035688935.1 Candidatus Limnocylindrales bacterium | reverse complement strand
CCGCCGGAGCCGACACGTTCACCGACGAGGCCGGCCTCCTCGAGGCATGTACGATTCCCGTTCATGTGGTCCCCGGCCAGCCCGACAACCTCAAGGTGACCGTCCCCGCCGATCTCGATCGGGTCGCGGCGATCCTGACGGGTGCCGGGCCGCGCGTCGGGTTCGGCGATGATGCGCATCCGTTCGGGCCGGGCGCGCCCCTGGCGTTGGGTGGGATCGAGCATCCGGGCGCACCCCGGCTCCACGGCCATTCCGACGGTGACGTCGTCCTCCATGCCGTCGCCGACGCGCTGCTCGGAGCCGCCGGGCTGGGCGACCTGGGCCGGCTCTTCCCCGCGGACGCGCGGACCCCGCGCGGCGTCTCGAGCTCCGTGCTCCTCGACGAGGTCCTGACGCGGCTCGGAGCGGCCGGCTATCGCCCGGCGACGGTGGACGTCACGATCGTCGCCGCACGACCACAGCTCGGCGCCCGGCTCGAGGCGATCCGCGATCGCCTCGCGGACCTGCTCGGCGTCGACCCGTCGGCGGTCAACGTCAAGGCCTCGACCGGCAACCTCGCCGGCTTCGAGGGGGCGGGTCGCGGCATCTCGGCGCGCGCCGTCGCGGCGATCGAGCGGACGAGATGACGATCCGTCTCCAGGACACGCTCACGACGGAGACGCGGCCGCTCGAGCCGCTCGTCGCCGGCCGCGTCGGCGTCTACAGCTGCGGCCCGACGGTCTACGGACCGGCCCACATCGGCAACTTCCGGAGCTTCCTCTTCGCGGACATCCTCGTCCGTCACCTGCGCCGGCGTGGCCTCGAGGTGCGGTGGGTGATGAACATCACCGACATCGACGACAAGATCATCCGCGGCGCGAAGGCCGCCGGCCAGTCGATCGGCGAGCTCACGGACCATTGGCTGAGCGTCTTCCGCGCCGACGCCGATCGTCTTCGGATGACCCGTCCCGACGTCCAGCCGCGCGCGACCGAGCACATCCCCGAGATCGTGGCCCTCATCGAGACGCTCCTCGAGCGCGGCCATGCCTACCGGACCGACGACGGGTCGATCTTCTTCCGGATCGCCTCGTGGCCGGCCTACGGGAAGCTCGCCCGCCTCGACCCCGAGCAGCTGCGGACCGGCGAACGGGTCGAGGCCGACGAGTACGCGAAGGACGACGTCCGTGACTTCGCGCTCTGGAAGGGGCCCAAGGACGGCGAGCCGTCGTGGGACACCGCGATCGGACCGGGCCGGCCAGGCTGGCACATCGAGTGCTCGGCGATGTCGATGAAGCATCTCGGGCCGTCGTTCGACATCCACACCGGCGGGATCGACCTCGTCTTCCCGCACCACGAGGACGAGATCGCCCAGAGCGAGGCGGCGACGGGTGTCCCGTTCGTGCGGACGTGGCTCCACTGCGCCCATCTCCAGTCGAGCGGCACGAAGATGGCGAAGTCGACCGGCAACATCGCCCGGGTCGCTGAGCTGCTCGATGCCGGCGTGTCGCCGCGGGCGCTCCGATACGCCCTGATCGCGGTCCACTACCGGGCGCCGCTGAACTACAGCGACGAGTCGCTTGCGGCTGCGACGGCGGCGGTCGATCGGCTCGATGCGGCGGTCGCCGCGCTCGGCGCGTACCGCCAGGACGGTCCGGACGACGCGGACCTCGACGGATTGCTCGGCACGGCCGATACGGCGTTCGGCGACGCGCTCGACGACGACCTGAACGTGTCGGCCGCGCTCGCCGTCGTGTTCGATCTCGTCCGCGAGCTGAATCGGCGGATCGATGCGCGAGCGCTGTCGACCGCCGATGCCGAGCGTGCGCTCGGGACCCTGCGCTCGTTCGACGAGGTCCTCGCCGTGCTCCCGGCCGCCGAGGACGAGCTGGACGACGAGACCCGCGCGCTGCTCGACGCCCGGGTGGCGGCGCGGGCGAGCCGTGACTGGGCGGCGTCCGACCGGCTCCGCGACGAGCTCGCCGGACGTGGGATCGCGGTCGAGGACACGCGCGATGGCCAGCGCTGGCGGCGGCTCCTGGAGGTCGCGCGTGGCTGAGCGCCCGAAGCGGGACCGCCGCGAGGGGAGCGGCGAGCGGCCGCCTCGCGGGGGCGGCGGCCCGAGAGGCGGTCCGCGAGGTGGTGGAGGCGGCGGCTTCCGGCGCGATCGCCCGAGCGGCGACCGCCCGGCCGGTCGGCCGGGCGACGCGGGCGGCCCGGGTCGCGATCGACCGCGGCCGTCCGGTCCCGCTGGACGCGGTCCGGCCGGGCCGCGCCGCGGGTTCGGCTTCGGATCGTCCGGCGGACCAGGCGAGCGGCCACCGCCGGATGAACGGCCCGCGCGAGGCGACCGCCCGTGGCGGGATGACCGGCCACGCGACGACCGGCCGCGCGACGACCGGCCACGCGACGACCGGCCACGCGACGATCGCGGTCCTCGGCGCTTCGACCGCGACCGCGACGGCGACCGCGGCCCTCGACGCTTCGACCGCGAGCGCGACCGGGGCCGCGAGCCGGGGCAGGCTGAAGGGAGCCGCGGCCCGCGATCGTTCGATGGACCGCGCCGGTTCGACGGACCTCGGTCCTTCGACCGTCCGCGCCCGCCGCGTCCGTTCCACGCCGAGCGGGATGCGCGGCCGTTCGATCGGCAACGTCCTCCCCGGCCGGGGCCGGGACCCGGACCCGGGCCGCGCGGGGATCGCCCCGGAACGCCACGGCCCCCGATGGATCGCCCGCCCGAGCGCGGATTCCGGCCACGCGCCGCCTTCGATCGCGAACCGCGTCCAGACCGGCCGTGGTCGGCCGCACCGCCGCCGGATCTGCTCGCAGAGGACGAAGAGATCGTCGCCGGGCGCCGCCCGGTCGAGGAGGCGTTCGTCGCCCGCCGCGCCGCCAAGCGGCTCCTCGTCGTCCCGAGCCGCCGCCAGGCGCTCGAGCGCCTGGTCCTCCACGCCACGAGCCTCCGGATCCCGGTCGTCGAGGTCGAGGGCGGGACGCTGACGGCGGTGGCGGGCTTCGACGGCCACCAGGGGATCGCCCTGGTCGTCGAGCCGCGGACGTTCGCGTCCGTCGATGAGGTCCTGGCCCGAGCCGTCGAGCGCGGCGAGCCGCCGTTCGTGCTCGTCATGGACTCGCTCGAGGATCCGCAGAACGTCGGGACGCTGCTCCGGAGCGCCGAGGCGGCCGGCGTCCACGGCGTCGTCTTCCCGACCCATCGCCAGGCGCCGCTCAGCCCGGCGGCCGTCAAGGCCTCGGCAGGCGCGGTGGAGCATCTCCTCCTGGCTCCGGTCGACGACCTCCCAGGCGTGCTGTCGGATCTCCGGATCCGCGGGTTGCGGATCGCCGCGGCCGAGGCCGACGCGCCGATGACCGCCGATCAGGCCGACCTACGCGGGCCGCTCGCGATCATCGTGGGGAGCGAGGGCCAGGGCCTGTCGCCGGCGGTCCGGCGTCGAGCCGACCTCGCGATCCGGATCCCGATGCGCGGCGCGATCGCGTCGCTGAACGCCGCCGTCGCGGGGTCGATCCTGCTGTTCGCCGCCGTGGCCCAGCGGGGCGGCGAGCCGCCGCCGCCTCCCGCGCCGGGCGGGCCATCCGACACGCCGATCGAAGCGACGACACGGCCGGAGCCGGCATCCACCGAAGCCCCGCCGCCCGAACCGGAGCCGGCGCCCGCGAAGTCGCGCCGCACGCGCGCCGCTCCCGCGCCCGTGGACGCGCCGGCCGTCGCCGACGCCGAGCTCGAACCTCCGCCCGCGAAGCCGCGCCGCCCGCGGAAGAAGGCGTCCGAGGCCGCGGAACCGGCGTCTGCGGCACCGGTGACTCCGCGCGAGGCGGCCTCGGACGACCTCCTGCCGGGCACCGTCACCGCCTCGAAACCCCGATCGCGGAAGTCCCGGACGACGGTCCGGAGCGACCCCGACCGCGCTTGACCGGCCGAAGCCGCGGACCGTATCATTCCCCGGCGCCGAAGGGTCCTTCTGCGGTATGGCCCTGCGCCGCGCCGACGTAGCTCAATTGGTAGAGCAGCGGTTTTGTAAACCGCCGGTTCCGGGTTCGAGTCCCGTCGTCGGCTCCAAGTGCAGATCCGGGCGATGGGTGTCACCAACGGGCCGCAGTCTCGGCCCATCGCTCTCCCTCAGTGGGTAGGTTGAGCAGGTGGTGAGCTCCGCTGACTGTAGATCAGCCGTCTTCGACTGTGGGGGTTCGATTCCCTCCCTGCCCACCACTGATCCCGCGACTGGACTCGGGCCCACATAGCTCAGCTGGCAGAGCACTTCCTTGGTAAGGAAGAGGTCATCGGTTCAAGTCCGATTGTGGGCTCCACCTCAGCCCCCGGCACCA